>JBIJCX010000296.1:0-10692 GCA_044344465.1 Opitutaceae bacterium
CAAGTCATGCGAGGCGACCATCCCGAGCGACCCCAAGCCTTCCTGAAGAAACCTTTTGATCTAAAGGTGTGCATCAACACGGTCCGGCTCTTGACCACCTCGCCGGCGTGAATCTTTGCCGGCGGCCGCTGCCGACCTGCGTCGAATTGGTCCGTGCTAAATAGGACCGTTTCTGGGGCGATACTCACATCAGTGCTTTGCGTAATTCATTCGGCCCTACAAGTCGTTGATCGACCTTTCCGGCCGAGAGGTGTTTCAGAAAGGCACGGTGTCTGGAACGGGATTCCCGCGCTGGTTTTTTCGGTGCCCAGCGCGGTCACTAACCCGAAGACGCCGCGGGGCGGCCTGGCACCGCCTCGCAATCGTTCTAAATCGTTCTTATTTGAAACGCGCCGTTCGTACAGCGAGCGGCAAAGAGCGACAATGGATTTGGGCTCGCCAGCCCGGAATTGGCCGTGGGGTGGTGAGGTCAGAAACGGCAGTAGCAGGCAACTTAAACCAAAACCGGGCGCCCGCCCCCGGCGAGCTTTCGACGCCAACTTGTCCGCCAAGTTTTTCGACAATGCGCCGCACGATTGCGAGGCCCAGTCCGTGCCCACTGATTCGAACGGGACTAATCTTAGTCGATTCGGAGAACATTGACTTTCGTGCGGTTTCTTCGATTCCCGGCCCGTTGTCTTGCACCCAGAATCGGACAGCGACTCCGTCGGGGCAGACTTCCCCGCCAAGTGTGATCCGCGGCTTAGGTCCGCCATATTTCGCAGCGTTGCTAATAAAATTGGCCCAAACTTGGACGATCCACGGAGCATGCCCCATTGCCGCGGGCCAGGTGTTCTGCGTCTGAATGCTGGCCGAATGCTGCTGGAGGAGAGTGGCTAGATGATGGATCGACTCGGTGACGATGGCGGTCATGTCGAGAGGGAGCAGATCTATGGCTTCCCGGCGAATGCCGGCGAGGATGAGGAGTTCGTCGATGATGCCGCAAAGTCGACGGGCGGAGACGGTGGCCTCGGTAAGCTGACTGCGCACAACCGCCTCTTCCTCGTTACCCAGCATTAGGCCGGCCAGTTCTAGCCGACTGTTCAGCGTCGAGAGGGGATTCTTGAGATCGTGCGCGACAGTGTTACCGAAGGCATCGAGATTGTCGAACAAAGCCTTCATCTTTAGCCGGGTCGCAATGGAGCGGATTACTTCGTCCTCACTGAAAGGCTTGGTGATGAAGTCGGCGGCGCCGAGTTCCATGCAGTGACGAGTGGTGGCGCGGTCGTCCTTCGCCGAGATCACAATCACAGGGATCCCACGCAACACTGCGTCTTCGCGCAATATCGCGAGCAGTTCGAACCCTGTCATGCCGGGCATTTTCACGTCGGTGATGATGAGCGAAGGCATTTTGTTTCGCACCGTTGCGAGACCCTCGATCCCGTCTGCGGCGGTTACGACGCTGAAGCCGTGCAGTTCAAGCATAGCACTCAAGATTTCGCGAATGCCCTCGTCGTCTTCAACGAGCACGATGGTGTCGCTTGATAGAGGATTCATTAACGTGCTATTTCACCAAAAGAGGAAACCAATCTAATCTAATCGGCACTTGGTTGGCGGGCTTGAGGTCAAAATCGCGCGCGAAGATTCATCTCGCAGGCTGGAGTGGCGCGGCGGTGCACAGAGCGGTCGCCATCCGATAAAAGCCGATCGGTAGTCCGTGAAAAAAAGCTACCGAACGACTGGCAGACCTTCGAGGCCCGCAATCTGGTGATCTTCCGTAATCGATGAGTTTCTGTTCCATGCTTTTCATGTTCGCCGGGCGAGAATTGGTGGCGCGTCCCGGCGCGGCCTCTTGACACCTATTACCGCCTTAGCGGTAATAGGCCACTATTTCTGTGCCAAGAACGATGTAGATTTTTAATTAAAGCCATTATTTCCCGGTTAAGCGGTATCAAATAATCATAACACCACTGTTTGACCTTGAAGTTTACGTTTTTAGCATTCCATTACTGCTAAAGCAGCAATGATCGCCTTGGCCCAATTGATCCAAATCCATCGGCAGAAAGCCGGGCTGACCCAAACCCAACTGGCGAAGCTCGCCGGTGTGGGCAAGACGGTCGTGTGGGATTTGGAGCACGGCAAGGAATCGGTTCAGTGGGACACTCTCCGGAAGATCTTTCGCGTGCTGAGTATCACCGTCGAGTGGCAGAGCCCATTACTCAAGCGAGCGACAGCCGCCGTATCGGCATCACTTCCGCCATCTTTGTCCGCGCCGTCATCAACGTCCGAGTCGCCCTCGTCATCGCCGTCACTCTCGCCCTCACATTCGACGAAACTGACGCGTTCACCATGAGGCTCGCCCGCATTTATCAACAAGATCAACTCGCCGGCCTATTGGAGGCACGGGACGACGGGACGTATCGCTTCACGTATGACACCGCATTTCATGGCGAGCCGGTCTCGCTCACCATGCCGGCGAGCCAGCAGGTGTGGGAATTTCCGCGCCTCCCTGCGCCTTTCGAGGGACTGCTCCCCGAGGGCGTCCAGCTCGAAGCGCTGCTTCGACTGCGCAAACTGGATCGCCACGACCTGTTCAGTCAATTGCTCGCGGTGGGTCGCGATGTTGTCGGTTCCCTGCGAATCGAGGCCGCCCCATGAGGTGCCTGATCACGAATGAACCTTGGGCAGACCCGGGGCCCTATTCGCCAGCGGGCCTGCGCCTGCTCGATCGCCGTCTACAATCGCTGGCGCCACTGCCCTACACCCGGGACCAACTGCTGGAGGAAGCGGCCGCGCGCGCGGTGAAGATGTCCATCCAAGGCATGCAGCCGAAAGTCAGCACGGTGCTGCGCGTGACCGAGGGCCGCATGGAACTCGTCGATCACGGCGGCCGATATATCGTGAAGCCGCCCCATCTCGTCTACGCGGAGCTGCCGGAAAACGAGGCCCTCACCATGTCGCTCGCCGTCACCTTGGGGATCGAGGTGCCCGTGCACGGGTTGCTGCAGAACAGTGACCAAACCCATTCTTACTTTGTCCGCCGCTTCGACCGCGCGGGCTGGAGCAGGAAGCCGGTGGAGGATTTTGCGCAGCTAAGCGGCGCGAGCCGCGAAACGAAATATGACTCCAGCACGGAGCGGCTGATAGAGATCATCGATCGCTTCTGCACGTTTCCGATCCTGGAGCGCATGAAATTCCTCGACCGGCTGCTCTGCGCTTACTTGACCGGCAACGAGGACATGCACCTCAAGAATTGGTCGCTCATCACGCGCGACGACAAGGTGGAGCTGTCGCCGGCCTACGACCTGTTGAATTCCACCATCCCCAATCCCCGCAGCCGAGAGGAACTCGCGCTGCCGCTGCGCGGCAAGAAATCCAAGCTTCGCGAAAGTGACTTTTGGCGCTACCTGGCGAGCGAGCGACTCGGCCTCAGCGCCGCGCTGATTGAGCAGACCCGGACACGCTTCGCGGTCGCGTGCGCCGGCTGGCCGGCCCGGATCGAAGCCAGCTTTCTCTCGGCCGAGATGAAGACCCGCTACCTTACCCTGCTGGCGGAGCGGCGTGAACGACTCGGGGGCATCTGAGGTTTTGCGCTCCCGGACCACTGCCCGGACGTAACGTTTGGTTCGAACGCTCCGCTTCGCTCAGTCTGCAACTCATTTCGAGCCTGGCCACGCCGATCGATGGCCGCCTGGAGGTCGGGCCGGGACCGGGTGCGGACTTCGAGGTGATCTTCACGCCGAAGTGCTCGAAGCCGAATGCTCCAATCTGAGATCAGATCGAAGCCAGCACTCGCTCCAAAAATAGTCGGTTGGCCCGGGCGTTTTCCATCGTCGCCTGCGGAGTCGCGGCCACCGCGCAGCCCTCGACCATGATGGGGCCGTTGAAACCGGCCGCCTTGAGCCGCTTGAAGACGCCGGCGAAATCGACCTTTCCTTGGCCAAATTGAATCATGACCTCGCTCTTCGGCGCCGCGCAGTCTTTGGCGCAAAATCCCGTCACGTGCTCTGCGATCCGCTCCAACTCGGCGACGGGATCCTTGCCCGTGTAGTAGATGATGTTACCGGCATCGTACCAGATTTTGAAATTCGGGTGCCCGACCTCCTTCATGGCGCGGAGGATTTCCTCGGCTGCGCCGCTGCCACCGCCATGGGGCTTGAGCACGAGCTTGATCCCGCGTTCCTGCGCAAACGCGGCGGCATCGGCCATGATCTTGAAATACTTCGTGTACTCCCCGGGTTTGTTCGCCCCGAACGTCAGCGCGAACTGCAGGCCCAGCGTGTGGGCGTTGGCCAGTTGCTGGCGCGTGTCGGCAATGGCGTCGGCCAGTGGCGCGGCGATCTTGATTCGCAGCGCGGTCATGTTCGCCTTCAGACCCCGCGCCGAGATCTTTTGTTTGAGCGCCGCCAGATACTCCGGCGTGGCCGTGGCTCCGGTGAACGGCTCGGTCTTCGTGGTCGACAACAGCCCCGTCCAACCGTACCCAGCCGCCTTGATCGCATCGAGCGCCTCGTCGTAGCTCCACTTCACCCACGGCCGGTTGAAGCAACCCACCGGCCAGCGGGCCGGGGCGGATTTCTGAGCGCCCAACGCCGAAAAAGGCAACATCGCCACCGTGGCGGCGGCCGAAGCGGAGATGACGAAATCGCGACGCGTGATGATAATGGCGGGTTTCATGAGGGATAAGAAGATGACGGGCGGCCCCGAGTTGAGCCCAGGACGGGCGCGCCGCAATCCCGAACCCACTTAACGACATAACCGTGTTCTCGCTGGCTCGGCGGCAGCGCGAAACTAGAATGGGGACATGATTTGCCACCACTTCGCTGGTTCCGTGCCGGCCAGCCGTCGCTCTCCCCGCCGTCTTCGCCTCGCCGGGGCGCTGCTCGCCGCCACCGTCGCGACGGTGGGCGCCGCCGCGGCCGAACGGCTCACGCTGAATTTCAATCCCGACTGGCGTTTCATCAAGGCCGACCCGGCCGGCGCCCCAGCCCCGGCTTTCGACGATCGGGCCTGGGACACCGTGTCCACGCCGCACACCTTCAACGACACCGACACCTTCGACAACTGGTCCACTCCCGGACACCGCGGCGAGCAGATCCAGTGGAGCGGGCGCGCCTGGTATCGGAAAGCCTTCACGCCGCCCGCGACCTGGAGCGGGAAAAAAATCTTCATCGAATTCGAAGCCGCGCGGCAGATCGCCGAAGTCTACCTCAACGGGGCAAAGCTCGGCGTCTGCAAGACCGGCTTCACGCCGTTTGGCTTCGATCTGACGCCCCACCTCAGGCTCGGCGCGGCCAATGTCCTCGCCGTCATGGTCGACAATCGGTTCATGAAGGATCCGCTCGACGACGAGGCGGCTGCCGCCGTCGCCGCCGCCACCGGAAAATCCGGCGGCAAGTCGGCCGCCAACCCCAATCTCTCCCAACTCCACGCCGCGATCAACAAGACCATCCCGGACAAGCTCGAGGATCTGCAGGCCGACCAGATTCCGTGGAACAATCCCCACTGGCACCCCGCCCACGGCGGCCTTTATCGCAACGTCCGGCTTCATGTCACCGATCCGCTGCACATCTCCCTTCCGCTGTACAGTTTTCTTCAGACCGCCGGCGTCTATGCCGGCGCGACCAGCCTCACGTCCGACGCCGCGCAGATCGCCGTCGAGGTTCCGGCCCAAAATGGCCGCACCGCCGCCCAAACCGTCGAACTCAGCACCGAGATCATCGATGCCGACGGCACGTCCGTGCTCATCCTCCGTGAGACCCGCGTTCTGGCGGCCGGCGCCAGCACGACCTTCAAGGTCAACGGCACGCTGGCGAAACCACGGCTCTGGCAGCCCGACTATCCGCACGTTTACCGCGTGGTGAGTTCGCTGCGCGTCGGCAGCGAAACCATCGACGCCACCGAGGTCCCGCTGGGCCTCCGCACCGCGCGCTGGGAAACCGCGGCGGGCCTGTTCCTCAACGGCCGGGCCGTGAAGCTGCATGGGTGGGGCCAGAAGAGCACCAACGAGTGGCCCGGGCTCGGCGCCGCCCTGCCCGACTGGCTCCAACATGACACCCTCCGGCTCATGCGCGACGCGGGCGGCAACTTCGTCCGCTGGGGCCACGTGGCCGGCGGCCCGGCGCAGATCGCCGCCGCCGATCGCCTCGGCCTCATCACCCTCCAGCCCGGCGTCGACGGCGAGCACGACACGGTTGGCGCCGCGTGGACCCTCCGCGCCAGCGCGTTTCGCGATGTCGTCATTTACTACCGCAACCACCCGTCGATCCTCATCTGGGAGGGCGGCAACCAGAAGGTCACGCGCGAGCACGCCCGGGAATTGCGCGGACTGATGGATCGCTACGACCCGCACGGCGGCCGGGCCTACGCCCACCGCCGCGCCGACAAGATCACGGCCGAGTTCATGGATGTCGGCATCGGCACCGAGGGCGGACGCGAGATCGCGTCGCTGCCCGTCGTGGAGGGCGAATACAACCGCGAGGAGGCGCCGCGCCGCGTGTGGGATGACGCCTCGCCCCCCAACTTCGGCTACCCCGAGGCCAAGGGGATGACCTACCAGCTCACCTCCGAGCAGTTCGCCGCGAATCAGGTTGGCCACTACATGAAGAAGCTCGGTCCCGCCGTGCACTCGGGCGGCGCCAACTGGATTTTCACCGACTCGACGAGCGGCGGCCGCGTGCCGGCCGAGGTCGCGCGCGCCAGCGGCGAGGTCGACGCGGTGCGACTGCCGAAGGAGGCCTACTACGTGTGCGCCGCGATGTGGCGCGGCGACCCGCAGGTCCACCTCATCGGCCACTGGACCTATCCCGCCGGCACCAAGAAAAACGTTTACGTCGCGTCCAACGCCGAGGCCGTCGAACTTTTCGTGAACCGCCGGTCGCTTGGCCGGGGCAAAATCTCCGACCAATATCTTTTCACCTTTGCGGACGTCACCTGGGAGCCCGGTGAGATCGAGGCGGTGGCTTGGCGCGCCGGCAAAGTCGTCGCCACTCAGGTCAAGCGCACCACCGGGGCTCCCGTGGCGCTCAAGCTCACCGCGATCACGGCACCGGGCGGATGGCGGGCGGATGGCGCGGACGTCGCCCTCATCGATGTCGAGGCCGTTGACGCCAACGGCCACCGTTGCCCGACCGTGCAGCCACGCGTCGATTTCGCGATCAGCGGCCCGGGCGTCTGGCGCGGTGGCTATAACAGCGGCCGGCTCGACAGCATCAATCATCCGTTCCTCGACCTCGAGGCCGGCATCAACCGCATTGCGGTCCGCGCCACGCGCACCGCCGGCACGATCACCGTGGAGGCAAAGAGCGCCGGACTGAAGCCCGGCAGCGTCGGGTTGGCGTCCCAGCCCTTTGCCGCGACGGGCGGTTACTCTGCCACGCCACCCGCCGCAACGCCTGTCACGCTCCCTGCCAGACCCCCGGCGACGGCTGCTTTTGCCAGCGCCAAAGTAGGTCAGGTCTCAGACCTGACCCACCCCAAACCCGCGGTCCCCGCGACGGCGGGGAAATTCATCAAGACCTTTAACTACACCGGGCCGGCGTCGGCGATCGTGCACGTCGAGACGGGCGCGCAAGAGGGCAAGAACATCTACGTTGATCGTGACTACACCTTTGCCGCCCTGCCCGCCGGGCTCGTCGGCGCCGACTGGGTGCAGATTGCCGATGCCGACCAGCGCTACAGCGCGGTGGACTTGATCGAACTGGCGGTGAGCGGCGGCACCGTGGTGACACTCGCGCACGATGCCCGCGCCCCGTTGCCGGGGTGGCTGACCCAGCAATTCCGGCCGGTCGGCCGGAATCTGATCGTCAACGGCGCGCCCATGGCGCTCTTCGAGCGGAAAGTCGCGCAGGACGGCAGTCTCACCTTCGGTTCGAACACTGACGGGACCCCGGTGCGCGCCAACATGTACGTCGTGTTCGTCAACGGCGCGCCCTGAGCCGCAACCAACGCCCTGAGCCGCAACCAACGCCGTTTGAATTCGCTGGCAACACACGCGGGGCCGTGAATTCCACCCGGTCGCCGGAGGGCCGGGCTCCGAATTAAAGTCATGGCTTGGGGGCCGCGGTGCGCTGGAGCCGGGCCGCTTCCTCGAGGTGTTCCGACGCCTCGCGATTGCGACCGAGCGCCCGCAGGACCTGCCCGAAGTTGCCGTGCAATTCCGCGGAGCCCGGGTTCAATCGTAGCGCCCGTTCAAATACGGGCACGGCATCCTCGAGCCGGTCCGCGTTCACCAGCGCCACGCCCAACTGGGCCGCGACCGCGGCCGCGTCGGGCTGCAATTGCGCGGCGCGCTCGAAGTGCCGGACCGCCTCGCTCCAGCGCCCGAGCGTCCCGCAGGCCAGGCCGAAGTTGGTGTGGGCGGAGGCGAGGCCGGGGGCCAGCCGCACCGCCTCCGCGAATCGCGCCATGGCTTCCGGGATGCGGCGCCTCTCCGCGAGGGCGGCGCCGAGATTATTGTGGGCCTCCGCCGAGGCCGGTTCCAGCCGCACGGCCTCCTCCAGCTGCCGGAACCCCTCCTCCGCGCGGCCCGAGGCCGCCAGCGCCCGCGCGAGATTGGCGCGAACCGCGGCATTCGCCGGCTGGAGCTGCAGCGCGCGTTCGTAGCGCGTGATCGCCGCGGCGAAACGCCCGCTGGCGGCCAGCGCGAGTCCGAGATTGCTCAAGGCCGAGGGCAGATCGGGCCGCAGACGCAGTGCCGCCTCGTGCTCCGCGACGGCAGCAGAAAACCGGCCGAGCTGCCGCAGGGCATTGCCGAAGTTGTCGTGCGCCTCCGCGTGACGCGGATTGATTCGCAGCGCCGCCTCGAAGTGTGGAACGGCCTCGGCCGGCCGGCCGGTCTCCGCGAGTTCGGCCCCGAGATTGTTGTGCGACTCGCCATAATCGGGCTTCAGCGCGATCGCGCGCCGATAGTGCTCGATGGCCTCAGCCGAGCGCCCGATGGCCCGCAGCGCGTTGCCGAGATTGTTGTGCACCGCGGCGAATCCCGGCTTCAACGCCAGGGCGTGCTCGAGCTTTGGAATCGCCGCCACCGGCGAGCCGGCGAGGATCAGCTCACAGCCCAAATCGTTCCACCCATCCGGATCCGTCGGCTTGATCTGGGTTGCGCGGGTGAAACAGCCGATGGCCTCCTGGTGGCGGCCCTGCTTCGCCAGCGTATCGCCCAGGTTCAGCCAGGCCATCGCCGCACCGTCGTTGTGCGCGAGCGTGTCGCGCCAGAGCGACTCGTTGCTGGCATAGACGCGACTCTGCCGCCACGTCAGCGCCCCGAGGCCGAGGACCACCAGGCCGGTTCCCGCGCAGCGCAGCCAGTGGGAGGAGCCTGCTTGCAGGCGATGTGAAGTAGTTCCCGCCCTCCGCCGGTCCAAATCGCCTGCCAGCAGGCTCCTACCCAGCGCATCGCCACCGAGTCGCCGCCACCCGGTCGCAACTCCCGCCGCCGCCAGCGCCAGCGGGCCGATGCTGGCGAGATACTGAAAATGATCGCCGACGAAGGAATACCGGAAGAAGTAAACGTCGAAGAAACCGAGCACGGGAAAAAGCAGCGCGACAAAATAGAGAGCCGCGATCAGCACTGGCTGGAGCCGGCCGCGGCGCCGCCAGCCCAGCAGGGCGATACCCCCGAGCGCGGCGGCGGTCGGAACCCACGTGAGAACCCGCGCGACCTCCATTTCCCAGCGCGGGTAAATGAACATCAGCGGATGCGGCCAGAGTAGTTTCCCGAGGTAAAACCACGCGACGTGCCCGGCGAGGGCGAATCGCTCCAGCCACGTCTGGCTCCACTCCGGTCCGGCGGCGCCCGAATGAAACTTCTGCTCCCAAATCGTCCAGCCGGCCGCCACCGCCGAAAGCGCGAAAAACGGCGCGAGCCACAGGGCATCCCGCCAACCCGCCCGCCCGCGCCGCCACCCCACCAGCAGCAACAGCACGGGCGGCAGCATGACGGTGGACGGTTTGCTCAGGATCGCGAGGATCGCGCAGGCGAGCGTGAGCGCATAAGGCACACGACCATCACGGCCACCGGCGGTTTCGGCCCGGGCGTCGAGCCACCGCAGGAAAAAACGGATCGCCAAAAGGAAGAACACGGCGGACTGCGTGTTCTTCAACTCGCAGATCCAGGCCACGGATTCGACCTGGACGGGATGCAGCGCCCACACCGCGGCGCCCAACCACGCCCCGGGAACGCGCAGTTGCAGCAGCACGCGCCAGAGCAGGAACGCGGACAGGGCGTGACACGCGAGGGTGACAACATGGTAGCCCAGTGGTGCGAGCCCCCACGACGCGTGTTGGATCCAGAAATTCGTGAGAACGAGCGGAAAGTAATTCGCCGCGGCCGTGGACCAGATTTCCTTGAGGCCCAGTGGCCCGATGATCACCGGATTCGCCGTGATGTGGGAGTCGTCATCCCAGAGGAAATCGCCGTTGAGCGCCGGCAGGTAGGCGATGAAGACGGCGGCCACCAGCACGGCGCCCCAAGCGTACGGGCGCACGAGACCGGGGCCGGCGGGCGACGGCAAAGACGAACGGGAACTGGCCGGTAGGCGCACGGCGAACGTTCGGGTTACGGAACGCAGACTTCAAGCGGGGAGCACTCCAGACTCAGACCTCCTGATCCGTGGAATTAGACCGGGTCGGGGAGCGTGAAAATCAGGCGCAGGTCGGTGCCGGGAAAAGCCGTTTCGGTCGCGGTGAGTTCATCGGCGAGGTGGCGCACGG
>JBIJCX010000047.1:0-34401 GCA_044344465.1 Opitutaceae bacterium
ACATGCGGGCCCAGGAACGGGCCCGCCCACCCGAGGGAATTCACGCGCGCGGCATCCCTGGCGCCTCCGCTTGAGCACTCGACTTGCCTGTCGCGCTTGATCAGATTTCCGCCCCGGCCGGTGGCCACCCCCCGGTGGCAGCACCGCCAACCTGCCAACCCCCCCCCCCAAGATCACGCGATGTCACAGAATACTGGATTCACCTGCGCCATGCCTCCCGCGACCCTGTCCCGCCGATCTTTTCTGCAACGCGGAGCCGCCGCCCTCGCCCTGGCCATAGGCGCGCGCGACCTGCTCTCCGCCCAGCCCACCGGCGGCGATTTTGATCTGCTCATCACTGGCGGCACCGTGATCGACCCGTACTCCAACACGAACAAGGTGGCCGACATCGGCATCAAGGCGGGAAAAATCACGGCCGTGTCCGACCGGATCGACCGCCGCCGGGCGGCGAACGTGCTGGAGGCCGGCGGACTCTGCGTCTCCCCGGGCTGGATCGACCTGCACGCGCACATCTTTCCCGGGGTGAACCCGCTCGGCGTCCACGCCGATCGCGACGCGGGGGTGCAGGTCGGCGTGACCACCGTGGCCGATCCCGGCGGTTTCTGTTCGGACGATTTCCCGCAATTCCGTCGCGAAGTCGTCGACCCCTCGATCACGCGCGTCGTCGGCTTCGTCAACGTGGCCGCGCACCGCAGCAAGGGCGATGCGCCGATGCAGGGCGATTGGTCGCTCTTCGACCAGGAAATCACGATCAAGACCGTCCTCGAAAACCGGGACGTGATCAAGGGGGTCAAGGTGCTGTCGTCCGTGCGCCATGCCGGCAACCTGACCCTCACGCCCACCCAGCTCGCGGTGCAGGCCGCACGCGAGACCGGCACGCACGTCGTGGCGCACATCGGCATGGCGCCGCCGTTGATTCAGGACGTATTGAATCTGCTGGGACCGGGCGACATCGTGACCCATTGCTTCAAGGGTTTCCCGATGGGGATCTTTCACCGCGACGGCCGGCCGGTGGCGGAAGCCTGGAAGGCCTTGGAGCGCGGCGTCCGTTTCGATCTCGGGCACGGCCAGGGCAGCTTCGCCTGGTCCGCCGGCCGCAATGCCGTCCGGCACCACTTTCCGTTGCATTCCCTTTCCACGGACATCCACACCGGCAGCGTCAAGGGACCGGTCTGGACCTACGGCCGCACGATGGCGAAATTCCTGCATCTGGGCTACCCGCTGACCGACGTCGTCCGGTTCGCCACGCTCGGGCCCGCCCGGCTGATCGACGAGGAGCGGGAACTCGGCTCGCTCTCCGTCGGCACCGTCGCCGATCTCACCGTGTTTCGTGTCGTGGAGAAACAAGTCGTTTTGATCGACAGCCTGAACAACCGCGAGAATGGCAGCCGCGACATCGAGCCGGTGCACTGCATCCGCGCCGGCAAGGTCATCAGTGACCTGAAAATTCCGCCGGCCGCGTGACGGGGCGCGCCGCACGGCAGGTTCCAGGTAATATTTTCAAGCTTGGTTTTCCCCGGTCATTCTGAGACCAAAAACCAACGCCGAGCCGTTGGGTGGTACCCTATATGAACTCACTTTTGCCTGTCATCCTGAGCGCAGCGAAGGATCCAACACGACGGCCGCATGCGAGGATCCTGCTGGATTCTTCCCCTCCGCTCCCGCTCCGGGTCAGAATGACAAACACGGGAGTTCATTGGCAGCGCAGCGAAGAATCCACTTGAGCCTTCGCAGCTCACCGACGCTTCGCCACCACCGCTGGATTCTTCGCTTCGCTCAGAATGACAAACAGGTTTGAATGCCGCATGCTGCAAATAACGCTCCACCTCCTGCTCTTTCTCCTCAGCCTGCCGTCCGCGCTCGGCGCATCGAAGGATCTGGGCCGGGGTTTCTCCGACCATGGCGTCGCCACGCCACTGAGCAATCATCGCGGCATGGTCGCCACCGTCGATGGCGAGGGCCGCGACGTCATGCTGGTCTGGCTTTACGACCATCGCGGCGGCTATGCCCTGCTGATGATCGATGCGGAAACGGGCCGGAGCCAGCAGTTCGCCACACCGTATCCGTGGGCGGGAGACGGCCCGTTTGCCTCGCTCCTCTCCCGCGGCAACAAATACTACACCCACTTTGGCAGCCACTTCAGCGAATTCGATCCGGTGAAACGGGCGTTCACGTTTTTCCACCGGACGGCACCGCAGATGGCGATGAGCCTGACCGAAGCCGACGACGGCGCGATCTGGTCGGCCACGTATCCGAACAGCGGCCTGGCATCGTTCAACCCGGAGACGCGCGTTTTCAAGGACCACGGTTCGCTCAATCGGGAGAACTGGCTGCAGTATCCCCGCAGCGTCGCCGTGGACGACGCCGGCTGGGTCTACGTCGGCATCGGCAGCACCGCCGGCCAGATCGCGATCTTCGATCCGGCGACGGCAAAGGCGCGGAACTTCTTTGCCACGGCCGAACGCGGTCAGGGCTACGCCACCGTCTATCGCGATCTCAATGGCAGGGTGTACGGAAGCGCCACCGGCAATTCCCCGGATGGCTGGATTGAATTTCACCGGGGCGAGGGCCGAAAAATCGGGACCCACAAACAGCCGCGACCCAAGGAGATTATCACCTCGAGCCAGGCGCTGTTTCATCCAGACTTTCCCAGCGGCAAACGCGCGCTGGCGTGCGACACCATCGAACGCCAACTCGTGGTCGAGGATCCAAAGACCAAGGCAGCGAAGACGGTGACGTTCGAGTACACCAGCGAAGGGGCCCACCTCATGGGTGTGGCGGTCGCACCCGATCGCACCCTCTGTGGCGGCACGGCGTTCCCGATGCGGTTTTTCAGTTTCAACCCGAAGTCCGACCATTGGATCAACCGGGCCGCCTATGGCCAGTTCAACACCGTGGCGCGGCAGGGCGACCATTTCTTCTTTGGCGGGTATGGCCACGGATTCCTGCTGGATTGGGATCCGGCGCGCGCCTGGGTCGACTCAAAGAAGGGCAAGCCGGGCGGCAATCCCCGGCACCTGACCGAGTGCGAGCCGACGATCAACCGGCCGCATCACCTGCTGGCGCATCCCGACGGGAAGACGCTCGTGCTCGCCGGCACCCCGGGCTACGGCTACACGGGCGGCGGCCTGCTCTTCTGGGATCGCGAGACCAACACGCGCATCTTGCTCGAGCACACCGACATTATTCCGCAGCACTCGACGATGAGTCTCGTGGCGCTGCCCAAAGGCAAGCTGCTCGGCGGCAGCACGACCAGCGCCGGCACCGGGGGCGAGAAAAAGGCGAAGGAGGCCGAACTCTATATCATGGACCTCGCGACGAAAAAGGTGGAGTGGCGCGCGGTCGCTTTTCCGGGCGTGCAGACCTACACCGATCTGTGCCTCGGCCCGGCGGGGCTCGTCTTCGGTTTTGCCGATCGGACACGCTTCTTCGTCTTTGATCCGGTGAAACGGACCCTCCGACACGAGGAGGAAACCAAGGCCCGCTTTGGTCTCTGCGTTTCGCAACAGGGTCCGCGGACGTTCGTGCGCGGCCGCGGCGACGCGATCTACATCCTCTTCGTCAAGGGGATCGCGCGGCTGGATCCGGTCACCTTCCAGATCACGATGCTGGCCACCTCGCCGGTGCCAATCAGCGCGGGCGGCGACTACCTCGATGGCCGCATCTACTTCGGCAGCGGCTCGCATATGTACAGCTATGCGGTGGCGGATTTCCGCGGTGCGAAGGGTCCGAACTAACGGGCGACAAGCGGCCCCGGCGCCCGCTAACTCCGTCACCGCGCGCGGCGCACCGCCTCCTCCGGCAAGAGCAACTCATCGGGCGAGCGGGCGAGATACGGCGGCACGGTCATGAGGAGTTTAACCCCGCTTGCTTCCACCAGGCGACACCATTGCCCGGCCAGTTTCTCCGGTACCGGCACCGAAAAATACCCCGTCTGCTTCAATGCCGTGAAGTCGAAGATCATTTCCCCCGTGGCAGTGCGCAACGATCCCTTCGGCTGCTCCGAGTATCCCGAGATCGATTTTGTGCCGGGTGGCACGAAGAAGCCCAGGGCATAGTTGCCGTGCAGACGCGTCCGCTCCGCGGGCGCGGAAGGGATGGCCACCGGCCGGCCGGCCGGCCAGGAAACCGTCGTCAGGTCACCCCCGTCGGCGATCTCGAGACGGTGCAGGCCGGCATACGCCGACTTCAGCACGATCGCGTGATCTTTCTTGTCGACCGGCACGCTCGCCGTGCTGACGGGCGTGTCGACCAACGCGTGCCGATCGGCGAACAACCGCAGCGTCACGGGTCCGCGATCGCCGTAAATCAACCCGCCGTTCACCGTGAAATCGAAGCTCTCGCCCTCGTTCGCTTTATAGAGATAAAGGGTGTTGGTGCCGCGCAACTTCACGGGGCCCGGCACCTTGCCGTCACCGCGCAGGCCGGCTGGTACCAATTGGCGGGAAAAGGCGACGGACTCGAACGACGTCAGTGGATTGCGAGCAACTCCGTCGCGCACGAGCCCGGCGATTTCGTCCGGCGTCATGGTTCTGTCCGCCGGCGGGGAAGCGACCCCGGCGTCGTCCCAGTCAACGGGCGGCTTCAGCTGCTTGTGCCGCCACGGCTCGCTGCGCAGCACGCCATAGCTGGTGCCCATGTTGGTTTCCAAAATGCGATACGCGAATGTTGCGAGCTGCCCATAGGCTTCGATATGCGCGGCGCCGCTGGTGCTATCATAGGCGAACGCGAGCTCGGCGAAGCGAGTGTACAAGACCAGATCGTCAATCCGCGCCCGGACCTCCGCCGACCCGGCCTGGGCGCGTGCTTTTTGCAGGCTGCGATACATGCGGCCGAGCAGATCCTCCGAGATCATCGGATTGCCCGAGGCCAGCACGCCGCGTTCGTAGAATTCCCGCATCTCGGCCGCGGCCGGTCCGAACGCGCGCGCGTAGAAATCGGCGAGCATCGCCGGAACCTTTCGTGCCTCGTCGAGATTCCACAGGATGCGGGAGGCAAGATAGTTGCCCAAACCGTGCGCGCCCCAACCCTGGCTGGTCTCGGCCGTCCAATACCGCGCGCCGAGCCTATGGTAATGCGGAATGCTGTGCGCGATGTCCTCGAGCTTGGCGGCCCGCGACCGCCCCGGGAGATCGTGATCCCACGGCCACACGCCCAGATATTCGCGGATGCCCATCTCTGCGCCCTTGGCATGCCATGCCGCCAGGAGTTTTTCCACCGTGTTGCCCTGGCGCAGGAAATTTGTGGCCACGCTGACGATCACATGCGAATCGACTTCGAGATCGGGCGCGGGCGAGTGTTCCGCATACGCGTACATCCCGACCCTCCGGCCGGGAAATTCCGCCTGGATCGCGCGGGCCACGTGGTTCGCGACCGTCACCGCCTGGTTGGAGGGCCGGCCAAGCGGGGAATCCTTCCGCCAGCCGCCGCCGTCGCTCGGATCGCAACTGATGCAATCCCAATCGGGATTCCGCCGGAATTGCTCGACCGCGTCGCGGGCCAGCATTTCCAGCAGGATCGGATGGCTCGGATCGAACTTCGTGTTTTCGCCCGGCGGTCCGACCAGCGTCTCCGGATGTGCGGCAAAGAATTCCGGGTTCCGCTTCATGACCGCCCCGTAGGAATGCTGGGTCTGCAGCTTGAAGCCCGAATCCATCCGGTTGCGGATTTTCCATTGCTCGTAGGCGGCGCGCGTCCGCTGCGACTGCGTGCCGCCGAGAAACAGGTAGCGGCTGTAGTAAGCGGGCGTCTCAAATGCATCCAGGGCGACCGTCAGTTGGGGAGTGGCCGGCCAGATTTCCCAGTGCGGGCCGGGGAAGAACTGCCGGAAGCCCACCCGATGGAAAAAATCCCACAGCGCGTTGCGCAGGCCAAAACGGGTGCGGCCAACCAGCCACACGCGACCGGGTTCGGTGCGCAGGAGATAGTCGTCGCGGGCGACAACCATTGACCGCCCCGCCGGCGGCGCGGGCAATCGTCCCGGCCATTCGGTGTCCAGGCCGATCACGATCCCTTTTGCCGGCCCGGTCACGACGGCAAACTCCGCGCCGGTGATCCGTTTTAGGCCGGCCGTAAGTTCCATTGCCAGGGCTTTGACTTCGGGCGAAGCATCACGGGCGAGGACCACGGGAAGTTTCGCCTGTCCGGCCGCGCTCAGCTCGACCTCGGGTGCAGCCCGGGCCACGGCGCTGGCGCGCGCGAGGCTGGCGCCTGCGAACAGCAGACCGCCGCCAACGATCGCGCGGAGAAGTCGGAGCGAGATGATTCTCATCGGTGGAGAGATCATTGCCCACGGAACACACGGAATACACAGAAAACCAATCCCTGGTCGCCTTCGGCGCAGTCAAAAGCAGGCAGTCTTCCGTGTGTTCCGTGGGCCAAAGGATTGAAGGGTTGAACGGAGTCTTTCCCTGCCCGCACGTGTCATTCGAGCTCGCGTGGTGTCACGCTCGCCAGGCCGGCGATCACCCGCGCGTTCCGGCCGTATTCGGTCCGGGCGGCTTCCGCCGCGGTCGATGGATCGGCGTAGGATAACGGATTGACCAGGACGACCCGGCCAGCGCCCGCGATCCGGGCGATGTCGGGCAGGTCGAAGTCGAAGAAAACTCCGGGCACGATCGAATCGGCGAACAGCGACGGAATCGCCGGGGCGCGCGCGACATCGCGGAACGACAGCGAGGTGCCGTCCGCGACGATCTTCTTGATCCCGGGCTCCAGGGCAGCGGCGTAGAGCGCGACCGCGCCCATCTGGCCCCGGCCGATCACGGAAATCTCCTTCGCTTGCACGTCGGGCCTCGCGGCGAGGTGATCGTAGATCGCCAGCAGATCCTGCACGCGCATCCCGGCCATCGTCCGGCCGATCGTGATCGCCCGCATCGCGGTGCGATATCGCATCGTGTAGCCAAAGTCGCCGGGCTTGTCCGGCGGCAACAGTCCCCGCAGTTGAGCGACGACCACGGTAAAACCGCCGTCGATCCAGGTCGCGAGCTCCCGGTCCCATGACGGGGCGGCCGGGCTCTCCGTCTCGATCGCGACGATCACCACGGGCCGCGGCGCGCTCCCCGCGGCCGTTGGGGCGATGATCTCAGTCTTGAGCGTGATGCCCTGCTCCGGCGCGAGGTCCACGGTCTCGATGGTATAGGCCGACTGCACGCGCTTGCTGGTTCCCTTCACTGCGGGCGGCGTTCGCGCGAGCGGGATTTCGAGCCGGGCCGCGATGATCGGGCGGGCCGCCTTTGGGTCGCTCACCTGGGCGAGCCGCCGGGCCGCGTGGAGTTTTTCGGCGGTCGCCAGTGAAAGCTGCTGCATCGTTTTCCCGTTCAACGCCGTCACAACCTGGCCGGTGGCGGTGCTTTGCAGGGCCTCGATCGTCTCGCTCTTGACCGCCGGCTCGCGCACCGGGCCTGGGCGCCCGTGGAACCACTGGTTGAACCACGCGTAGGTGGCCTCCCGGCGCGGCTGCGACCAGCCGTGCGGGTCATTGTATTCGAAGAATCCCAGCTTTTCCGTGGCGCCCAGCAGCGCGTAGAACGGTTTGCCCTCGGCATGCGCGGCGTGGGCGCCGGCGATCGGAAACGAATCCTTCGTCGCCGTGAGCATGATGATGGGCTTGGGAGCGAATGCGATCAGGACGTCGGAGTAGTCGATGCCGCGCTTGATCGTTTGGTGCAGCACCTGCTCCGGATCCTGTGGCCCCGCCTTGGCCCAGAGCGCTGGCCAGGACGTCCAATAACACGAAGGCGCGGCGACGGCGATCCGCGGCTCCATCACCGCGAGAAAGGCGGACTGGGTGCCGCCGCCGGAATTGCCGCACGCCCCGATCCGCTTCGGATCCACGTCGGGTCGCGTGAGCAGATAGTCCACCGCGCGGATTCCATCCCACATGAAATAGCGGACGATGTTGCCGCCGGTGAGCATGCATTGCAGGCCCGGGCTGAAGTGTCCGAGCAACTGCATTTTGCCGGCCGCATCACGCTGTTCGTAGCGCTCGCCCTGGCCCGGCGGGTCGAACGCGAGCACG
The DNA here is from genome assembly GCA_044344465.1 of Opitutaceae bacterium. Classification (GTDB taxonomy): domain Bacteria; phylum Verrucomicrobiota; class Verrucomicrobiia; order Opitutales; family Opitutaceae; genus ER46. The sequence continues at coordinate 8,021 of JBIJCX010000047.1, forward strand.
ATGTTGCCCTGCAGTGCGAGGGTGATGAAGGCCGTCTGGTAAGTGGGATACGCCTTGCCCTCGAGGCTGTGGCCTTGGGCGCCGAGGATGGCCGGAAACGGACCCGGGCCCGTCGTGGGTACGTAGACATTGGCCGTTACGAAGCAGCCCGGCTGGCTTTCGAAGATCAGTTTTTCGACGCGGTAACCCTCGCGTTCGAGCGTGCCGGTAATCCGCGCGTGCAGCGGGGTGCGCGTCGCGGGCAGCCCGCCAAGCGCCCGCAGAAATTCCGCGCGGACATAATCGGCGCGGGCTGCGACGTCCGCTGGCGTCTTGATCGCCGCGAGTTGCGCGTCCCGGTTCCGCCACTGTTGTTCCGCGATCGCGGTGAGGTAATTCTGCAACGGGTAACGCTCGGCCGGGGGAGCCGGTGCCTTGCGCGGCGGCCGGGCGGCATCGGCTGCCGCCAGCGCGAAAGGAACCAGGAGCACCAGCGCGGCATATCTGAGCGGCGCGGTATGGCGTAACGAGAGCAGCGGGGTGTTCATCAAATCAGGGGTTTGGTGGATTGGCGCCGTCATGCCGGCATTCGCCGGGATGCCGGGCATCCAATCAGGCCAGTTTTGGGACCACGAACGGGCGGCGATAGTCACGCCCGACCAGGGCGTTCGCGGCGTCGTTGCCAACAAATTTTTCCGCCGCGGCAGCGAAGGCAAGGGGAACGCCGAGGGACACCGGGGTCTTTTTCAAATCGATGCGATTGGCCGCGAGATGCTCACTCATCCGCTCAAATGCCTCGGCGAACAGGGCGTTGCCCTGGATTTGGCCGCGCAGTTCATCCGGTCGGGCGGTTTGCCCGAGTCGTTGCGAGATGTTGCCGGTGTGGCAGAGCGCGCTGGAGGCATGCCCGTCTTCGATCGGGCAGCGCAGGCTCTTCACCTTTCGATTGCGCACGACATCGAGGAAATTCCGGAAGTGAGCGAGCAGGAAGTCGGACTTGTCGGCCTTGAATTCGCGGATCGGTCTGCCGTCCCGGTCAAATGCCTGTACTCGCCGGGCATCCACGACGACCGAACCGCCCTCGCACGTCACCACCACGCCGACCGAGGCGCCGCGATACTCATCCATCTTCTCCGCGGCGGCGCCGGCGGGAAGGCCCCGCACCTCGAAAAAGAGCGGCGCTTTCGCGTACTCGTGCATGACCACCTGCGTATTGGCCGTCTCACCGTCGTCCTCGTAACCCAGCCGCCCGCCGACGCTCAGCGTGCGCGGAGCAACCCCGGCCTCCCCGAGAAACCACCGGCCCATATCCATCTCGTGGACACCCTGATTTCCCAGGTCCCCATTCCCCGTCGCCCACTGCCAATGCCAGTCGTAATTGAGATTCTTGCGTCGGAGCGGGGTGTGGGGCGCCGGGCCCAGCCACAGGTCGTAGTTCACCGTCGATGGTACGGGCTGTGGTCCGAGAGTCTTGCCGATGCTGGCGCGGCGCTTGTAGCAGAGCCCGCGCGCCGACGTGATGCGGCCGAGATTGCCCGCCTGCACCCATGCGACCGCCTCAATCACCGGGCCCCGTGACCGGCTCTGCAGACCCGACTGCACGACGCGATCGTACTTTCGCGCCGCCGTCACCAACTGGCGGCCTTCCCAGATGTTGTGCGAGACCGGTTTCTCGACGTAGACGTCCTTTCCCTCCTGGCATGCCCAGATTGCCTGCAAGGCGTGCTGGTGATGGGGCGTTGCAATCACGACTGCATCGATGTCCGGGCGCACCAGCAGGTCGCGCAGGTCGACAAAGGTCTGCACCGCTTCGCCCCGGTCCCGGAAGGTCTTGGCGGCACGGTCGAGCACCTCCGAATTGACGTCGCAAAGCGCGACGATGCGAACCCCCTTCATTTGGCGGAAGGCTTTAAGCAGACCTGCGCCGCGGCCGTTGAGGCCGATCATGGCAACCCGGATGTCGTCGTTGGCCCCGATGACCTGAGCCCACGAACGGGGGGCAAGGGCGACGCCGGCAAAGGCGACGCTGGCGGTCTTGAGCAAGGTTCGACGGGTAAACGGAGCCGGATTCATGATGCAGATGAAGGCAAAAGGGTGAACGCTGTCGTGGATTCTCTCAGAAACTCCCCTTGATGCCGACGGTCATCTGCCGGCCATATTCGCTGGCGGAGAAAACCTTCGCGTAAGGGGCGGCATTGGGACCGTATCGCTCGCCGTAGGACACCGTGTTGGCGAGGTTCTTGACCGCGGCATAGATCGCAATCAGCCGGGTGAGCCTGAATTCGACATTCACGTCGGCGAACGTTTTCGGCGCGGTGTAGCGATAGGAACCCGGCTCGACGCCGGTGAGGATCAACCCCTTGATCCGGCCCTGGTAGTTCCAGTTGAGCATCAGACTATAGCGGGGGCGCGTGAAGCTCAGTCCCCAGTTGGCGGAGCGCGACATGTACTCGCTGAAGTCGGCGACGTCGGCGCCGCGGAGCGATTGGGCGGTGCCGTTGCCGAAGACCTGCAGGCCTTGCGCCCAAGCCGGCAGGTAGGGCACGACAAACCGGGCCTCCGCTTCGACGCCGGAGATGCGCGCGTTGCCGACATTCTGCTTGGTGTTGATGCTGTAGTCGAGGTACTCGTCCCCGAGTCCCAGGTCGGCGAGCAACGCGGGGGTGGCCGGCATCGAGGTGCCGCCGAAGAAATCGGCGATCTCCTTGTAGAAGCCGCCGATCGAAAGGATCGTCCCGTTGGCCGGATAGTATTCGAGGGAGAGATCGTAGCTGTTGGCCGTCCACGGCGTCAGGCCGGTGTTGTTGATGCTGATCGTCTTGGCCGCGGTGCTGGCGGGGTCGGAGATCGTGGTGCCCGGTGTGATCTCGCTGTAGTTGGGGCGGCCGATCGTGCGGGCGTAGGCGCCGCGCACGAGAAACTTTTGGGTGATGGTATAGGTGCCGTTGAGGCTGGGGTAGAAGTCGCCGTAGTCCCGGGTGGCGCGCGCGCCGCGATCCTTATAGCGCAGCCGGGCCGCCGCCACGGCATCGGTGGTGATGGCAATGGGCCGGCCGTTGGCGCCGAGGAGCAGCCTGCCATTCGCATCCTTCTGGTAGGTCGCGCGCAGGTCGTTGAGGATGCCTTCGCCGTCGTCCTCGGTGCGTTCGTAGCGAACGCCTCCGACCAGCCACAGCCGGTTGTCCAGCAGCCGGACATCGGCCCGCAGGTAACCGCTGCTGATCGTCTCGGTGATTTTGGACGAGGCTGCGGTCGTGCTGATCGTGTTCACCTCGTTGAACAGAAAGTACTGCGGGCTGGCCTTGAACAACGCCGACATTTTGCCGAGGTCCACCCAGCGCGCGATGCCGGGCAGGCCGAAGGGGAGATCGTTGTAGTTGCCCCCGGACATCAGGTTGTAGTTGGCGGCCAGATCGTCGTTGGTGTTTGCGACCCGGTCCGGGCCCACGAAGGTCCAGAGATCGGTCGGCGCCCGGCGGTCTTTTTTGCGGACCTTGAGGTCGGTGCCGAGCTTCAGCTTGATGGGGATGGCGGTGGCGAGATGCCGGCTGGCGTGGGCGTACACGCTCCAGTTCAGGTCGCTCGTGGCGACGTGCTGGTTTTGCACGCTCTCAATCGTCAGGTTGTTTTGATCATAGGGATTGATGGTCGCGCCCGCCGCCGTCTTCGCGGTGATCTGGGTCGGAACGCTGTTCTGGATGTCGTCGTACCGGACGCTGACATTCCGGAGCCGGAACGTGGCGCGGCCGACGCCATCCGCAGTGGTCGGCTCGTTCGAGTATGAACCGGTCGAATACGAGGCCCCCGTGGCCAGCTCCCAGGTCGGGCCGTTGTGCCGGTAGGAGAGTTTGCCGAAGAAGGTCCGCAACAGAATCTGCCGCGTCCAAAGATAACTCGACCACGGCTGGGCGGTCACGCGTCCCTGCAGAAAGGTGGGCCCGTAGGATTCGGGTGCGCCGGGATTGGCGGTGAACGACGGCGTGGACTGATAGGTGTCGGCCAGGCTGTATTGCAGGGAGAGCGAAAGGATGTCCTCCGGCCGGAATTTCCAGTCGAGCGACGCGCTGACCACCGAGCGGGTCCACAAGGCGGCGGCCAGGGTTTGCGCATACGAGCCCAGGTAGGGATTGGCCGGGGTGATGCCGGCCGCGCCGCTCGAGACCCCGACCCAGTTGGGATTGCTCGAGTCATTCTGGTCGTAGCGCCGCGTGTAGAGGCCCGTGAGCGTAAAGCCGAACCGCGGGTTGAGCGGCACGATCGATTTGAAATCGAGGCCGGGCTGGAGCCCCATCAACGTGAGATGGGAGTCCGGACCGGGCACTTTCGAAAACGTCGCGTGGCGGGTGTTGAAGTTGGTGTAGGCCCGGTAGGAGGTCTGGGGCGTGCGGCGATCGAAGGCGCTCGCGGGGATGAGATTCACGGAACCGCCCAGCGCGTTGGCCGGCAGGTCGGGCGTGGGCGATTTCGTGACCTCCACCCGCGACACATTGTTCATCGACAGGCCGAAGAGGCTCATCGTGCGGTCATTGCCGGATGACACGCTCGACACCGCGGAGCCATCGAGCGTGACGACCGTGGTCGAGCTCGGCATGCCGCGCAACGACACCGTGTTCGGATCCCAGGCGGAATAGCCGACCGTGACGCCGGGCAGGAACTTGAGAAACTCACCGACGTTGCCGTCGCTGACATCGCCAAACTGATCGCCGGACACGACGTTTTTGACGTTGGGGGCGAAGCGCCGCTCGTTGACCGCCAGTTCCTGGGCGTTCTTCTCGCGCTCGGCGGCGACGATGAACGGATCGAGCTTGGTCGCCTCGCCCTCGGCGATGGCATAGCCCTTCGAAGCGAGCCCGATGTCCTGTTGAGCCACTTCGTTTGCCCGCACCGCGACCTCGACGGACCGTTCCTCGAGCCCGGTGTAAAACACGCGCAGTCGCACGCGGCCGGGGGCGACGCCGCTGAGGCGGTATTCGCCCTGGGGGCCCGTCAGCGTCTCCAGGCGGGTGCCTTCGATGCTGACGCGGGCATTGCCGAGATAGGCGCCGGTTAGCGCGTTTTCGACCCGGCCCTCGATGCGGCCGGTTCCGGTGCCGGGTTCATCGGCCGGACCCGCCGCTCCCGTGGGCGGGGCGGAGCTTTTTCCTGGCGCCGGCCCGGTGGTGCGCTGCACGGTAATCGCTCCGGTTTTCTCATCGTGCACCGCCGTGAGCCCCGTCCCGCGCAGGAGCCGGTCCAGCGCTTCGCGGGTGCCGAAGGTGCCTTGAACTGCCGGGGTGCGGATGCCCTGCGTGACCTCGGTCGGGAAAATCACCTGTACGCCCGATTGCGCGGAAAAGCGGCGGAGGGATTTCTCGGCGGCGTCCTCGGGCAGGTTGAAGCTCTTGCCGGCCGGGTCGGCGCCGAACAGCGCCGGCACCACCCAGAGCAGGCAGGCGAGGCGCAGCAGCGTCCGGCAGTGACTGTGGTTCCGGGGCAATCGGACGTGGTGGATCATGGAGGGTTGATGGAATACGAACAGGCACGGGACATGCCACGCTTCCTCGGGACGAACCAAAGGGTCCAATCAGGTAGCGCTTTTTTCAGAAATTCGGATTCGGCTGCGATAAGCGTGTGCTCGGACCCGGATTTTCACGCGGAGCCGCGGAGACGCGGAGAGCGACGTTGATTCCGCCGCGTCCCGGTGCCTCCGCGTGACAGATCTCTCCAGGATCGGAGTCTGGTAGCCCTGCGCGTGAGCGCAGGAACCTCCAGCAATCCCGCCGCTCACGCGGCGGGCTACAACCGAGCTGTTTCTCCGGGAGCCCTCGCCCCGAGACAAGTTTTGGTCCCGCAGGAAAAAACACATTTTATGGCCCACCGCCAACGGCACCCGTCCGCCTCAGCGGACGCGGCGCAGGACGATCTCGCCGGTCCCCCGGGCTTCGGCCTTGATGCCGAAGCCGGCTTCGAGCATCCGCGTGAAAAGCACCGGATCGTCGACCCGGAAAAGCCCGCTCAGCGGCACCCGGGCCAGCGCCTGGTCTTCGATGATGAAGCGCGTGGCATTGTGCCGGTTGAGAATCACGACCACGTCGGCCAGCGGGGTGCCGGAAAACTCGACCCGTGGCCTGCGCCAGGCCTGCCGCTCCGCCAGCTCTTCCGGCACGATGGGGATGACCAGCGGGAGGATCCCGTGGGACAACGGCTCGACGACCACGCGACTGCCCGCGTCAACCAGCGCGAGGAGATTCGACCCGCCGGCGGATGTTTCCTCGTGGGTGCCGTTCGGAGCGTGCGTTTCCGGTTGGTTGACCGCCACGCGGCCCTCGGTGACAAGCACTTCGACTCCTGCCGGACGGAGCAGCACCGCAAACGCCGTGCCCACGGCGCGCACCTCCACTCCACCGGCTTCCACGACAAAGGTGCGGGAGGGATCTTTCGCCACTTCGAAGTGGGCTTCGCCGGACAAGAGCCGCACCCGGCGGAGTGGGCCGCGGAAATCGACCGCGATGGTGGCATCCGGTTTCAACTCGACGATCGATCCGTCAGGCAGCGTCCGGCGTTCGGGCAACTGCACGAGCAACGATGGAGTCGCGGTCGGGCTCGTTTCCGGGGCAATGGGCGACCACCAGACCACGATCGCGACGGTCAATGCCGCCAGCGCGGTGCTGACTGCACCGATTCGGCGGCGGCGCTGCCGGACCTTCAGGCGGCCAAGCTCGCAGGCCAGCCCGGCGGCGGCGCCGGCCCGGCGCGGCCGGCCCAGGGTCAACCACGTGGCCTCGAATCGCGCCAGCGCGTCGGCGTGCCGAGGATCCTGCTCCCGCCACCGGGCCAGCTCCGTTTCCTCGGCGGTCGAGAGCCCGAGATCGCGGCGTGCGATCCAGCGTGCGGCCGCGGCATCGATTTCCCCGGAAGTTGAAAAACGACGGTTCATGGTCGCCCCCGACCCACGCCGTGCCGGCGGAAGAATTCCTCGATGCGGCGCAGCCCGTGCACGACGTGGGTTTGCACGGTCAGTTCGGAAAGGCCGAGGCGCGCGGCGATTTCCTTCTGGGGCACCCCTTCGATTTGGCGGAGGATCATGACGTGGCGGCAGCGGGCGGGCAGGGCGTGGAGCGCCTGCGCGAGCAACGCGAGTTCGTCGTTCGTGCAGGCGGTCTCAGCCACACCCGGCCTGTGATCCATGACGGACAACCCGGCCAGATCAGGTAACCGGATGAGGGGCGAGATCCGTTCGCGACGCACGAAGTCAATCGCGAGATGCCGCGCAATCTGAAACAGAAACGATTTGGTCGCGCCGATCGGGCGGCTCATCTTAGCCCGCCAAATCCGCAGATAGGATTCCTGCACCACGTCGTCGACGTCGCGCACGTGTGGGAACGCGCCCCGCAGGTAAGCCCGGAGTTGGGCGCCGTGCGGCTGCACCTCCTCGGCGAACCAGCGGGCTTGATCGGAACGGGACGGATTCACGGAATCGAAGTCGAAGCGAGCCAAAGTCGGAGCCCATGGCAAGCGTGCAGCGCATAATCGGGTCCCTCGAAATACGGCCGCCGTCGAAGGAGGTGCCGGACATGGCGCGCCGGCCGGCGGCCAGGCTGGCGATTGGTTTTGTGGATACGGCGGGGGGCGGGCAGGGCAGGAGGCGATAAGGGGAAAACGCCCGCCCGGTGCACTCCGGAAACGGCGGGGATCTTCTTGCCATCGCGCACCAGGCATCCTTGGGTTCGCGCCTCCGCCCACTGCGACCGCCGCCGGTCCTAATCGCCAACCCCTGCCCTGCGATTTTCCCACCATGTCTGTCACTTCCGCCCCGTTCTTCCGTGAGCCGCCGGCCATGCGCGGCGTGCGTTTTATCGCGCTGCTCGTTCTCGCCATCGTGGTCGCTTTGCTCAGCGGCCTCCTGTTGCTGTCGCTTTTCCCCACGCTGCACCAGGCGGTGGAGCAGCTCATCGGGTGGCAGCCCGGCGCCAGGGATTCGCGGGTCGCCGGCTGGCTCGCGGTGGCGTTTGTCGTCCTCGTGCCGATCGCGCTGCTGTGGGCGCTCTGGCGGTTTCGGCTGCGTTCCTGGTGGTGGGTTGGCGGCGGCTGGCTCGTGGTCACGCCGGTGCTCGTCTACCTGGCCAGCGACGACGCCATGGTTCGCCATACCCTCTCGGTCGATGAAATCGCCCCGGCGTTTCCGGGCGCGGAAAAGAGTTTCGCGGTGTTCATGCGTTACGGGAAAAACCGGCCGGAGGCGAAGGCCTTTCGGCCTCCGTACAACTCGAAGTGGGCCGGTGCGGATCCGGATAAGCCCGGTCCCTATCGGGAGTTTCTGGTGGAAAACCGGGCCACGCTCGAAGCCGACTGGGCGGCGCTCGCCCCCCAGCGGGCCTGGTGGGCGGAGTTGAACGCCTTCGACCGCATCGGCGATCTCACGCCGCCGCGGGCCGATGCCGAGATCATTTCGTTCCAGGTCGTTCGCGCGCTCAGCCAGCGGGCGTGCACCTTCGCGTCGCTCCAGGCGCTCGACGGCCGCGGCGACGACGCCATCGACACGCTGCTGCCCATCCTCCAGGTGGGCCGCAAGCTCCAGCCTTCGTCCCGCACGCTTGTGCGCTCGATGATCGGGATCGTGCTGGAGCGACTCGCGATGCGCACGGCCGTCTGGGTGCTTGACACCACGCCCGTCTCGCCCGCCGCCCGCGCCCGGTTGGCGTCGGCCCTGCAGGGCGGCGCCGGGGAGACCGGCGCCCGGCGCCTCGTGTCGATCGATTTCCTGGGCGTGCAGCACGAGATGCTCAACCGCCCGATCGGTGATCTCGCCAGCCTGGCCGACAAGCCCACGCTCTTCCGCCATCCGCTAAATCTCATCAGCCCCATCGTCTACAACCGCCGGGCCAGCGCCAACCTGTACGGCGATCTCCTGGCCGACCTGCGGGAGCTCGCCGCCCGGCGCGAAACCACCCGGATGGGTCCGCGCAACGACGAGTTCTTCCAACGCGAGGGCCGTCCCCGGTTCAAGAACTTCGCGGGCGCCATCATGGTCCAGCAGGCGTTCCCCAGCATGACCAAGGTCGTCGAAGCGTATTGGAAAACAGAGGACATGCGGCTGTCCCTGCGTGCGCGGCTGGCGAATTGAACCGACGGCCGGGGCCGCCGGCCCGGTTTCGACGCACGCTGAGCCGGACTCGTGCCGTTGACCGTAGGTCAGCGAGCTTGCTCGCGGACTGAAAACGCGCTCGCGGGCGCGCTTTCAGCGCGCCGGCGCCGGCGGCACGAGGCCCAGGCCGTTGAGATCGATTTCGCCGGTGGCAACGGCCTTGAGGTCGCCCGACTCGCCGCCCGCCGCGGGATGCAGCCGGCTCTCGAGCCGGTAGGCGAGCTTCGGCGCCTGCGAAAACTCGCTCGCCTTGCGCAGCAGGGTGAGGTTCTCGAGGTAGACCGTGATCGCCGGCGTGCTGGTCCCAAAGGCCGGCAGCGTCACCCGCTCGTTGCTCACCCCGCGGCCGACGTAGCTGTTGTTCACGTAGAGTTTGTGCGTCGAGCCCGCGAGTGCGAGTTCCCGGGGCGTCTCATTGGTCAGCCGCAGCGTGAGCTCGATCGTGGTCTCGAGCAGCGTGCTCTGGAGCGGCCGCACGTTGGTCACGCTCAGGCCGATATTCGACGCGGGCGAAAGTGTCGCGCACCCCGCCAGGAACCCGACTGAGGCGAGGAGCAACACCCAGGGCGTCGGAAAGAGTAATTTCATTTCAGTGCGGACACCCAATCCGGGTGGCGGGTCCATGGGCCTTACCTTCGCGGCGTGAAAAAGCGAGTTTCCCCTCCCGAAACTTTGCCCGCCGCAAAGAGCAGGGGCGCCCCCGCGATCGAGGGCGCCCCTGGTTGTTTTCTTCTTCTTCAGTTCGTCGCGAGGCGGCCCAAGGGCGGACGATCGTCGACGATCTTCACCGGCAGCGACACTTTGGTCGCCACCGGCTTGCCGTCGGCTATCGCCGGCTTGAACCGCCACTGCTTCACCGCGGCCGTGACGGCCGGGACGTTCGCCCTTGAATCGCCCGGGATCGGCGATTCGCTCCTCCTCATGCGCTCGTACCAGAACCTGATTGCCGGCGAGTGGCTGCCGGCGCACTCCGGCCGGCTTCACCGCACGTTCAATCCCGCCGACGCCCGCGAGGTCGTGGCCGAGTATCCGGCCAGTGGCGCCGAAGACGCGCTCGCCGCCGTTGCCGCCGCGCAGCAGGCCGCGCCCGGCTGGGCCGACGCCACCGCGGTCGCCCGCGGTCGCATCCTGAGCAAAGCCTCGCAACTGATCGAGTCGCGCAAGGCCGAGCTCGCCGAGCTGCTTTCCCGCGAGGAGGGCAAGACGCTCGCCGAGAGCACCGGCGAAGTGCAGCGCGCCGCCGACATTTTTCGTTTCTACGGTGGGCTCAGTTACACGCTCGGCGGGCGCACCATCCCGCACGATCTGCCGGGCAACCTGCTGTACACCGTTCGACGCCCGCTCGGCGTGGTCGCCCTGATCACGCCGTGGAACTTTCCCGTGGCGATCCCGGCCTGGAAACTCGCCCCGGCGCTCGTCGCGGGCAACGCCGTGGTGCTCAAGCCCGCCGGTCTCGCTCCGGCGCTCGCAGTCGAACTCGCGCGTGCCTTGCAGGAGGCGGGCCTGCCGAAGGGTGTGCTCAACGTCGTCGTGGGCGAGGGCCGGGCAATCGGCGGCGTCATCGTCACGCATCCCGCGGTGGCCGCCGTGTCGTTCACCGGCTCGCATGCGGTGGGCCACGCGATTTACCAGCAGCTCGCGCCCCGCATGGCCCGGGCGCAGATGGAGATGGGCGGAAAAAATCCAACCCTCGTGCTCGCCGACGCCGATCTCGATCTCGCCGCCACGCTCGTGATTCGCGCCGGTTTCGGCCTCACCGGCCAGGCGTGCACCGCCACGAGCCGCGTGATTGTGGAGCGCCCGGTGCTGGCGGCCTTCACGGAAAAACTCGTGGCCCGGGCGCGCGCGTTGAAGGTCGGGCCAGGCCTGGCCCCGGGCACCGAGATGGGCCCGGCCGTCTGCGCCGCGCAGCTCACCGGCAATCTCGACGCGGTGAAAACCGCGATGGGCGACGGCGCGCAGCTCCTGTGCGGCGGCGACCGGATCACGACCGGCGAACTCGCCCACGGCTGGTTCATGGCGCCGACCGTGCTCGGCGGCGTCACGCCCGGGATGGCGGTGGCGAGCGAGGAAATCTTCGGTCCGGTCGTCGCCGTCCTCGCCGCGGAAAATTTCGACGACGCCCTGCGCCTGGCCAACGGAGTCGACGTCGGTCTCTCCGCCTCGCTCGTGACGCGCGACTTCAGGAACGCCCTGCGTTACACCGAGCGCATCGAGGCGGGCGTCGTCAAAGTGAACCAGATCTCCACCGGGCTCGCGCTGCAGGCTCCGTTTGGCGGCGTGAAGCAGTCGAGCACCGATTCGTTCAAGGAGCAGGGCGTCGAGGCGCTCGATTTCTACACACGGACGAAAACCGTCTACCTCGACTACTCGACATGAAACTGTGCCGCTTCCATCTCGGGGACGCGCAACCGCGCGTCGGCCTGCTCCCCTCCGGCGGCCGGCACGTGCTCGATCTCACGACCGCGGGCGTGGCGCGTCTCGATGCGCTGCTGGAGTCGGGGAACCTTTCCGCCCGCCTCGTGAAACTCGCCGCGTCCCCGCTGCCGCGGTACGCGCCCGGCCGGATCGCGCTGCTGCCGCCGGTGGACGCGCAGGAAGTCTGGGCGGTGGGCGTGACCTATCTCCGCAGCAAGGCGGCACGGATGGACGAATCGGATTTCAGCGCGTCGGCCTACGATCGCGTTTACGATGCGGCGCGGCCGGAGCTGTTTTTCAAGGCGCCGGGGCACAAGGTCGTTGGCCCCGGCGGGGCGGTGGGTATCCGGCGTGATGCGACGTGGAGTGTGCCCGAGCCCGAACTCACCCTCGTGTTCAACTCCCGCGGCACACTGGTGGGCTTCACCATCGGCAACGACATGAGCTCGCGCGACATCGAGGGGGAGAACCTGCTCTACCTCCCGCAGGCCAAGATCTACGACCGTTCCTGCGCCATCGGGCCGTGGATCGTGGTCGGCGGCGGCGAGGCGGCGGCGCGCACCTGGAAGATCGAAATTGCCATCCGGCGGGCGGGGCGGGTCGTGTTTCGCGGGCGGACGGAGGTCGGGCGGATCAAGCGTCGCTTTACCGAGCTGCGCGAGTACCTGTTCCGCTCGCAGCGCTTCCCGCACGGGGCGATGCTCCTCACCGGCACGGGCATCGTGCCGCCCGACACTTTCACGCTGCGTCGCGGCGACGAAATCTCCATCGGCATCTCCGGTATCGGCACGCTGACGAACCCCGTGACGGTAGTGTGATGCGGTTTCGCCGGCGGTTGGGTCGGGGTGAAATGGGGCGATGATTTAGAGCCCCGGGGGGGCTTTGTAGCCCTGCGCGTGAGCGCAGGGACCTCCCGCACTCCCGCCGCTCACGCGGCGGGCTACAACGAAGCTGTTTCCTTGGAGTTGGATGGTGGGCCGGGCGCTCCGCGCGCGGCCGGGTCGAAGGACGGTGCCGAGGCCGCCCCCAGATCAAACGCCTCCGTTCCTGGGGCGAATCGGCTGGAAGACGATCCCATGGCGCTCGTTTCTCGGTGGCGCTCGTCTCGCCCATTGACGCGAGTTCTTTCCGGCCCAAGAAACAACCAACCCCCTCAGGAGAGAATTTCCCATGAATACCCGCATCCCCGGTTTCAGTCTTTCGCGCGCCCTGCGTCCCGTTTCGCGCGCCCTGCGTCCCGTTTCGCTCGCCCTCTCATTCCTTGTCGCCGGCGTCATCTGCGGCAGTCGCGCCGTGGCCGCGGAAAGTACCACCGCTGCGGTCGCCGGGCCGACCGGCACCATCACGGGCCGCGTGCAAAATGTCGCGACCGGTCAGTATCTGAATAATGCGCGCATCACGGTGAAGGGCACCGATCTGGCCGCCTTCACCGATGACTCCGGCACCTATCGGATTTCGCGCGTGCCCGGCGGCTCCGCCGTCGTCGAGGTGTTTTATTCCGGGCTGGATCCCCGGCAGATTCCGGTGACGGTCTCGGCCGGGCAGACGACCGAGCTGGACATCGACCTGACCAGCCGGGCGCGTTACGGCGAAAAGACTGACGTGGTGAAGCTCGATCCCTTTGTCGCCGCGTCGTCGCGGCTCACCGAGGGCGAGGCGCTCGCCACCAACGAGCAGCGTTTCGCCGCGAACATCAAGAACGTGGTGGCCACCGATGCCTTCGGCGACGTCACCGAGGGCAATGTCGCGGAGTTCATGCGCTTCCTGCCCGGGATCACCGTCGATTATTCCGACGTGATGCCGCTCGGCGTGTCGGTCCGCGGTTTCGATCCCAACATGACGAACGTGACGACCGATGGCGCCTCGCTCGCCAACGCCTCGCGCAACGCCGCCTCGCGCCAGTTCGATTTCATGCAGGTTTCGATCAACAACATTTCGCGCATCGAGGTGACCAAGGTGCCGACGCCCGCCAATCCCGCCAGCGGCATCTCCGGCTCCGTGAATATGGTCAGCAAAAGCGCCTTCGAACGCAGCCGGGCGCAGCTCAACTACCGCGTGTTCGTGTCCGCCAGCAGCGACGGCATGATGCTCACGAAACAGCCGTTTCCGTACGACACCTGGGAGCGGCGGGTGAATCCGGGCTTCGACTTCGATTACACGCTGCCGATCACCAAAGACTTCGGCATCGTGTTCACCGCGCTCCGTTCGAAGGCGTGGAACGAACAGAACATTTCCCAGATGACGTGGAACACCAGCGCGGCCGGCACCGGCGCCACGCCGGCCAAACCGTATCTGCAAACGCACAACATCATCGACGCCCCGAAATGGTATGAGCGCAACTCGATCGGTTTGAAGGCCGACTGGCGGGTGACGCCCAACTCCGTGCTCACCGTTGGCCTGCAGGCGACGTACTACATCGACACGAACGGCAACGTCAACCGGGCCACGAGCGTTGGCACCAACGCCACCCCCACGCCGGCGCCGGGCGTGCCGCTGACCTTCGGCGAGACCTTTTCGCACTCCGCCACCGGCCGCGGCACGGCGAGCTTCGCCACGAACCTGCTGCACATCGACGCGCGTACCCTGGGCAGCAATGTGCGCTACCGATACCAGAACGCCGGCTGGGTCGTCGATGCCAGCGGGAGTGCGTCGACTTCGAAGACCTGGATGCGGCACGTCAGCAAAGGTCACTTCAACACCATCGGCACCGCCTTGCTGAACCCCACCGGCGTCCGCGTGAATTTCGATGACATCCGGCCGGAAGGGCCGCGCAGCATCCGGGCCTTTGACGTCAACAATCGCGAACTTGATCTCCTCGACCTCCGCAATTTCCGGCTGAACACCGCGACCGACGGCGTCATTCGCAATCACCGGGACGACACCGCGGGCGCCGAGCTGAGCGTGAAGCGCGACCTGAAGGTGTTCGAAATCCCGACCGCCTTGCAGGCGGGCGGGCTGTTCAAGTCGCAGGATCGTGAGCACCGGCGGAAGAGCCGGGTCTTCACGTACAATCCGCCCAACCCGGCCGACCCGACGCCGGCGCCCTACGCCATGCAGGTGTTCAAGGGCCGGCAGAATTATTTCGACTTCGACTATATTCCCTGGCCCTCGCCCAACCGGATGGTGGAGGCCTGGGGGAAGAGCCCGGGCCTGTTCACGCAGACGCCCGCCCAGCAGGTGGCGGAGGAACAGAGCCGCATCAGCGGGACGGAGAACTTCAAGGAAATCACCACGGCGGCCTATCTCCAGGCGGAAGCACGGCTTTTCAACAACAAGCTGCAGGTGCTCACGGGCGTCCGTTTCGAGAAGATTCACGACAAGGCGGCCGGTCCACTCTTTGAGCCGGGCAACGCGTTTGTCCGCAATCAGAACGGCACCTATGCCCGCAACGCCGCGGGGGCACGCATTCGCCGGCCGGAGGCCGGCGCCGCCGGCTCGATGGAAGAACTCCGGCTCACGCGCCTCGAACTCGGCCGGGTCGTGAATGGCGGGTTCGACGGCTATTATCCGAGCCTCCATCTCACCTACAACGTCACGCCGAATCTGCTGGTGCGCGCAGCCTACGCCAAAACGTATGGCAAGCCCGATTACATCAACGTCATTCCGAACACGACGATCACCGAGAACGATGTTTCGGAAAACGCCGACCCAACCGTTCTGCGCGGCACCATTACCGTCAGCAATCCGGAGCTGAAACCGTGGAAGGCGGACAACTTCGACCTGTCCGCCGAGTATTATACCGACAGTGGCGGCGTGTTCAGCGTCGGCGCCTACCGCAAGAACATTTCGAACTTCCACGACGACGTCGTGAAACTGGCGACGGCGGAGGATCTGGAACTGCTGGACCTCGATCCGCGGTATGCGGGTTGGGAGCTGCGGACCACCGTCAACGGCGGTGATGCGCGGGTGGACGGAGTTGAGTTCAACATCCGCCAGTCGCTCGCGCCGCTGGGCGGTTGGGGCCGGTACTTCTCCGTCTTCGCCAATGCGACGAAACTCAAGCTGCAGGGCAGTCGCAACGCGGCCTTCACCCGGTTCATTCCCGAGAGCGGAAGCTGGGGCGTCACCATCACGCGAAATCCCGCGACGTTTATGCTGAAGTGGAACGCGCGCGGCGAGCAACGGCAGGCCGCGTCGCCCGCGCAAGGGCCGGATGCGTATCTCTATCAGGAGAAGCGCACGACGATGGACGCCAACATCACGTATCAATTCACCCGCCGGATTCAGCTGTTCGCCAATGGCCGGAACATCGGCAACGTCCACTACAACCTGCTGCGCTATGGTTCGCAGACCCCCGGCTATGCCAAAACCAGTTCGAGCAACTCGTATGGCGTGCAATGGGCATTTGGGGTGAAGGGTACGTTTTGATCAGGGCGCGGCGCTGACGGAGCCGAGGTGGGAGAGCTCCGAGGTGGGCGGGCGCGTCCCTGCGCCCGTATGGGGTATCGCGGCGCTCCGACGGAATCGGCGCCGATCTTGGCGCAGAATGCGGGCGCAGGGACGCGCCCGCCCACCGGCGACTTGTCATCCATGAGAGGACAAGTGATTCGATCGCCACGCGGCTTCTCGTGCGAATTTATCGCGGGATAAACTCGCTCCTACAGTCACGGTTTGCTCTCGCCGGCTCCGAAACTTGTTTTTGGTGAGGAGGCTGGTTAGGGCTACCCTCATGCAAGCAAAAATTCTCATCACGGAAAAAATCTCCGGTCCCGCCCTGGTGCAGCTGGAGGCGACCTTCGCGGTCGACTGCCGGCCCGAGTGGTGGCGGGCGCCGGAGCAAATCAAGGCGGCGCTGCCGGACTGCCGGGCGTGGATCGTGCGCAACCAGACCAAGGTGACCGCCGATCTCCTGGCCGCGGCGCCGCAGCTGGAGGTCATCGGCCGGGCCGGCGTCGGCCTGGACAACATCGACCTCGCCGCCGCCTCCGCGGCGGGGGTGGTCGTGGTGAGCACCCCCGATCAGAATTCGATTTCGGTGGCGGAGCTGGTGCTCGCGATGATGCTGGCCCTGGCGCGAAAACTCCTGCCGGCCGATCGCGACACCCGGGCGGGAGGGTGGGATCGGCACCGTTTCACCGGCGTGGAATTGTACGGCAAGACCCTCGGGCTCGTCGGCCTCGGCCGGATCGGTTTCCTCACCGCCCTGCGCGCCCGCGCGCTCGGAATGCAGATCGTGGCCCACGATGCATATATCAGCCCCGATGCGGCCGCGGTTTCCGAAACCGGGGCGCAGCTGCTCACGCTGGATGAACTGCTGGCACGGTCCGACTTTGTTTCCTGCCACGTGCCGTTGACGAAGGAAACCCGGCAACTGTTCACCTACGAGCGGTTCTGCCAGATGAAGCCCTCGGCGTTCTTCCTTAACCTGGCGCGCGGCGAGGTGGTGGACGAGGCCGGATTGATCCGGGCGCTCCAGGAGCAACGCCTGGCCGGGGCGGGGCTCGATGTGCGCGAACAGGAACCACCGGCGTCCAGCCCGCTGGGCGCCATGGACAACGTGATTCTCACGCCGCACACCGCCGCGCTGACCCGCGAAGCGCAGGCCCGCGTGGTCGCCGCGATCTGCCAGGACGTGACCAGCGTGCTCCTCGGCGCACCCGCAAAGAACTTCGTCAATTTCCCGCGGCCCAGGAATCGCCCGGCGTGACCGCCGATGGCGCGGTGCCCGTCGCGCGCGCGCGCTGAATCCTGGAGCCACGCCGCCCCGTTCGGTTGCCAAGGAAAACCGGGCCAGGCGCCGGGACTTGCAACAGTCGCGGGCACATTAGAATCTCAATCATCCGGCCTGCGCGCCGTTCCCCAGACACCCCAACCAGACCGACAGCAACCCATGAAATTATTCATCGACACGGCGGATGTGACTCAGATCGCGGAGGCGTGGTCGTGGGGGATTGTTGACGGCGTGACCACGAATCCCTCGCACGTGGCCAAGACTGGCCGGCCGGCCCTGGCCGTTTACCGCGACATCTGCGCCATCGTGGACGGCCCGATCAGCCTGGAAGCCGTCACGCTGACGGCCCCGGAGATCGCGGCCGAAGGGCGCGAGTTGGCGAAGATTCACCGCAACGTCGTCGTGAAGGTGCCGAACACCAAGGAAGGTCTCAAGGCGGTAAAAATCCTGGTGGCGGAGGGCATCAAGACGAACGTGACCGTGACGTTTTCCCCGCTCCAGGCGCTCCTCGCGGGGAAGTGCGGGGCGAACTATGTCAGCCCGTTTGTCGGCCGGCTCGATGCGCACGGCCAGGTTGGCATGGATCTCGTGCGGCAGATCAAGACGATCTATGGCAACTATGGTTTTCGCACCGAGATCATTGTGGCGGCGGTCCGCCATCCGATGCACGTGCTCGAGGCCGCGCTGGCGGGCGCCGAGATTTGCACCATGAATTACGACGTGCTCCAACAGCTGTATCAGCACCCGCTGACGGACATTCTCATCACCCAGTTTCTCAACGACTGGAAGTTGGTCCCAAAATCATGAACCCATACTCCCTTTATCTCGCCGGCGGATGGCGCCGCACTGCCACGACTTTGCCCGTGGTCAATCCTGCGACCGGGGAAACCTTTGCCCAAGTGTGCACGTTGGCGCGGGCGGATGTCGCGCAGGCGATCCGTGATGCGCACGCGGCGCTGCCGGCCTGGCGCGGCCTGACGGGCAAGGCCCGGGGCGATTATCTGCTCAAGATCGCCCACGCGGTGGAGCAGCGCGGCCCGGAGATCGCCCGCACGATCACGCTCGAGAACGGCAAGCCGCTGGCGCAGAGCCAGGGCGAGGTGGCGATGACGGTGGATCATCTGCGCTGGTTCGCGGAGGAAGCGCGCCGGGTCTACGGGCGCATCGTGCCGAACCAGGTCGACGGCAAGCGGCACCTGGTGATCAAGACGCCGATCGGCGTGGTGGGCGCGATCGCGCCCTGGAATTTTCCGCTCGTGCTGGGCATCCGCAAGGTCGCCCCGGCACTCGCCGCCGGCTGCCCGGTCATCCTGAAACCGGCCAGTGCGACCCCCTTGTCGACGATCCTTTTTGCCGAGTGCGTCGAGGCGGCGGGTCTGCCGCCGGGCGTGTTCCAGGTTGTGGTCGGCCGCGCCTCGGAGATTGCGGCCGAGATGCTGGAGAATCCGCTCTGCCGCAAGATCACGTTCACCGGCTCGACCGAGGTTGGACAGACGCTGATTCAGGGCGCCGCCAAGACCGTCAAGCCGTTGTCGCTCGAGTTGGGCGGACTTAATCCCGTGCTGGTTTTTGCCGACGCCGACCTTGAACGGGCGGTGGAGGGGACGCTGATCGCCAAGTTCCGCAACACCGGCCAGTCCTGCATCGCGGCGAACCGGATCTATGTCGAACGTTCCATCTACGATCGCTTTCTCGATCGCTTCACGCAGCAGACGCGGGCGCTGAAGGTCGGCGACGGCCTGGCGGATGGCGTGCAGATCGGACCGGTGATCAACGAGGAGGGCTTGGCAAAGGCGCTCGAGCATATCCAGGACGCGGTCGGCCGCGGCGCTCGGCTCCTCTGTGGCGGCAAACGCCTCGCCGGCCCGGGTTCTTTTCTCGAGCCCACCGTGCTGGCCGATGTGCCGGCGACCGCGGCCTGCATGGCGGAGGAGACCTTTGCGCCAGTTGCGCCGGTGTGCGCCTTCGACACCGAGGCCGAGGCGATCGAGCGCGCCAACGGTTCTCCGTACGGGCTGAGCGCGTACGCCTTCACCAGCAATCTGGACCGGGCCTTCCGGTTGATGGAATCGCTGGAGGCCGGAATGATCGGGCTCAACGATGGCGTGCCGACGACCAGCCAGTGTCCGTTTGGCGGGGTCAAGCAAAGCGGCTGGGGGCGCGAGCTGGGGATCGAGGGGCTGGAGGCGTTTGTCGAAACGAAACACATCTCGCTCGGATTGCGGTGAGCCGCCGGCCGCTCCGCCACAGAAAGCCGGAGAGACTATTGCCCACGGAACACACAGAACACACGGAAGGGGATCATGGTTCCGTGTATTCCGTGTGTTCCGTGGGCCACAGGTTTGGATGCCTTGGCGCGTCAGACCGGGGTCAGACCGAGACTCGAGACCAGCAACGGGCGGTTTAGAAATCTCGATCCGGGCGGCTGCTCGACACCGGCCTGGCGTCCGGCGGTAGGCGCGGCCCGGGTTGCAGGGCACCCCGCCCGGGCGCGTCCGACAGGTCGGGCATGGCGGACAATTCGTTCGCGACGTGGTTCCCCAGGCGGAGGGCGAGCGCGACGAGATTGGGGGTGGGAAAACTTGCGCCCACCGTCGGAAAGACCGAGCTCCCCGCCACATAGAGGTTGGCAAGTTCGTGCACCCGGCAGTTGCGATCGACGACGCCCGAGCGGGGCGAATCGTGCATGCGGGTCGTGCCCATGTGATGCCAGGTGCCCTCGAGTTCGGCGGGCCATTCGCCGCCGGCGAACGGCGCCGGTGCCTCGATCATGGTCAGGCCGTTGGGCTGGAGCGCGGCCGACACCCGGCGAAAATTTTCGTCGAAGGTTCTCTGCTCCTGCGCTCCCATGCGCCAGCAGATTTCGACCCGGTTTACGCCGAGCGCGTCGCGTTCCGGCGCCAGCACGATCCGGCTCTCGCGATTCGGAGCCTGCTCAACGATGATCTGCAGCCGGCAGGTCTTCGCGAGCCATGGGGGCCGGAATTGCCTGACCAAGGCGAACATCACGAGCTCGTGCGGAGCGCAAGCCGCCTCGAAGATGGACTCCAGCAGGCGGCTGCCCGGCGGCGCGGTGCCAAGGGCATGCCGCTTGATTTGGCGGAGGGCGTTGACCGCCGCGGCGTCAAAGATCGCGAAATCCGAATCCAGCCAAGAGTACGCGTTCAGCAGCCGCTCTCTTTCCTGGACCTCCGGCGAAAGGCGGAAGTAGCCGGCAATGCACACGTCGTTCGCCGCCACCGCCGGGTTGTGATACTGGTATTTGAGGTCGAAGAGCTTGTTGTGCGCACGGCGGCCATGGGTGAAGCGTCCCCGGTAAAGGCGGGGATGATCCATGAAGTACCGGCCCACCAGGTCGTGGTGGTTGCCGATGCCCCGGGTCATCTGCCGGTTCGAGGCGAGCAGGAGCCGGGCGTTTTCGATCCCGCCGCCGGCGAGGATGAAAATCCGGGCCGTGAATTCGAGCTGGCTCCCGGCGGGCGTCTTGGCTCGAACGGAAACCAAGCCGCCCAGGAGGGTGAGCGGCTCCGGTCCGCAAACGAGTAGGGCAATCCGACGTTCAGGCCCCGATTCAGATCGCGCGCGTGCGGGTCCGGGCGAAACCCGCCGCTTTCGACGACGGAGGTGGCGATACCGCGACGCTCCAGCGCCAGGGTAATCCCCGCCACGCCACCGCCAATGATGCAAACCTGGGACGAGATCCGGTCGGAGGTCAGGCTGCGGGAGTCGAAGATCATGTCGCGGAGAGTCGAGCCAGGAGGGGAAAGGCCATGCTCATGGCAGAACATTTTTGATCTGCGACATGGCGTGCTTTCGCCTTGGGGTTAGAGTAGCGGCATAAACGCGCTTTCGGAGGGGCGCACGAGGCAACAGACCGAGTCCGAGGGAAAAGGTTCGGCCAATTGGTCCACCACGCGGAAATACCGGGCCGCGCGAAACGGCACGCCTTGCCGTTCGGACAATTAGGGTGAACGATGCTTGCTTGCCGTCATGCGCCCGCACCCCGAAAAAAACCTCGGCCGCGTCCGGCGCGTCCATCCCTACCAATGGCTGTGGGAGCCGATGGAGGAGGATCCGACGTTTGTCCTGCGCGCGATGTTCGGCGCCAAGGCAGCCTACCTTGCGGGCCGATTGATGCTCTGCTTCTGCGCCAGCGAAGAACCCTGGCGGGGCGTGCTGGTGTGCACGGATCGCGCGCACCATGCCGCGCTCGTGGCCGAGTTTCCCGAATTGGCCGCGCATCCGATTTTGCCGAAGTGGCTCTACCTGCCGGAGGTCGCGGACTCGTTCGAACGCACCGCGGTGCGCCTGGTCAGCCTCGCGCGGCGGCGCGATCCGCGCATCGGCGTCACGCCGCAGCCGAAGAAGTCGCGGAGGAGCACGAAACCGCGCCGCCGGATCTGAAAGCGTGAGCGCCCCGCCCGGGCTTGACTCCCCCCGGACCGATCAACGTTCTTGGTTTTTAAATCGAAAAATGAATCTCTCGACTCCGACTCCCGATCCGTTGCCCGCGGCTGCGTCGGGGGCGGATATTGCCGCGCCCGGCCTGGGGTCGAACGACGAGATCCTCCGCCTGCACGGGTGGCCGGTTGAACTCCTGCGCCAGCGGGCGCGACTGCCATTCCGGCTCCTCCCGGACATCCCGGCGTTGCTCGACGATTTTGCGAACTCGATCCTCGACGAGATCCGCACCCACAACCGCCGCGGCGAACCCACGCGGCTGATCCTGCCGGTCGGCCCGGTGGCGCAGTACCGCCAGGTCATCGAGGTTTCGAACCGGGAGCGGCTGAGCTGGAAGAATGTCCATGCCTTCAACATGGATGAATTTCTCGACTGGCAGGGGCGGCCGGTGCCCGTGTCGCACCCGCTCAGCTTCGAGGGTTTCATGCGCCGGCAGGTGTTCGAGCGGCTGGAACCCGATATCCGCATTCCCGCGGAGAATGCCCATTTTCCGCATCCGTTTCGGATCGATGAAATCAGCGAGAAGATCCAGGCGGTCGGTGGCATCGACTGCTGCTACGGTGGCATCGGCTATCACGGGCACATCGCGTTCAACGAACCGCCGCTGTCGCGCTGGCATCGCATCACGGTCGCAGAGCTGCGCCAGTCGTTGACGCGGGTGGTCGTGCTCGGCGACGATTCCATCGTGGTGCAGAGCATCAACTCCGCCGGCGGGTGTTCCGCCGCGATTCCGCCGATGGCCGTCACCCTCGGCATGAAGGACATTCTGGCCGCGCGAAAAATCCGGCTCTATTGCGCGGGTGGGGAGCGCCACCGCGCGATCTTCCGCCTCAGCGTGGCCGGCGAGGTCACGGCCGATTATCCGAGCACCCTCGTGCAGGGACATCCCGATGCCGAAGTCGTGACTGACACCGCGACCGCCCAGCCGATCCAGATCGGTCTGCGCTAGAGGATGCAGACCCGCGCTCGCCGGCTGGAGGCAACCGAGTTTTTGCCGCACTGACCATGGACTATAATCAGGCCAAATTTGAGGACTTCGGCCAGCTCCGGCCGTACAAGTTCAACCTGGTCGCCAACTGGGCGGCCCTGAATCGGCGGATTGCGCGCGAGGCCATCGATGCCATCAAGGCGGCGCACCTGGCCAACCGGCAGGTTCTGATGCTCCTGCCGATCGGACCCATTGACTACAGTTACTGGACCATCCTGTGCAACGAGGAGAAGGTCTCGTGCGAACCGCTCATCGCCCTGTTCATGGTCGAGTATCTCGACGATCGGAATCACTACATCGGTACGAACCATCCCCTGAGCTTCCGGCACTATGTGCAGAAGACGCTGGTCAACCGGCTCGAACCCAAGCTCAGACCCGATCCCGCCAACATTAAGTTTCCCGATCCTCATCAACCGGCGGCCGCGACCGCGTTGATCGAGTCGCGGGGTGGGGCGGATATCTGTTTCAGCGGCATGGGCATCACCGGTCACCTGGCGTTCAACGATCCGCCGGAGCCCGGAGAGCCGTTGGACGATGCCGAGGTCCGGGGGTCGCGCACCCGCGGTGTGACGCTCAGCCGGGAAAGCATCACGCAGATTGCGATGGGCGGCGTCCACGGCAACTGGGATGTCCTGCCGCACCGGGCGGTCACCTTGGGCCTGCACGAGATCCTCATGAGCCGGAAAATCCACCTCACGCTGATGCGCAGCTGGCATTCCGGAGTGATGCGGCGCGCGCTCTTCGGCCCGGTGAGTGGCCGGTGTCCGGCGTCCTTCGTGCAGCAGCACAAGGACGTCGAGGTCACGGTGACGGCGCTGGCCGCCCGGGTGCCGGTCTGCAACCTGACCCAGGCCACGGGGGAAGGTGAGGATACCTGATGCTTGGAGCTGGTTTCCGCCGAATTTCCGGGTAACCCAATAGGTTACCGGCGAGCATGACGCTTGCCCCGCTGCGCGCCGGTTCGCCCCACCATGAAAAAATACAATGTCGCCGTCATCGGCTACGGCAACGTCGCGAATGCCCACATCGCCGCGATCAACGCCACCAGCCTGGCCCAGGTGACGACGATTTGCTCGTCGCGCGCGCTCGACGCGGCCGCACTCAGCGCCCGGCATGGCTGTCCGCTCGAGGTTGCCACCGATCTGACGGCGGTGCTCGCGCGGGGGGAGGTCGACGCGGTTTCGATCTGCAGCTATCCGTACCAGCACGCCGACCACGTCGTGGCCGCCGCACGCGCGGGCAAACACGTGATCGTGGAAAAGCCGATCGCGCTCGCCCCCGGCGACGTGCAGGGGGCGGTGCAGGCGGTCGAGGCCGCCGGGGTCAGGGCCTGCGTCTGTTTCGAGGCGCGGTTCTCGAGCCAGCTGCTCACGACGAAAGCGGTGGTGGACAGCGGCCTGCTCGGGACGATTCACTACGGCGAGGTCGATTATTTTCACGGCATCGGCCCTTGGTCCCGCCAGTTTCGTTGGAACACCCGCGAGCACGGCGGCGGGAGCAGCCTGTTGTCGGCCGGCTGCCATGCCTTGGATGCGCTGCTGCTCTGCATGGGCGGCGAGGTGGAGTCGGTCACCAGTCATGCGACGCGCTCGCAGAGCGAGTTGTTCGCGCCCTATGAGTATCCGACAACGTCGGTGACGGTGCTCAGGTTCAAGGATGGCCGGCTCGGCAAGGTCGCGTCCGTGATCGACTGCCTGCAGCCGTATTATTTTCACACCCACCTGGTGGGGAGCGAGGGTTCGCTGCTCGATGATCGCTTTCATACCCAGCGCATCGCCGGACTGGATCGGCACCAATGGAGCCGGCTGTCGATGAAGCTCCTGGGCTCGGGCGATGTGCTGGATCATCCGTACCAGGCGCAGTTCGAGGCGTTCTTTGCGGCGATCACGCGGGGCGAGGACATGCCGCTGACCAGCCTGCGCGAGGCGGCGCGCTCGCATCGCGTGATCTTTGCGGCCGATCTGTCCGCGGCGCAGGGCCGGACCGTGCGCGTGGAGGAAATCGCGTGACGCCCCTCATCGGGGGCGATGGCAGCCTCCCCAAAAGGTTTGAGTTTACCTTAAAGACTATGCAGGAGTCCAAAAGATCCCTTTCGTTCATGGAGGGCCGAGCTCCGTCGAGGCCGCTCAGTGGACGGCGCAATTCGGCCTCGACGGAGCTCGGCCCTCCGGTGCTGGCGCAAAGAACAACTCTGCCGGGAGAGACTTCAATCGCATGACCACCGGCTCTCCGCCCAAACCAACGCCCTGGTGGCATGGCGTCACGCGCTACGAATGGCTCGTGCTCATCATCGCGTCGGCGGGCTGGGTGTTCGACACGTTCGAAGGCCAGATCTTCAACCTCACCCGCGGCCAGATGCTGGCCGAGATTCTCGGTGCAGGGGCGACCCGCGAGGCGATCAGCCGCTGGGGGGATGTCTTTCTCGGCATCTTCCTCGTGGGGGGGACGTTTGGCGGAATCTTTTTCGGCTGGCTGGGCGATCGCTGGGGACGGAAGCCCACCATGATCGTGACGATCCTGATGTATTCGATTTTCTCGGGCCTCACGTATTTCGCGACCGACCTTTGGCAGGTGGGAATCTTGCGGTTTTTCGTGGCGATGGGGGTGGGTGGCGAATGGGCCGTGGCCGCGGCGCTGGTGGCGGAAGTTTTCCCCGTGCGCGCGCGGGCGCATGCCGGGGGCATCTTTCACTCGACCAGTGTCCTGGGCACGTGGCTGGCCGCGCTGGCCGGGTTGGCCGTCGGGGCGAACTGGCGCTATGCCTACCTCCTCGGCGTCCTGCCCGCGCTTCTCATCCTCTGGGTGCGCGCCAGCGTGAAGGAGCCGGAAACGTGGCGGGTGGCGAAGGCAAAGGCCGCGACGGGCACGGGCGCGCAGCTCGGCAGCTTCCGCGATCTGCTGCTCAACCCGCGCTGGGCCTCGCGCGCGATTCTCGGCATGCTCCTCGCGGCGGTCGGGCTCGGGACCTTCTGGGGCGTGGGCGTCGCCGGGCAGGACTTGGCGCGGGAAATGTTGCTGCGCAGCGGCGTCGGGGCCGCGGACGCCGCACAAAAGGCGAAGTTTGCCTATGGGATCCTCCAGGCCGCTGGCGCCGGGGTCGGTCTGCTGACGTTCGGACCGATCTGCGTGCGCATCGGACGCCGGCGCGCCTTCATCGCGTTTCAGCTCGCCGCGCTCGTGATCGTGCCGGTCACCTGCTACCTGCCGCACGACTATACGACGCTGCTCGTCCTGCTGCCGGTGTTTGGATTTTTCGTCATCGGCACGCATGCCGGCTATGCGGTGTACTTCCCGGAGTTGTTTCCCAACCATCTCCGCTCCACGGGCACGGGATTCTGTTTCAACGCCGGTCGCCTTGTGGCGGCATCGATCCTGGTTTTCTCCGGGTGGTTGAAATCCCAGCCGGGCATGGACCTGCGGCTCGCGGTCTCGCTGCTCAGCCTGATTTTCGTGCTCGGCATCGTCGTCGTGCTCTTCCTGCCGGAGACGAAGGATCAGCCGCTGCCGGAATGAAGTATTCGACGATGAGGGCGTCCCAAAAAGGCCACTTGTTTGTCACTCTGAGACCAAAAACCTACGCCGAGGCGTTGGGTGGTACCCTATATGAACTCATTTTTGCCTGTCATCCTGAGCGCAGCGAAGGATCCAACACGACGGCCGCATGCGAGGATCCTGCTGGATTCTTCCCCTCCGCTCCCGCTCCGGGTCAGAATGACAAACACGGGAGTTCATTGGCAGCG
>JBIJCX010000635.1:0-2960 GCA_044344465.1 Opitutaceae bacterium
GGAGAACAATCCGACCGGGGCCATCGGCGTCCCGGCGTTCCTGGCGCAGCAGGGCATCCGCACGCCGGCCATCAGCATCCCGGGCTGCCCGGCGCACCCCGACTGGGTCGTGGGCACGATCGCTCATGTGCTGAAGTTCGGCCTGCCTCCACTCGACCACCTGGGCCGCCCGAAGGCCTTTTTCTCCCGCACTATCCACGAGCAGTGCCCGCGCTTTCCCGATTATGAGCGCGAGAACTTTGCCCGCACCTTCGGGGCCGACGGCTGCCTGTTCAAGCTCGGCTGCGCCGGCCCGATCACCAAGGCGGACTGCACCCTGCGCCAATGGAACGGGGGCACGAACAACTGCATCCGCGCCGGCGCCCCCTGCATCGGCTGCGCGGGCGAAGGCTTCGCCAACCGCACGGATTTTTCCTTCCACCTCAAACCAGGTCAGGTTCGCGCGGAGATTCGGACATGAAACTGCACCTCAAACTGACCCTCTCGCTCCTGGGCGGCCTGCTGCTGATTATCTTTGCCTCCCAATGGTTCCAACAGGCGCGCAATGCCGCGCTCCTCCGCGCCCTGGGCAAGGACAACGTCGCGCAGCTCGCCGAACGGGAGGCCCAGAATGCCGAGAACGTTTTTCACTCGGTCGAGTTTGCCGTCAGCGGTTCCCTCGAACGCGGGGAGATGGCGAAGTTTGAAAAGCTGCTGGCAGCGCAGCGGCGGATCAAAGGCCTGATCGAGTTTTCATTGTTCGACCGGGCGGGTGTCGCCGGCTATTCCTCCAGCGCCACGTTCGTCGGCGGGCGCCTGCCGGAGGATCTCAAGGCCCAGTTGCTCAAGGATCCGAAGCGCGTCGTGCGCCGCACCGCCGACACGTTCGAAATCTATCAGCCCCTGCTCGTGGCCGCCGAATGCATCCGCTGCCACACTGGCTGGAAGGAAAACAGCATCTCGGGCGTCACGGGATTCCGCTTCTCCACCGCGGTCCTCCAGCAGTCGGAGCGCCATTGGGCGGCGTCGGTCGCCAGCCTGCTGCGGGAAAACCGCTGGGTGAGCCTGGGCACGGCGGCGGTCATCATCGTCGTGTTCGTCGCGCTGACCTTCTGGCTCGTCCGGCGTCTGGTGGGGCGGCCGCTGGAGCGGGTGATGTCCGAGCTCAACGCCGCATCCGAGCAGGTGCACTCCGCCTCGGCCCAACTGCTCGACTCCAGCAATTCGCTTGCCGAGGGCGCGAGCGAGCAGGCGGCGTCGCTGGAGGAAACCAGTTCCGCACTCGAAGAAGTGTCGGGCATGACCCGGCGCAACACCGACGATGCCCGGAAGGCCAAAGACGCCGCCGATCAGGCGGTGCAGGAAGGCGGCCGGGGCATGGAAAAGATGAAAGCCCTGGACGTCGCGATGGCGGAAATCAACGGCTCCAGCGGTGAGATCGCTAAGATCCTCAAGGTCATCGACGAGATCGCGTTCCAGACCAATATCCTGGCGCTCAATGCCGCCGTCGAGGCCGCGCGGGCGGGGGAGGCCGGGGCTGGCTTCGCCGTCGTCGCCGATGAGGTGCGCGGTCTGGCCCGGCGCAGTGCCACGGCGGCGCGGGAGACCGCGGAAAAGATCGAGCAGTCGATGCAGCGGAGCACCAAGGGCACCCAGCTCACCGCCACCGCGGTCCGGCATTTTCGGGACATCGTGGAACGCGCGCACCGGGTGGACGATCTGGTGTCGGCCATCGCCACCGCGTCGCACGAGCAAAGTGAGAACATCACCCAGATCAACACGACCGTGGCCCAGATGGACAAGGTCACCCAGTCCAACGCGGCCGGGGCCGAGCAAAGTGCCAGCGCCGCCGTGCAGTTGAACGGACAGGCGATCGTGCTGCAGGATGCGGTGGCCAAGTTACAGCATTTGATCGACGGCCGGGCGTCGGCGGCACCGGCGGTGCGGCCGTCCGACGCGGATTCGACCTCCGGGCCGGACGTGCGGGCCCGGCGGGCAGGAAACGCGGGTTCGGCCGCCAGGCACCGTGAGCTCGCCAAGTGCTGATTCAAATTTGCGTTCAAGATGAGAATCATCGTGAGACCGATCTTCGGTGGATAGGTCGAACGGAGCCGGTGGAAAGGCCGAAGGGAGGGCGGGCACTCCGGCCCGCCTCGAGCGGAACGAATCTCGCGTTCAAGAGTGCCCACGCTCCTTTGGACTAATGGCTTTTCCTCGGACGGGCGAAAGGCAGGTTCGGATCAGGCGTGATCCGGTGGCTGGCCAAACGACCTTAACCTCGGTGAACGACTCGGTTGAATGCTCGGCGCCCTGGCGCTCTGCACGCTCGGGCTGGGAGGCAAAAAGATGGAGGGTGAAAAATGAAATCGGGCGCAACCCAGCTCCATTTTTTTACCCTCCATCTTTTTGCCTCCATTGGCGGCGGCTCGGCTGCGCCAGGACAATCCGCGGTCAATGGGTTTGGGCCGGAAAGTTAGGGACAGGCGAATTTCTGGTCCGCCGCTGAGAACCAGGGGCCGTTCGCCTGCAGGGCTACGCCTGGCCGGCTCAGTTGGTTCGCAACTGGCAATCGACTTTGACGATGTGTTGCTGCAACCACGCTGACGCCTCGCGATAGATCTCCAACACCAACGAGGTCGTGGCCCCTCCGGTTTTCAGCCGGATCACCCAGCCATCGAGTTTTCGAACCAAGGCGAGGTGGGCGACGCAATTCTGGCCGGAGGCCGGACATTTGACCGTCCGCATGATGCCTTCCTCCCGGGCGAAGTGCGCCCGGACATACTTGTCCAGAAATCCGATCATCGGCCCGAGTTCTTCCTTGGCGGTCCCTGCTTTGAGGGCGGCATCCAGCGCGTTGATCTGATTGATCAAGGCCTTGTGATCGTTGTCGACTACTGCGTTACCGGTTTCGAGGCGGGAATTCCAAGTGATCATATTTGTCCCATGAAATCGGCCCAGACAGGGGAAACTTTAGGCGAAAG
>JBIJCX010000636.1:0-2947 GCA_044344465.1 Opitutaceae bacterium
GCCACCACCAATCTGGAAGAAGCCGATCGACCCCTCGCCATTGCGCAGCCGCCGGGCGTTTTGCGTGTACCATTCCGCAAGCCAGGTCATGTATTCGATGCCGGTGCGCACCGTGTGGACGTTCGTTAGGTGGCCGCTGATGACGTGCCCCGCGTACATGTTGCCCAGCGTCGCATCCTCCCAGCCGGGCACGACAATCGGCAGGTTCTTCTCGCATGCCGCGATCATCCACGAGTTTTTCGGGTCGATCTGGTAACTCTGCCTCAGCGTCCCGCCGCGCAGAACCTTGTACATGAACTCGTGCGGGAAATAGCGTTCGCCCGCCTGATCCGCCTTGACCCACTCCGCCAGCACCGCCGCCTCGATCCGCCGCATCGCCTCCATTTCCGGGATGCAGGTGTCCGTGACCCGATTCATGTGCCGTTTGAGCAGCGCTTCCTCCTCATCGGTCGTGAGATGGCGGTAGTGCGGCACGCGCTCATAATAGTCGTGTGCGACCAGGTTGAAGATATCCTCCTCGAGGTTCGCCCCGGTGCAGACGATGGCGTGGACCTTGTCGCGGCGAATCATCTCCGCGAGGGCGATGCCCAGCTCGGCGGTGGACATGGCCCCGGCGAGGGTGACCAGCATCTTGCCGCCCCGTTTGAGGTGGGCCTCGTAGGCCTTGGCGGAATCGAGCAGCGCGGCGGCGTTGAAGTGCCGGTAATTTCGGGCAATGAACTTGGAGACTGGCCCTTTCGTGGCGGCCAGCGCGGCATTGATGTCTTCGGGCCGTTTCGTCTGGCTTCGCGCTTTCATGATCCGGTTAAACTGAGGAAAACCATCACCACAAAACAGCCCAAAATGCAGTTCCATGCCACGGCGCCCAGGAAACGGACCGGGAGGTCCGTTCTCCCCTCCGTCGTCCAAACGCAACGAGCGGTTGGTCTAGGATCACGTTAGTTACTTGTGTTCCAATTACCTGCCCATGCTGGCCTCCTTCCTAGCCGCCTTTTTTTTCGCGCTCAACGCGACGTGCGCGAGCCACAGCGTGCGCGCGATCGGCCCGATGCGGGCAAATCTCAGCCGGCTCCTGATCGCCACCACGGTGCTTGGCGTGTTCGGGCATACGCTTGGCCACGGCTTTGCCAGCGCCAGCACCGGGTGGTTTATCCTCAGCGGGGTGATCGGCATGGGGCTGGGCGATCTGGCGGTCTTTGCCGCCCTGCCGCTGCTCGGCTCCCGGATCACGCTGCTCATGACGCAGTGCCTCGCGGCGCCCCTGGCGGCGCTGGGCGAATGGCTCTGGCTCGGCACCCGGCTTACCGGCGCCCAAGTCGCGTGGGGTCTCGTGATTCTGGCCGGGATCGCGTTTGCCATCACGCCGAGTCGGAAAAGCCCGCCGCGCGTGCGCGTCCGGCCCATCGGCTTCCTCTTCGGCTTCCTCGCGGCCTGTGGCCAGGGCTTTGGCGCCTTGGTGAGCCGCAAGGGGGTTAACGTCGCCGAGGCCGCCGGCGAGGTTGCCCACAACGCCACGTTTGGCATCAACGCCGCGTATCATCGGATCCTGGCCGGGCTCGTGTTCACGGCCATCTGGTTCCTCGCACTCCATTTGCTGCGCCGTCTGCCCCCAAGACCCTCACGACCGGTCGATGACTCCGCAAGTCGCCGGGCGTGGCGTTGGACGCTCGCCAACGGGCTGGCCGGGCCGGTGCTCGGGGTCAGCAGTTACCAATGGGCCCTGGCCACCACCCCCAGCGGCATCGTGCTGCCCATCGCCGCGACCGCGCCGCTCTTGTCGATTCCCATCGCCTTCTGGCTGGAAGGCGACCGCCCGACCCGCCGCGCGATCATCGGGGGGATCATCGCCGTCGCCGGCTGCGCGGCCCTGGCAACGGTCCGGTAGGGGCGCGGGCAAACGTCTGGCGAGTGACGACACAGCTGAGTTCGTAGTCCCGGCCTGTGTCCGTAGTCCCGCCTTCAGGCGGACGGTTCGTAGTTTGTCGTCCCGGCTTCAGCCGGCAAGGTACCACCCCGAGGCCGGCTGAAGCCGGGACTACAAACGATGAGCATCTCCGGGCGCCCATTCCGCCACGACAGTGTCAAAGTCATCGGGCGTGTGGTTTGACCAGTTTGAGGAAGAGGCCGCAGACGGGCGGGAAGGTGGCGCGCAGGGGTGGAGCGCGTGCCACAGAGGGGCGCCAGTGGGTGCGAGTGCACGCAGGGAAGCGGCGGGCGGCGCGTGACGAACGCAGTGGCGTCCCCGGCGCGCGAGCCCGCCGGTGAAACTACCGAAGGCGGAAACGACGTTGGGTTTTCACGGCGGATGATAGCGGTGGGTGAACCAGACGATCGCCTTCGTGCGCCGAAAGCCCACCCAACGGAGGAAATCGGGCAAATGATAGTCCTTGGGCCGGCGCTCGGCGCGCTTGTACTGGCCACAGAGGAAAATCGCCACCGCGCGCAGTGCCGCGTAGCACGGGGTCGCGTTCGGATCGCGGACTGGACTTTGGTCCTCGCGATAAGTGCGGTCGCGGCGGTGGTGCTGACCGTTTTCGATCGCGCCCCAGTGCTCGCGCCCCGCGGCCAGCAGCTGGTCCGGCGTGGCCGCGTTCGCGGCCCGACTGGTCAGGCCGAAGACCACCTCGACGGTGGGCTCGACCGCGGCGCCTTTCCAGACGTGGCGTTCGATGCGCAGGAGCTGCGCGGCGCCGGCGAAGTTCGTGGCGAACGGGTCGGTGGGGCCGACCCAGATCCGGCGCCACTCGCGGCGATCGTGGTCTTTGTCGAGCGTCTCGGCGTAGGCGTGCGTGGCGGCGTAGCCGCGGGCCTCAGGCGTGCCGAAAGGCGGGGATCTCGTTGGATTTTTCCGCGACAGGGATTTGATTGAGCAGGCGCTGGGTGTGGTGGGTGACCGCGCTCATCAGGTGCACGGGCCGGCCGTCCTTCTGCCGCGAGCGCTTGACGG
>JBIJCX010000297.1:0-10617 GCA_044344465.1 Opitutaceae bacterium
TCGGATCACTCGATGCCGTGGTTCAGAAGCTGAAGGCGGGGCGGGATTTGCCGATGTCGTTTCTGCATCGGAATCACCTGGACCTCACCGCCTGGAAAGCCGCGGGCCGGGCGAAGATGCTGGAACTGCTGCACTACGCCCCAGCGAAATGCGACCCGCAAGCCGAGGTGATTTCCCGCCGGGACTACGGCGATTATATTCGCGAGGAGGTTCGCTTCAACACCACGCCGGTGTTTCGAGTGCCGGCGACCGTGTTGATTCCGAAACAGGCGAAACTGCCCGCACCTGCGGTCGTGGCGCTGCATTCGCATGGCGGTTACTACATGTGGGGACGCGAGCGCGAGGTCGAGACGAGCGAGGCGATCCATCCGTCCCTCAAGGTCATCCGCGATCGCGGCTACGGCGGCAAGGCCTACGGCATCGAACTCGTGCGACGCGGTTACGTCGTCATCGCCATCGATATGTTCTACTGGGGAGAGCGGCGCGTGGTGCTCGACGATGATCGCGCCGAGTGGAAGGAGCGGCGGCTGGACATGAGCAGCGAGCGGGTGACGGAGTTCAACAATCGCAGCAGCCGGGACGAGGAAATCGTCGCCAAGATCCTTTATTGCGCGGGGGTCAGTTGGGTCGGCATCATGGCGTGGGATGACATCCGCACGGTGGACTATCTCGTTACCCGACCCGAGGTGGATCCGAACCGGATCGCCTGCGTCGGGCAGAGTGTCGGCGGGTTGCGCAGCACCTATTTGGCCGCCCTGGATGACCGGATAAAAGCAGCGGTCGACAGCAGTTGGATGTGTTCATTTCCGAACCAGCTCGCCCGGCATATCCGTAGCACTGGTTTCACCAAGATCATCCCCGGCATGTATCACCACATGGATCTTCCGGACATTGCCTCGCTCGCCATGCCGACGCCGCTGATGGTGATTAATGGCACGCAGGACCGGCTCTTCGAACTCGACGGCGTTCACGCCGCACACCACAAGCTCGCCCGATGCTATGCGAAGGCCGGCGTGCCGGAACGTTTCAAGAGCATCATCGAGGACCGGCCGCACGAATTCAGCGCCGCGCGCCAGGCTGATGCCTGGGCGTGGTTTGAGCGGTGGCTTTG
This sequence comes from Opitutaceae bacterium, assembly GCA_044344465.1. GTDB lineage: Bacteria > Verrucomicrobiota > Verrucomicrobiia > Opitutales > Opitutaceae > ER46. The sequence continues at coordinate 1,112 of JBIJCX010000297.1, forward strand.
AGTCGATCCCCGTGCACCGCACGACGCGCCCGGCCAAGCCACCCCATGGCCGGACCGGACGGGCGGGTTCGAACATCGATACGCCCCGACACCGACAACAATCCTCCTTGCCCCGCGTTTGAGTGCCTGGGCCACGCCGTTGACACCCCGGGTTGATCGAGGATTCTGCTTTGATGGTGCCGTCGAAAACACCAGCCATGTTCAGGAGCTTGAACTTCCGGTCGAAACGATCCCTGCGCACCCTTCCCCCCCCCATTCCGACACGAAGACAATTACTTCCCCTGAATAACCATCAAGAGCCATGAACCGAAAAAATCCCATCGCCCTCTTATTTGGTTGGATCGCACTGACCCTTGGGCCAACCCCCGCCACGTCTGCGGCGAGCGGCAATCCCGTCACCGGTTCCGTTCCGCAAGACAGCACTGAAATCACCGGCCAGGTGAGCAACGCCGCCACGCGTGCTTTCCTTGAAGGCGCGCTCGTCACCGTGCCCGGCACGAATCAGATGGCCTTCAGCGACCGCGAGGGCCGCTACAAATTTACCGGCTTGCCGGCTGGACCGGCGACGTTGGAAGTCAGTTACACCGGCCTGACCACTCAGCGGGTGCCGGTAACCGCGTCGTCCGGCCAGAGTTCGGTCGCGGATGTGGCTCTGACCTCCGACATCTACCGGATGGACGCGTTCACCGTGGCCGGCATTCGCGAGGGGCAGGCTGCCGCCATCACGCAGCAGCGCAACGCCCCCAATGTGAAGAATGTCACTGCGGCCGATGCGTTCGGCAATGTCGCCGATGGCAACGCGGCTGAAGTGCTCCGGCTGCTGCCCGGCATATCCGCGTTCAACAGCGAAAATGAAGCACGCTACATCATGGTGCGGGGAATCGACGCCAACCTGAACACCGTGACAATTGACGGGATGAAGACGGCCACCGGAGGCGCCGGCGCCAATCGCCAGACCGAATTGCCCGGGATTCCGATCGGCGCGACCCAGGTCATTGAGGTAACGAAGTCACCCACGCCGGACATGGATGGCGATTCGATCGGTGGAAACATCAATTTCAGGCCCGCGAGCATCTTTGACCGGACTGAACCCCGGCGGATCACCTTTGCGGTCAGCGGCAGCAGCCGGAAGGTCGGAGCCGGCGCGCGTGCCACTGCCTATGTTTCAAACAAGATCAGCCCCACGTACGCTTTCGGTTACTCAAATGTCTTCGGCCAGAATCAGAATATCGGCGTAACCGTGAATCTCAGCCACACCGTGAACTGGGCTCCTGGCGGTGGTGTTCTGCTCAATGGGTATCAAGCGACGGCGACGAAGCCGGCGTTCATGCGCAGTCTCACCGCATATGACTATCATTACCTGGAGCGTACGCGATCGGGGGTGGATGTGCGGCTGGACTTCAAGGTGAGCGAGAACTCGCGGCTGTACTTCAGCGGCTTCTACACCTACTACAACAGCGAACAAACCTTCCACGGCGGGAACAACAGCGTGTCCGCCGCGGCCGCCACAATCGCCACGCTCGACGCTTCCGGCCGGCCGATCCCGTTTCAACCCCAGTTTCCGTTTGGGGACCCCAACTACCGACCCGGTGGTTTCAATGCCGCGGGAGCCAGGGTCCAAGCCTCCATTGTTCCAGGTTTTACAGACAAGGTCACGGAACTGGCGAGTGCGAACTACTCTTTTACCAATGCCCCGATCCACTCCCTGAACAAGCGGTACTCTTTCCAAGCGGGCGGCCGCCAACAGTTTGGCCGGCTTGAACTCGACTATACCGGAAACTACCAGGAGAGCCCGAGTCAGACCGGGCAGAAAGACTGGAACCCCAACGCGACCCGCGGCTACACGATTTCCGTCCCCAACACCTCCTGGCGATTGGACGGTACCTCCGCTGGATCCGTCTCACGCCGGGTTGCAATTCAGACGGGAGGCCCGGACGTTCGCGATCCGGCAAACTGGGTCTTGAGCGGATTGTCGGCCGCGGTGACCGACCAGGGGACGAATATCTACGGTGGCCAGCTCAATCTGAAGCTGAGTTTTTCCAATCCGGTCCCATCCTATATCAAGACGGGTTTCAAGTACATGAGCGAAGAGCGCTATACCCGGAGCCCCACCAAGACCTTCACCTATTCCGGTCCACAAGGAACATTCCTAAGCAGTTTCATCGACGATTCACTTCCGACCGGCGTCGCCTTGTCCAAGTGGCATCCTTTCGGCATGAGCCCGCGCTACTTGGATTTGGACAAGATCAACCAATACCTCGAAAAGAATCCCCAGTACCTCACCCATAATGCCGCCACGTCGTTGCAGAACGAGCTGGCGAACGACAAGAATGCAAGGGAACAGGTGTTTGCCGGCTACGCGATGGGAAACATGTCGCTGGGGCCGTTGTCCGTGCTCGGCGGCGTGCGGTTCGAAAAGACCCACCTGAGCGGGGAAACCGCCATCCAAGACCCACGGGCGGGTCTGACGTTGACCGATCCGATCGAGCGCACCCGGGCCCAGTGGGGCAAAAGAACCACCGTGATCCGGGAGTACCGAAATGTATTGCCCGGAATTCATTTCAAGTACGCACCCGGAAAGAACTGGCTGACGCGCGCCAGCTATTCGCAGAGCTTCGGCCGGCCAAGTTTCGGGTCAATCTATCCGGATACGAGAATCAATTACGACGCTGAGAGAATCACGCAGAACAATACCGGCGTAAAGCCGCAGGACGCGGCCAATTTTGACGTCACCATCGAGCGTTATTTCGAGCCGGTCGGGGTGATTTCGGCGGGCGTCTTCCTTAAGGAGATCAAGAACTTTATCTTCAGCAACGTGGTGAAGATACCGACGGGCAGCGACAACGGATTTGATGGCGAGTATGCCGGATGGGATCTCGCCACGCAGGCCAACGGCGGTTTTGCCCGAATCAAGGGCGCCGAGCTGAATTATTCACAGCAGCTTTCATTTCTGCCTGGTTTCTGGAAAGGCTTCGGCGTTTTCGCCAACCACACCTGGTTGGAGACAACGGGAAATTATGGCCGCGTGACCGAAACCGCGGGCAGCGCCCTGGTCAACTTTACGCCCAGGGCGGCCAACGCCGGAATCTCGTACAGCCGGGGTCGCTTCTACGCCCGCGTCAATGTGAATTATACCGGCACTTATCTGAGATCCTATAGTCTCGACCCTCTTTCGCGTTCCTACCAGGACCGGCGCATAATGGTCGATACCAAACTGGGGTTTCATTACTCGCGCAAGCTGACGTTTTTTACGGATGTGGCCAATATATTTAACTCCAAACAGAAATGGTATTCTGGCCTGTACCGGGAATACAACACCGACCAGCGTGATCACGGTGTGCGCGTCCAAGCCGGGGTCAATGGTAGCTTCTAATCCCGGGATATGCAAAACTTAGACCGACGTCTGTTTTTGAAAAGAGCCGTCATTGCCGCCGCGGGGGTCGGATTGTCGCCGCGCTCCTGGGCTCAGGTCAACGGAGCGAATGGCGATGTGCGCTTCGCTGTGGTGGGTTTCAAGGGCCGGGGCCGCTCGCACATCACCGATCTGCTCCGCGTCAAGGGTGCGCGAATCGTGGCGCTCTGCGACGTGGATCAGACCGTTCTCGACGAGGAGATCAAAAAACTCAGGGCGCTCGGGCACGCCGTCAAGGGGTACACCGACGTGCGCCGGTTAATCGAGAGCGCCGAAGTCGACGCGATCTCCACCGCCACCCCCAACCACTGGCACGCGTTGATCACCATCATGGCGTGCCAGGCCGGCAAGGATGTCTATGTCGAGAAGCCGGTTTCCCATAATATATGGGAAGGCCGCAAAATGATCGAGGCGGCCCGCAAGTACCGTCGGATCGTGCAAAGCGGAACTCAAAGCCGGTCTCACAGCGGCCTGCAGGAGGCGGTTGCGTGGGTACACGCTGGTAATCTGGGCCGAGTCACCCTGGCGCGCGGGCTTTGTTACAAACGCCGTCCAAGCATCGGCAAGGTGGCCGGAGCGCAGGCGGTACCGGCCCAGATCGACTATGATCTTTGGACGGGCCCGGCCGAGCTGCAGCCCTTGATGCGCAAGGAACTGCATTACGACTGGCACTGGGTCTGGGAGACCGGGAACGGCGACCTGGGCAACCAGGGCATTCATCAAATGGACATTGCGCGCTGGTTTCTCCGCGAAAATGAACTCCCGCCCCGGGTCTTCAGCGTCGGCGGACGCCTGGGTTATGTCGACGACGGGACGACACCCAACACCCAGTTTATTCACCATGCCTACGCCCGTGCGCCGCTCATCTTCGAGGTGCGCGGCTTGCCGGCAACGGCGGGGCGTGACCCCATGGACTCGTTCCTCGGTGCCTCAGTCGGCAACATCATCCATTGTGAAAATGGTTTTGTCGTGATCGGAGAGGGCCCGTTTACGGCCTATGATCGCAGCGGGCGCGTGATACGGACGTTCTCGGGCCGGTATCTCAATCACCACGAAAATTTCGTGCAGGCGGTGCGGAGCCGGAAATCCAGCGATCTTACCGCCGACATCACCGAAGGGCACATCTCCAGTGCGCTCTGCCATGTCGGTAATATTTCCTACCGGCTCGGCCAACGGGTGACGCAGGCGGAGATGGTCGAAAAAATCAAAGCCAACCGGGAGTCGGCCGATGCCTGCGACCGCATGACCGCGCATCTGGCGGCCAACCGGGTTGACCTCGACAAGACCAAGCTGGTTTTCGGCGAGATGCTCACCCTCGATCCCAGAACGCAGCGTTTTGTGAACAACGAAAGCGCCAATGCCCTGCTGACGCGAACGTACCGCGCGCCCTTCGTCATTTCCGATCAAGTCTGATCCCGCGCCCTTCTCCGTCTCGGTCAACTCGCGCCCGGCGATGCCACGCCGGATTCCAGTTGGAGCCCAACACTTGTATGACGACCACTTCCATTTCGCTCAAGAATCTGACGTCCCTCATCGTTGGCGTCAGCACTTTCGCCTGGGTATCCATTGGCGCGGAGTCCCATGACCTCGTCAATTCGCTCGGCATGAAACTGAAGCTGATTCCAGCTGGCGAGTTCCTGATGGGGTCCCCCACCTCAGATTCGGAAGCCCACCACGACGAATTACCGCAGCACCGCGTGCGCGTCAGCCGGTCGTTTTTCTTGGGAGCATTTGAGGTGACGCGAGGGCAGTTCGCCGCTTACGTCGGGGCGACTGGAGCCAGGACCGAGGCCGAAACGAATGGCAAAGGGGGATGGGGAGCCGACGCGAACGGGAAGTTTGTCCAAGCGCTGAGATTCACCTGGCGAAACCCTGGCTATGCACAGGCGGACGATCATCCGGTGGTCGTCGTGAGTTGGAACGATGCCGTCGCTTTCTGCCAATGGTTGAGCCAAAGGGAACGGAGAGCGTACCGACTCCCGACTGAGGCGGAGTGGGAATTCGCCTGCCGCGCAGGGACGTTGACGAAGTTCGAGTACGGAGCCGATGCCGAGGAGTTGGCCATGGCGGGCAATGTTGCGGATCAGCTATTGAAGGACAAATTTCCCGATCGACCGGCGATCAACGCCCGCGATGGCTATGTTTTCACGGCGCCCGTGGGGCAATTTCGACCCAATGCGTTTGGGCTGTATGACATGCACGGTAATGTGTGGGAATGGTGTCAGGACATTTATAATCCGAAAGCATACGCGGATCACCCCGACACAACCGTCGATCCGTTGGTTGTGACGGGTGGTCGGGACCGGGTGGGTCGGGGCGGATGCTGGTATTACACAGCCCGATACTGTCGGTCCGCGCGCCGGAACCGGGACGCCCAGGCGGACGGAGCGCCCCATCGCGGCTTTCGCGTGGCCCTCACTGCGCCAAGCACTTGAAACCTATGAAAGCTCCAACAATCGTAGCCCTGATCGCCACTTGGTTTGCACTGATCGCTGATGCCAGCCGCCCTCTCTTCGGCGCGATTGGCGCTTCGGACAGCGCCGCCGTGAAGTCGGCCGGAGTCATCACCGGCCGGGTGCAACATCTCGTGACCGGCCGGTTCCTCAACAATGCCCGGGTCTCGATCAGGCACACCGATCTGGTCGCGCTGACGGACGAGTCGGGCAGTTACCGGATTGCAGGCGCTCCGGCCGGCACCGTCGTACTTGAGGTCTTTTACACCGGTCTCGATCCGCAGCAGATTTCGCTCAACGTTCCGGCCGGACGAAGTGTCGAACAAGACATCGGTCTCACCAGCGCGGCGCGGTATGGCGGTGCCGCAGAAACGGTGAGGCTCGACCCTTTTGTTGTTTCCACGGCCAGAGAGACCGATGCAACGGCCATTGCGATTAACGAACGGCGATTTGCAGGCAACCCCAAGGACGTGATCTCGACGGATGCCTTTGGCGACATCACCGGAGGAAACATCGGCGAGTTCATGAAATCTCTTCCCGGCGTGCTGCCCGTGGATGGTGGCGGATCGGAGGTGAACAACGTCTCGCTGCGTGGACTGCCGGCCAATCTCACGGTGTTCACCAACGACGGTGCGCAGATGGCGGGTGCCAATACGGCGGGCGATTCGCGCACGGCTGACGTGAGCAACATCTCGATCAACAACGTTTCCCGGGTTGAGGTCATCAAATCGCCCTTGCCGTCCACGCGAGCCGACTCCCTGGCGGGCACGGTCAATCTCGTGAGCAAAAGCGCCTTTGAGCGGAGTCGGGCGGAATTTCGCTACCGCTTCCATCTCACGAGCAACGACCAGTACTTCTCCTTCCAGCGTACGCCCGATACGCTGGAAGAAAACACCTATAAAGTATATCCCGGTTTTGATTTCGAATATGCCGCTCCGATCACCAGGGATTTTGGGTTCGTCGTGTCCGGGCTGCACTCGCAGATCCTAACCGCGAGCCACGCTCTCTTCCGGGATTACAACGCGACGGCCAGCGGCACGGGTGCCTCCTATGGCAGGCCCTTCCTCTATAATCTGTACAACCGCGGTCCATCGCTTGCGATCTCCCAACGCGATTCGCTGAGCGTCAAGGCGGATTGGCGGCTTCGCCCCAACACCGTGTTGTCGGTTAGCCTGCAGACCAGCTACAACACCTCGACGAGCTCAAACATCCAGTTTACGCAGTCGACGGGAACAAACGGCGCCCCCACCCCGACGACCGGCACCCCGCTCAGCTACGGTCCGGACTTCACCGCCGGAGCAACTGGACGCGGCTCCGCCACTCTGCCCAGCACCTTGCAGGGCATCCAGGGTGCGGCAACCGCGGCAAATATCAGCTACAGATTCAACGACGGCCGGTGGAAAATTGATGCTGGCCTTGGCCGGTCGGCAGCGCGGAAGTCCACCCGTCAAACCGCCCGGGGCTATTTTAACGGCATCACCGTTGGTCTGAAAATGCCGGTGCGGATATCATTTTCGAAGATCACCCCCGACAGCGCGACGATCAGCGCGTTCGACGTTGGCAACCGTGAAATCGATATCTACGATATCAACAACTATCAAATCACGGCCGCCACCACGGCGCCCCGCGATATCCGCGACGAAGTCCAGGCGTACAATCTCGATGTTCGCCGGCAAATCAGCGCATGGTCTTTTCCCGTCGCGTTGCAGATCGGCGGTTCCTCTCAAGCGCAGGAACGCGAGACGCAGCGTCAGAGCGATACCTGGACCTACCGAGGGCCCAACGGCGATTCGTCCGCGGCGCCTTACAGCAACCGGATCTTCCGCCCCGAAGTATATAACCATCCCGGCTTGTATTATAACCAGGGAGCGAAAATCGCTCCGATCGTTTCGCCGCTGCTGGCCTGGCGGGCCTTCGAAAAAAGTCCGGATCTTTTTTACCAGACACCGGCGCAGGTTTTGGCGTCGGAGCAGGCCCGGCGCGTGAATGCATTCAAGATCAAGGAGACCGTCTCCGCCGCATATTTTCAGGCTGAACTGCGCTTTCTAAAAGATCGGCTGAATGTCATCACTGGCGTGCGTTTCGAGAAGACTGTCGATGACGGACTGGGGGTGTTACAAGACAGCAGTGTGGTTTTTGTCCGGAACGCAGACGGGAGCTTTGCCCATAACACAGCGGGGACACGCATTCGCACGCCCGAAGCTGGCGCAGCCGGTTCGATCGAGGAAATGCGGCTCGTCTACACGCGACTTGGCTATCATGGCAATCGGGCTTTCGACGGCTGGTTTCCCAGCCTTCATCTTCGGTATAACCTGAGCGAGAACGTGCTGGCGCGGGCATCTTATGCCAAAGCTTACGGGCGGCCGGACTTCAGCAACATCATCCCCAATACCGTGTCCAATGAGGCGGATGTCGCTGATCCGAATCAGGTGCCACAAGGAACTCTGAGAATCAGCAACACCGGCCTGAGGCCGTGGTATGCCGACTGTTTCGACCTGTCGCTCGAGTATTACACACCCCAGGGCGGAGTCTTCAGCGCAGGCGCCTACCTGAAGGAGATCAAGGACTTCTTTGGTACGTTCTCGAAAATCGCCACACTGGCCGATTTGCAGCAACTCGGGTTTGATTCCAGCTATGAGAACTGGCAGGTGACGACGAAGATTAACGCGGGCGATGCGCGAATATCCGGGGTGGAATTCAGCATCAGCCAGTCCTTGGATGCGCTGGGCAGGTGGGGGCGTTATCTCAAGGTTTTTGTCAACGGCACGAAGCTCAAGCTGGAGTCCTCGAGCAATCTGGCGGACTTCGGGTACTTCCTTCCCGAGAGCGCCAACTGGGGGGTTCTAGTGAACCGGAAGCCAATTACGTTCAGGGTAAATTGGAATTATCGTGGCTGGCTGAAGGCGAGTCCGCAGGCCACCCGGGGCCTGGACGGATTCTATTATCTGAAGCCGGCGGCGCCGACTCTCGATGCCAGTGTCGATTATCAACTCCGCAACCGAATGTTCCTTTTTGCCAATGCGAAGAATGTCTTCAACACCCAGATCTACCATGAAATGCGTGGCTCAGAAACGCCGGAATATGCCAAGCGGTATTCGACGCAGAACTTCGGCGTGATAGTGACCGCCGGGATCAAAGGAACCTTTTGACCCAGGCGGTAGATCCCGTGGCTCGACCTCGTTTGATTTTGAGCCGTTCCCGTCGCTCCTTCTTTACCGCGTAATCGCCCCATCCGACCATGAAGCCACGTATATCCAGCGTTCTGTTGTTCGTCAGCCTGATCGCACCCGGCGCGGTGGTACCCGCGGCGACCTTGGTGAAACTCACCCGCGCCGATGATCGCATCCGGGTCGAACTTGGAGGCAAACTCTTCACCGAGTACATTTTCAAGGGCGCGCCGAAACCCTTTCTTTACCCGATCCTGGCGTCCGATGGCACCGAGATGATGCGTCACTTTCCCGTGCAGAAGGGCGTACCCGGTGAAGTCGAAGATCACCCCCATCACCGCTCGCTCTGGTTCACGCACGGCGCGGTGAACGGGATCGATTTCTGGGGCGAGAACACCAACCAGTGTGGAAAGATTGTCAGCGAGTCGGTCGAATCTGCGGTGAAGAATGGCGTCGGGACGATTCGCGCGCGCA
>JBIJCX010000298.1:0-10613 GCA_044344465.1 Opitutaceae bacterium
CGGAAGAAGAAGAAATAAAAGTAGCCGACGCCGACGATCGCCCCGATGAGGTATTTCGGCTGCCGCAGCCGCCGCACCCGCGAACGCAGCCAGTTCTGAAACGACGTGAGCCGGAGATAAAGCAGGGCGCCGAGCATGGGGGATCCTGGGCGACGGTCCTACCCTGTCATTCTGAGCGCAGCGAAGAATCCAGCATGTTTTTCGCATCGGCTTATGGCGAAGAAACTCCAACTGGATCCTTCGCTGCGCTCAGGATGACCGGGCATGGGAAACGGTACGTGACGGTGATTCACGGTCGGCGGCCCGGTCAGTTCTCCGAGCCTCCGGTGGCCCGGATGAAAATCTCCTCCAGGTTCACGCTCGCATCGCCGTTGCCAAACCGGGTGGCGACCTCGGCCAGCGTGCCGTCGGCGACTTTCCCGCCCTGCTTCAGGATGAGCACGTGCGAGCAGACTTCCTCGAGCAGGTGGAGCAGGTGGGAGCTCAGGACGATCGTCGCACCCTCCCGCGCACGTTTCACAATCGAATTTTTCATCCGCCGGATGCCCAACGGATCGAGCCCCGTGAGCGGCTCGTCGAAGAACATGACCCGCGGCTCGTGCAACAGGCCGCAGGCGATGGCGAGCTTCTGTTTCATGCCGCGCGACAGTTCGCCCGGCAATTGCCCCGCCTTGTCCGCGATTTCAAATTCCTCGAGCAGGGGCTGCGCGATGCGCTCGTGATCGGCGACGCCGTAGATCCGGGCGACGAAGTTAAGATGCTGCCGCACCGTGAGGTACTCGAAAAGCCGCGGTTCATCGGGGAAAAACGCGAGCGCGCGTTTGGCCGCCACCGCGTCGGCGGCGACATCATGCCCGGCAATCCGCACGGTGCCGGCGGTGGCGGGAATGATGCCGGCGAGGCAGCGCAACGTGCTGGTTTTTCCCGCGCCGTTCGGGCCGACCAGACCCAGCACCTCACCCGGGCGCACGGTGAACGACAAATCCCGCACGGCGGTGAACTGGCCGTAGCGTTTTGTGAGGGCGGAGACCTCAATCATGGGCGGCGACGCTGGGCCGGAGACGCGCGCGCGGCAAGCTTGCGCCGGAGCCCTGTAACCATTTCGGCGGTGCGGCGTCTTGCTCCGAGTCCGGATTCAGCCGGATTCAGCGTAAAACCCTGAAGCTCTAACCCAAAATCGCCATTCAACAAATTCCATGAAATCCATGAAAGTCCTCGTCGCCGCCCTCGCGCTTTGCGTGATGACGTCCATTCCCGCACTCCAAGCCCAAGAAAAAAAGGGCCGGGGAGGAATGACCCCCGAACAGCAAATCGAGCGCATTGAGACGGCCGTCGGCAGCCTCACCGCCGATCAGAAGACCAAGATCACGAACATCCTCGCGAAGTCGCGGGAGGAGATGCAGGGCGTGCCAAAGGAAGAGCGCAAAGAAAAGGGCGCAGCCATGCAGAAAAAGAGCCGCGCCGATATCCGCGCCGTGCTCACGCCTGATCAGCAGAAGAAATACGACGCGATGGCCCAGGGCGGCGAAGGCAAGGGCGGCGGGCGCAAGAAGAACCAGTAATTGTCCATTTGTCAGGGTTGGTGATATAGCCGCCGCGGATCGCAGCCCGCGGCGGCCTTTTTATTGCCCCGGTGCCACGGGCGGATCTGCCGTCTGACGGCGGCCGGGGAATTTTGCGGGCGCCGCTTTCGCTTCGACTTGGCGGACGGCGCGAGCACCTTACCGGCGTGGCGATCAAAACGCGGGTCATCGTGGTCGGGGGTGGAGCGGCGGGCTTTTTTGCCGCGATCGCGTGCGCGGAAAAACTCGGCGCCACGGGGCAGGTGACGCTCTACGAGGCCACGGCCCATCCGCTCGCGAAGGTCCGGGTGTCGGGCGGCGGGCGCTGCAATGTCACCCATGCCTGCTTCGAACCGCGGGAACTCGTGAAAAAATACCCGCGCGGCGGGCGGGAGTTGCTCGGGGCGTTTCACCGCTGGCAGCCGCGCGATACCGTGGCCTGGTTTGCGGAGCGCGGCGTCGAGACCAAGGCCGAACCCGACGGGCGCATGTTTCCGGTGACGGACGACTCGGCGACAATCGTCGACTGCCTCATGCGCGCGGCGGAGGCCGCCGGCGTGCACCTCGTCACCAGCATGGGGGTGCGCAAAATCGAGGCGGTGGGTGGTGCGCTCCGCGCGGCCCCCGACGCAACGGGCGAAGCCCCCACAGCCGCCGCCACCCGCGGAGCGCACGGCCCGCCGGCCTTCTGGGTCACCCTCACGGACGGCTCCGGCGTCCGCTGTGAGCGGTTGCTGCTCGCAACCGGCGGCAACAAATCCTCGGCCGGCCTGACGATTGCCCAGGCGCTGGGCCACACGATCGAGCCGCCCGTGCCCTCGCTGTTCACCTTTCACATCGATGACGCCCGGCTCATCGGGCTGTCGGGGGTGGCGGTCGAAAACGCCGTCACCGCCGTGGCCGGCACGAAGCTGCGCGAAAGCGGGCCGCTGCTCATCACGCACTGGGGCCTGAGCGGGCCGGCGGTTTTGAAACTCTCGGCCTGGGGGGCGCGCGAGCTCGCCGCGATGAATTACGAGTTTCTGCTGACGGTGAACTGGGCGCCACCGCACACGCGCGAGTCGCTGATCCGCGAATTGTCGGCCGTACGCGCGACGAATCCGCGCAAGCAGATCGCGACGTGGAGCCCGCTCGCGATGCCGCAGCGGTTGTGGGAACGGCTCGTCACGTCCTCCGGCATCGGGGCCGCCACCCCTTGGGCCCAGATCGGCAACACCGCCCTCGGCACGCTCGCCGCGCAGGTCACGACCGCCGAGCTCAAGGTCGTTGGCAAGAGCACGTTCAAGGAGGAATTCGTCACGTGCGGCGGCGTGCGCTTGAGCGAAGTGGATTTCAAGACGATGGAAAGCCGCCTCTGCCCGGGGCTGCATTTCGCGGGCGAAATGCTCGACATCGACGGCGTGACGGGCGGCTTCAATTTCCAGTCAGCGTGGACGACGGGCTGGCTGGCCGGCCAGGCGATGGCCGGGGGCTGAGGTAAAGGCTCGCCCTGGCGTTCCGCGTTCTCCGTCCTCGCTCTTTCGCTCCCGCCCCCGATTCTCCGTCCCCCGCCATGCCGTCCTACTGGCAACTGCTCCTGCTCGTGCTCCCGGTGTTTGCGCTGATGGGCGTCGGCATTGTCGTGCGCCGCGTGCACTGGGTCGAGGGCGAGGCGGAGACGAGCCTCATCCGTCTGGTCGTCAACGTCTGCTACCCGTGCCTCATTTTCGAATCGGTGGCGGGCAACACCGCCCTGCGCTCGCCCGGCAATCTCCTGCTGCCACCGCTGGTGGGCTTCGCGCTGGCGTGGTTCAGTATCCGCGCCGGCCTGCTGGTCGCGAAGTCCATCGGCCTCCAAGTGGGCAACGGCCTGCGGACGTTCGCCCTCGCGGTCGGCATCACGAACTTTGGCTACCTGCCGCTGCCCATCATGGAGGCGATGTGGGGGCCGGAAAGCCGCGGCGTCCTTTTCCTGCACAATGTCGGGGTCGAGACGGCGCTCTGGACGGTCGGACTGCTCGTGCTGAGCGGACTTTCCCTGCGCGAGGGGTGGCGGCGGATGGTGACGCCGGTCGTGGTCACGCTCGTGCTCGCGGTGGCCTGCAATCTGGGCGGGATCACGCCGCTCCTGCCGAAATTCGCGAGCGACACGATTCACGCGATCGGAGTCTGCGCCGTCCCGCTCGGGCTGATCATGACCGGGGTGAACTTGGTGACGTATCTGCGCGAACCGCGGCAGTTGTTCGATCTCAGGGTAACGCTCGCGTCCACGCTGCTCCGGCTCGGCGTGCTGCCCGTGGTGTTTCTGCTCGTGGCGAAGTACCTGCCATGCTCGGTGGAGTTGAAGCGCGTGATCGTCGTGCAGGCCGCGATGCCGACGGCGATGACGTCCATCATCATCGCGCGGCTCTACGGCGGGCATCCGCACACCGCGGTGCAGATTTTCCTCGGCACGACCGCGTTGGGGTTGGTGCTGATTCCGCTGTGGCTGCGCGTCGGCATCGCCTGGGTGCTCTGAGGCGGACGGGCGCAGTTAGGCCGGCGGGTCAGGCTGTCTGAACCCAATGGCTTACTCTGTCCGACACGTCCGGAAGTGCTTCCGGATGTTCGCAAAGCGGGAACTCGCTCACCGGCCCGGCTCAAAAAGAAACTCGAAGAGGTCGGCCAGGTCCTGATGGCTCAGGCCGGCCTCGAGCCCCTCGGGCATGAACGACTGGCCCGTGGTTTTCATCGTGGCGATGCTCGCGCGCGCCAGCGTCCTTTCGATTCCACCCGGCTGGCGCAATGTCACGGTGGTGGCCGTCTCGTTCCGCACGATGCCGCCGATGCTTTCGCCGTCCTTGGTCTCGACAGTGCAGATGAAATATTGCGGCAGCACCTCGCGATTGGGATCGACGATGCTCGTCAGGAGTTTTTCCCGGCCGCCGGTGCGGACCGCCGTGAGATCGGGGCCAAATTCATGGCCGAGGCCGGCGTGCGCGTGACACACTGCGCAACGGCTCTCGAACAGGGCCTTGCCGCGCGCACCCACACCGGCGAGTTGCAGCGCCGGGAGGAAAGCCGCGTGGACGTCCTGCCGCGCCGCGGGATTGGCCGCACCCAGCAACCGGGTGACTCGCTCGCGCACGCGCGCGTCACGGTGTTGGCGCAAGAAATCCACCTGCTTGGCCGAGAGGTCGGACGCTCCGACCGACTTGCCCTCGATTGCGGACATCAGCGCGTCCACCCGCTCCGCCCGCTCGAGGATCGCATCGAGGGCCCGGGCCCGCCCGGCGGGATTCAACGCCGCATAACGTTCGAGCAAGGCGGGGCCGACCTGCGGATCCCGAAATTGCGCAAAGGTGCTGATCGCCGCCAGCTGCAGCGTTGCGGGCTGCTTCGGCTCGAGGAGCGCGAGCAACGTCGGCGCCGCCTCCGCATACGAAACGAGCCCGAGCGAACCGATGGCGGCCCGCCGCAATGACTCCGGCTGGGTGGAATCCGCGGCCAGTTGCGGGGCGCGCCGCAGCAGCGCCTTGATCCGTCCGCCCGGATCCCGCGCGCCCAGCGACGTCCCGGCGCGCTTCAACCCTTCGCCCAGCGCACCCACGAGCGGTAATGCCAGCCCGGTGTTCGGCGAGCCGGCCAGCGTCTCGATCGTCCGCGCCACCTCCGCCGCCCGATTCTGGGCGCCGATGACCACGACGAGCTGGCGGAGGAAATCGGTGCTCCTGGCCGTCGCGGCCAGATTCGGATCAGCGACCACGGCCGCAAACAAGTCCCCGCCGCACTCCCCCACGGAACTCAGGATGGCCGACTGGATCCACGGGTCGTCCAGATTCTCGCGGGCCAGACGGGCGAGCAGCGCGGCCTGGTCCCACCGCCGGGACTCGCCAATCGTGAACGCGATCTGGAGACGGACGCGCGGCTCCGGATCGCTGACCAAGGCCAGGATCTTTTCCCGCAGTTCCTCCGCGGCCTCGAGCCGTGGCTCGGCCAGACGGATCGCATTCTCGCGCACACCGGGATGAGGGTCCGAGAGCCCGGAGGAAATTTCGCGGTCACCCAGCGCCTGCAACCCCTGCAAGGCCCAGAGCGCATGCACCCGGGCCTGGGGCGAGCGGCTGTCCACCGCGAGCTGCCGCAGTGCCGGCACGACGGACTTGTCCTGGCGCTCGTGGAGCAACCGGTGCGCGGTTTCCCGCCACCAGCCATGCGGGCTCTCGAGCGCGCGGACGAGCTCGGAGGCGTTCGCGCGGCTCAGGCGCGGCGGTGGCGGCGAACGGAAGCCCGGCGGGGCGATGCGGTAGATCCGCCCGTAATCGCGCCCGCTCGTCAGATCGAGGTGCTGCTCGACGTCGGCCGGGATGTTGATCGTCTCCGAGTACTCGCGCGCCATGTCCAGGCAGTAGAGCGTGCCGTCGGGCGCGTTCACGAAGTTGACCGGACGAAACCAGATGTCCGACGACCGCACGAACTCGGTGCCGGCGTCCACCCGCTCGGTCCGGAAGGTCGCACCGTCCGGCACGAGCGCGCGGCGATGGACAAGATTGCTCACGCTGTCGCCGAGAAAAAGATTGCCGTAATACTCTTTCGGATATGCCCCACCGCGATAGACCGTGATCCCGGCGCCGGCGTCCACGACATGATGGCTGACGCCGGCGGATCCGGCTGCGCGCTCGCTGCCGGCCACGCGGCGGCTGCTGCGGATATGCCGCCAGCGCTCGATCGGGCTGATGCGATGGAGCGGCGTGGGCGGCGGCGTGGTGTGGTAGATGGTGGCTGGCGGCGTGAAGTGCGGGTTGCGTTCGAGGTAGTGCAGCGGCAGCACGACATGCAGCGCCGGCTGCGACTGGCTGCAGAGGAACCGGTTGCCCCAGTCGTCAAAGGACATGCCGAATTGTTTCGTGCCCGTCTGGGGTTCGAAGTGGCGCGAGAACGGATCGAAGCGAAAATCCCGGCCCTTGATCGAGATGGGCTTGGCGGCAGGCTCGTGGCCGGGCCGGATTTCGCCGCCGTTGACCGAGGTGGATCCGTAGATCCGGTGGTCGAGGCCGTAGATCAGGCTGTTCACCATCCCCTGCTGGTTTTCAATGCCGAAGCCGGTGAAAACTTTCTCGCGGATGTCGGCCCTCCCGTCGCCGTCGGTGTCCTTGAGGTACCAGATGTCGGGGCTCGAGGCGACGAACACGCCGCCTTTCCACGGCATGATGCCGCCGGCCCAGAGCAGGCCGTCGGCAAACACGACGCTCTGGTCGAAGCGCCCGTCGCCATCCGTGTCGCGCAGGAGCCGGACGGTGCCCAGAGGCTTTCCGCCCGGCTGCGGCTGGTTCTTCTGCCAGGCCACCTTGACCGGACGGCTGCCATTGTACGGATAGTCACGCATCTCGGCCACGTAGAGATTTCCGTCTTCGTCGAACGCGGCCGCAATGGGATCGTAGACCATCGGCTCGGCGGCCACGAGTTCCAGGCGGAAGCCCGGAGGCGTTTCAAAGGTCGTGAGCGCCTCGGCCGGGGGCTTGGGCGGCACCGGCTGGAGAAACGCCTTCATCTCCTCCGCGGTGGGGTCGGTGATGCTGCCGTCGACCGCGAGGTCGCGGATGCCCGGCCGGCCGACGACCAGCCCGGCCGCGAGTTTCGCCGGATCGGCGTCCGCCGCCAGCCCGCCCTGGGCGCGAATTTTCAGCAACAGGTCGCGGGCCCGCTGGAAATACGCCAGCACCTTCGCCCGCTCGGCAAACTGGCGCTGGGTGTGCGTGGCGATCTGTTGATCGATGCGCGCGACCCACCCGTCGATCGCGGCGCGTTGAAACGGCGCGCGGTTGTTGAGGTAAACAAAAACGGGATTCGTGTGCGCCTCCGCATCGGGCTGGCCGATCGGCGCGTTCGAATACGCGCGGGCCGCGATCCAGGAGGACTCCGTGAGCGCGACTCCGCGCGCGAGCTCAATCCAGCGCCCCTGCCCCTCGGCGCGCGGCACGGTGCGATGCTCGACCACGCGGCCGTTGACGATGAGCTCGATGTCCGTGACCGGCGTGACTTCGCAGCGGACGCGCACGCTGACCCTGGCTTGATGCGGGCCGTTGCCCGACCGGCGGATTTGCGCCCCGGGTTTCTCGCCGTCGACTTCGAGGAGCACCAGCGGACCGGTGGTGAAAAAACTGCGGCCGGCCGACACCGCGGCGATCCACTCGGGCATCGTCGGTGCCGTCGGATGGTACGCGTAGGTGCGGCAATCCGCCAGCGTCCGGCACGGAGGATAGTCGCACGCGGCCGCGGCGGGGAAGCGATAGCCCGCGCTCAGCATATTGTACCAACCCTCGAGCTCGATGCCGCGATAAACGCCGAACTGCAGCAGCTCGACCGCGTTGATCGTGCCCAGCGCCGCGTCGGCCCAAACCTCCAGCCCGTAGCCGCCATGGGCCATCATCGCGAAGCCACCCTGCCCCATCGTTTCGCGCCCGACCTCGCCATAGACCGGCCAGACGTTGGCGTTGAGTTTCCTGCCGGGGAACACCAGGTCGTCGAGCAGGTAGAGGTTCAGATGGCCGTAGGTGCTGCTCCGATACTCCTGACCCGAGATGATGTGGTAGTTGCCGCGGGTGCGAATCGAGCGCCGACCGAGCGGGAGGCGCTGCGGGTAGTCGAGCGTGCTCATGACGCCGGCATAGGGACCGGCGGGCTCGTTGTAAGTCAGGGCGCAGCCATAACGAAAATCCTCGGCCTCGAGCAGATCGAACATGATCTGGTCCTGCTCCTCGGTTTCGCGCCGGAAGTGGAGATGCGAATCGCCCGCGTAGTAGCCTGGCGCGGCCATCGGCGCGGCGCGGGTCAGGTGCACGTCGAGCCGCTGCGTGGCGCCGGCGGAAATCTGCGCCGTGATCGTCTCGGGCCGGTACTCCAGACCCTTCCAGACCTCGACTCGCACGGTGCCGGCGGGCACGGGCACGGTCGATTCGCCGGTCGTATAGAAGAAGCGTCCGACGTAGCGATACGGCGCCTTGCCGATCCGGTTGCCCCAGTTGTTGGGCTTCGGCCACTGGCCGGTCAGCGCATAGGGCGAGAGCCGGTTCACGGGTGGCTGGTAGAAATTGCCGTCGGGGCCGACGACATTGACGCGGCAAGGCGTGACCTGCCCGGTCGCGGCGTCGCGCACGATGATTTGCAGCTGCCCCGTTTTCTCACCTCCGGCCCACACCGGCTGACCTTCGCGGTCGAACCCGGCCGGGGTGAAAAGAAACGCCTCGTGCTTGAGCTGTTCGGGCGAGAGCGACTGGGCCGCCGCGGCGGCGCGGAGCAATCCGCCCACCAGCATGAAGGCGACCGCGAACCCGGATATTACATCGAGCCGCGGCGCCCTCGCCGCGCTGCGATCGACCAAAGCGGCGAGGGCGCCGCGGCTCCAGCAGTCGGAGGAAGCGAGCGATCGAGCGCGGCGGTGAAATATCCGGGTGAGCCGGATCGATTCAGGAAGGAAATTCATGAGTCTGGAGTGGGATGACGGGCGCGGATGGAGCATCAGGGCCGGCGGAGAGGCCCGCGAAAACATTTGGGGTGAAACCATCGGCGCAATATCGCCGACCGGAGCGCCAGAGTGGCCGGTGACCAGCGCCAGTTCGAAACAATTCTCAGCCGCGGCGCAACGCCCGGTCTCATCTTTCTTGCGCTGCGGAAACAACTGCCCTCCGATTCATCCGGCGGCGAGGTTCGCCGCCCTTGCTCCGTCCGCTTCCCGACTCAGAGGCCTTGTTGAACTCATGAGACCTATGCCGCGATTTCTCCGCGCCCATGACAACCACAACCAGCCGCTCGTTGAGCCTAAGCGCGGCCCGCTGGCGTTGATCTACCTCAACCTGCTGCGGCTCCGCGCCGGCGAGTCGCATACCCTGGACGTGGGAGGATTCGAGACCTTGTGCGTGGTGCTTTCGGGGCGCGCAGACATCGCCGCCTGCGCCCAGGAATTCCGGAACATCGGCCGCCGGGCGGACATCTGGGACGGTCCGGCCGACTCGGTTTACTGCGGGACCTGCCCGCGGGTGACCGTGCGGGCGCTGCGCGACGGCACCGAGGTCGCGGTGGCCGGCGGCGGGTGCACCCAGCCCTTCGCGCCGTTTCGAGTGACCCCCGAGGAGGTCGACGTGGTCGAGGTGGGCTCGCACGACACCCACTCGCGCCGGCGCATTTTTCACGTCCTCGGACAGAATGCCGCGGGGCGCGCGGGCAACCTCATGGTGAGCGAACTGTACGGCGACCACGGCTGCTGGTCGGGGTATCCGCCGCATAAGCACGACACGGAGCGGCCGCCGGAGGAGACGGATTTCGAGGAGGTTTATCACTACCGCTACCGGCCGGAGCACGGATTTGGCGCGCAGTTTTGCTACGACGAGGAGGGCGGCGGCGCTGAACCGTCGGTCGTGATGACCCGGCACGGCGACACGTTCCTCATCGACCGCGGCTATCATCCGACCGTGCGGGCGCCGGGGTATGAGGGTTACATTTTCACGATTCTGGCCGGCCGGAACCAACGCTCGCTGCTCCAATCCTTCGAACCGCCGCACCGGCACCTGATCGCGAAAATTCCCGGCATCCAGGCGATGCGCGACAAGTTCAAGTGAATGCGTCGCGCCGCCCGGAATAACCGCCGGAACTGGCTTGGGCGCAATCCAGCTTTTGAGCGGTCGGTCGGACGAATTCGTTTGTAGTTCCGCCTTCAGGCGGCGAGGCGCGCGTTTCTTCCGGCTGAAGCCGGGACTACAAGCCAGCGCTCAAATGCTGATTTGCGCCCGCTGGCTTGGAAAGCCGGCCGGCGCCTTGCCTCACGCCGCGCCCGCGATCAACTTCGACCTCATGTGCGGTCGCTACGTCCTGAAGCGAAAAGATCTCGATGCGCTGTTGCAGCAGCTCGGCGTGAAGGACCCGCGCGACTTCGTCAGCCGGTACAACATCGCGCCGAGCACCGTGATCCCGGCGATTCGGGCCACCGCGGACGCCGGCCGCGAGGCGGTCGGCTTGCAGTGGGGCCTGGTGCCCTGGTGGTCGAAGGACCCGGCCGGCGGAGCCCGGCTCGCCAATGCCCGCGCCGAGGGGATCGCC
>JBIJCX010000048.1:0-34157 GCA_044344465.1 Opitutaceae bacterium
AACCAGGAATCTTACGCTCGTGACATTGCCGTCATTGTCCGCGGCCGTGGCCGTTATCGGCACGGTGACGCCGGAAGGCGTGGAAAATCCATTAGCCGGGCCCGTTAGTGCCACGGTCGGCGGCTGGTTGGGGCCGATCACGACCGTGCGAGGTTCCGAATTCGCCACGTTGCCGGAGTTATCCGTCGCCTCAGCCACCAACGTGTAGGTTCCTTTGACAGATGGAGTCCAGACCGTGGTAAAGGGCAAGGTGGCGGACGCTGAGCCGACCACACTGCCGTTAACCAGGAATCGAACGCTGGCAATCGTTCCATCTGCATCGGAGGCGTTCGCCGACAGGCTCACCGCGGTGCCAGTGCTGGCGCTGGCGCCAGCCGCCGGGCTGATGATTGAAACGGTGGGCGCGCCGTTGAGCGTAATGGTTGCCTTGACCGGTGCGCTCGTGGTGACGTTGCCGGAATTGTCGGTTGCCTGGGCGGTGAGGATGTACGTGCCAGCCGCGGTCGGCGTCCATGTTGCTGAATACGGGGCGGTCGTATCCGCCCCGCCTTGGACCAGTCCGTTGACCAAGAACTGCACGCTCACAATTGTTCCGTCCGTATCCTCCGCGCTCGCGGAGAGGTTGAGCGCGTTGGACGCCGTGAACGTGCTGTCTGCCGCCGGATTTGTCAGCTCCACCTTCGGGACGGTGCCAGCAGCGACTGACACCGTCGTCACCGTGCTGGTGGTCTGATTGCCCGCGGTATCGATGGCCATCGTCGAGATTGAATAGGAACCCAACGCGGCAGGAGTCCACGTCGCCGAATAAGGATAGGTCGTGTCCGTGCTGAGTAAGACACCGTTGACGAAAAACTGCACGCTGGCGATCGTAAGTCCGCTTGCCGCGGCCGCCGCCCCAGTGATGGTCTGCGCCGAGTTTACGGGAACCGACTTCGGCACCGTCACCGTGACATCCGTCGGCGGCGCGCCAGCCGCGACCGTGATCTTCTCGGCTGCTGACGTTTGCTGGCCGCCATTGCTGTCAGTCGCCTTGGCCGCGAGCACATACGTGCCAGGCGACACCGGTGTCCAAGTCGCGCTGAAGGGGAACCCGACATCGGTCGAAAGTGCAATGCCGTTGACGAAGAACTGGACGCTGGTGATGGCTCCAGTCGTATCCTTAGCGACGTTGGCCGTCGCCGAAATTGTCTGCTGCGAATTCACCGTGACCGGACTGCTGGGTCCCGTGATTGCGACGGTCGGTGTCCCAACCGGTGCAGCGGCGGTGACGGCGACCACTACCGGCGTGCTGGTGACGGTTGTGCCGAGCCTGTTAGTCACGACTGCCGTGAGGTTGTAAGATCCGGCCGTGGCCGGCGTCCACGACACCGAATAGGGCGCGGCAATCACCGCACCGAGCGGGGCGCCATCCGCAAAGAACTGCACATTCGTGATAAAGCCGGCAGGCGTGGCCGCTGCTGTTATCGTCTGGGTCGTATTGACGCCGACGGAGGCGCCCCCGAGCGGGCTGCCAATGGCGACAGTGGGCGTCTGGTTGACGGCGATGCTGACCGGAGCCGAGGTGGTCTGGATGTCGTTTGTGTCAGTGGCGATAGCCTTCAGTACGACGGCGGTGGTCGGTGCCGCCGGTGTCCATGAAACTTGATAAGGAGGTATGGTGACGGCCTCTCCCTGGAGGATGTCATTGGCGTAGAACTGGACGTTCTTGATCCTGGCACCGGGAGTGGTGGCAAACGCATTGGCCGAGATCACCTGCGCGGAATCGACAAAGACCGTGGTTCCGTTGGCCGGCCCGGTGACCGTGACGGTGGGCGCGGCGTTGACGACGACGGTTGTATTGGCCGAGATGCCCTTGTTGCCGAACGTGTCGGTCACAATGGCGCTGAGCGTATAGGTGCCGACTGCCGTCGGTGTCCAACTGCTGGTATAGGGGAATACCGCGATGGATCCGCCCTGGGCCGAGCCGTTCACATAAAACTGCACGTTGGCCACGACACCCACAACCGCCACCGCACTCGCACTGAGCGTGGTCGGCGTGTTGACCAGGACAGAGCTACCACTGCCCGGTCCGGTGATCTGCACGGTGGGATTGTTTCCGCTGCCGGAAGAGATCACGTTCGTGCGCCGGTCAGTAATAAAGATGTCGCGGGCGGTGTTGCTGTCGATCGGCAAGAGGTTCGTCGCCCCGAAGGCGAAACCAGCGACGTTTTCGGCGTCCGAGGGGTACGCCACGAAACGGCCGTTGGCGCTGATCACCGGATAAATATTGCTGGCCGCGGTGCTCGGAATCCCGATGAGCCAGATACTCTGATAACCAAACCGATTGTTGCTCACCAGCGTGGTCGAGACATTGACGTCAAAGGTGCCCGACGCCGCGGTATCACGATCGCGCACAAAGATGTCCAAGGAAGAATTGCCATCGCCACCCGAGAGAATCGACACGGTGGGCGCCGAGGTATAGCCGCTGCCGCCATTGGTAACGTCGATCCCAGTCACCGACATTGACGCTGTCGCGATCGCCCCAGTGCCGCCACCGCCGGTAAAGGTAATCGAGGGCTCCGACGTGTACCCCGCACCGCCAGCGGTCAGCGTCAGGCCGGTAACCACTCCGCCCGACACCGTGGCGGTCGCCGTGGCGCCCACCCCACCGCCGCCGCCAGTGATCGCGACTGTCGGTGCCGACGTGTAGCCGGTGCCGCCACCGGAAACGACCAAACCACTCACCGCCATCGTTGCCGTGGCTTGCGCGTTATTACCGCCACCGCCCGTCATTAGCACGATCGGCGCAACTTTGGTGTACCCGGCGCCCGACCCCGTCACCGCCACGCTGGTCACGCTGAGGCCGGCAACCGTGGCGGTGGCGGTAGCGCCTGTGCCTCCACTCAAATACTGAGCGATGTACGTTCCCGCCGTAAGATTGTTGTTCAACGACGCAAATGCCACGTAGCGTCCGTCGTTACTGATGGTGGGATTGATGCTGCCGAGTTGAAAGCCCAGGCCCATCGGGTCAGTGCCCTGCGTCAGTGCCGTGGTGGGATCGGGGGTACTTACCCGAACCACCTTGGGTGCAGTCACCGGAGCAGCCGAGTCATAGACGAAAATATCAGAAACTCCGTTGGTGTCGCCCACCACGAGGTTGCTCGCGAGGGACGCAAAGGCGACCCATCGACCGTCGGAACTCAGCGACGGCGTCTGGCTGTTGGCCGTGCCTTGTGCAGCCGTGCCATTGGCGACGCTGACGAGAATGGCAGTGCCCAACACCGCCGAGCCCGGGGATGAGCCCCCAACATAGGCGATCGGCCGCTGGTAAACCTGCTGGACGCCCGCGGTAACCGACGCCGCAACGAGATTGGTAGCGGTCGAGGCAAAGGCGACATGGCCGCCGGTCGCGCTGATCGCCGCCTGAATGCTGTTGCCGTTGGCGACGGTGAAGGGGTAGCTGCCCGGTGCCACGTCAACAATCGTGGTTTCTGTGTTGCCCAGCGTGTCCAGAATAAGATTTCCAGCCGTGTCAACCACCGGGACGACCGCGCGATTGCGGAGGTAAATATGACTGAATCCCGGCACGACCGTCACCGCGGGGGTGACATACGCTGTGGCAGCCGCGCCCGTGCCGCCACCGCCCGTAATCGCCACGGTCACCGGCGTGCCGTTGTAACCGATACCTCCCTTGGTAATCGTGATGCTGGTAACCGCCCCATTCGTAATATTGGCGATGGCGGTTGCGTTGGTGGTCGCTCCGCCCCCGGTGAGAGTCACCGTGGGTGGGGTCACATAGCCCGTGCCGCCAGCCGTGATCGTAAAGCCGCGCACCACGCCTGGAACCAAGTTGGTCGCAGTCGATTCAAAAGCGATGTAGCGGCCATCCTGGCTGATCGCCGGCTTGAAACTCGGATTGTCCGCCGGATCGGCGGACGAGGTGACACTCACCAGGGAGACCGTACCGGTCACCGTATCCACGGCGTAAATATCGGAGAAAAGGTTGCGATCGCCCTCTACAATCAGGGAGGTGGCTTCGGAGGCGAAAGCCACCCAGCGACCGGTGGCGCTGCTAATCGCCGGATTGCTGGAGGCCGCGTTGCTCGGCAAACCCTGCTGCGATTTGCTCAGGAGACGCACACCGCCGGTCTGGCTGTCATAGAGGAAGATGTCGCGGGCGTTGTTGGTGTCAGAGGCAACGAGATTGGTGGCGTCGGAGGCGAAGGCCACATAACGGCCATCCGCCGTCATCGACGGGTTGTCGCTGTAACCCGAGGCAGAGATGTTGGAATTGTCCACATGACTGGCCAGACCCGTGGTCGGAAAGTTCGACGGCAGGAGGTTGATCAAGGTGGCGTTGGGCCCAAGCGAATTGCCCGACCAGACATTGTTGCCGTTCACCGTCTGCACCGGCGGATCGTTCTCGCTCACCTGGCTCGACGTCAGGCTGTTGATTTTTGCCATCACATAGTACGAGCCGGCGAAGTTGCCGGGCAAAACCTGATTCCATGAAATGGTACGCTCGGCGCCGTCGGCGTTGATGAACGAATTTCCGCTGTTGCCGATCATCCTGGTAAGGGCTCCGGCACCGATATCGTGGAAAGTGAGTTGGAAATCGTCCGCATCGCCGAACGTCGGATTGGTCGAGAGGTTGATCTGGATGCGAAAGAAATCAGGGAAGGGAACACCCGCGGGGCTAGGCGGAACCCCGGGGATATAGGGCACGTTGTTGTTGCCGTTCGTCGAGGGGTTGTTGCGGAAGGTCAGCGTCATTGGAATGACACTGCCGCCGACATAGGCCGTGCCTGCCGGATAGGTGAGACTTGTAACCTGAAAGTCGGGCTTACCGGTAACCGTGAGAACGGTCGTGGCCACCGAGAAGAAGTCGGTCCCTTTCGTGCCCGCAGTCACCGAATTCAAAGTCACTTCGGCACGGTAGGCGCCTTCCCGCGTCGTCATGGCGGGAACCTTTCCACTCACTGTAAACGTGCCCGAACCCGCCGTGATTTGGCCGGTGGTCGGATCCGCCGTGCCGGGCGGGATGATTCCGGAGGTCGAGGCAACCGACGTTGGACCAATCGTAAAACTCGCGCTGGTCGTAAGGTGAGTCAAAACGATGGTGAAACTGGCCGTGGCGGGAGACGAAAAGGCGGTGGTCAGGGATGAGTTGGCCACGGGCACCGAAAACGACACCGTGTCTCCCGGCCTGGCTGATGCGGGAGTCGCGGAGACGCCCGTGACGCTCAGATTCTGGGCGTAAGCAGCCGTCGCGGCAAGAAAACCGAGGGCGGCGCAGGAAACGAAACGAATCCAGATTTTCATGAGTGCACCTCGCGGTTGCGGGTTGGCCTTGGTGCCTGGGGTGCTCATTTCTTCCCCTCCGGGGCGGCCGGACCGAACATCGATTTCTTCTCCGGCTGGACAGGTTCTGTCACGTAGGGCGTCGAGCCATCCCGATAACCCGGCATGTCCTCGCGCTTCATTTCAAGCTGGCGGACGCGGCCGGAGTCGAAGACCTGCTCGATCGCGCCACCCTCCGCGCTGATCGTCTTGGCCGTGATGAAAATGATGAGATTCGTCTGCTCGATATTCTTGCTGTCGGTGCGGAAGAGGCGGCCGAAAAACGGAATAGAACCAAGTACCGGGACGCGGTTGCCGCCATTCGTGGTTGAAGCCTGCAGCAAACCGCCGATACCCATCGTGAACCCGTCTTTGAGCGAGACTTGGGTTTTCGCTTTGCGGGTGTCGATAACCGGTACGGGAATGCCCTTCATGTCCACATCGCGGGTGGATTGGCTGACTTCGGGTTCGACCGTGAGCTTGATGAAGCCGCGGGCGTTTACCTGCGGCGTGACCTTGAGGATGATGCCGATCGGCTTGAAATCGAAGCCGGCCAGTTCCAGCGTGCCGGTCTGGGCGTTGAACGTATAGCGCGGGAGGGGGCGCTCCGTGCCAACGTTGATCATGGCCTCGGTGTTGTTCAGGGTGACGATGGTGGGATTGGAGACGATCTTGGACTTCTGCTGCGACTGCAGGGCGCTCAGCACGAGGCTGAAATCATTGGCTGAGAAGACCGCGGACATCGCGCGCGAGGTGGCATCGGTGTTCGCGATCGAATTGAGCAGATTGAACGCGCTGTTGACGTTGTCGGTGACGGCGTTGTTCGTCCCCGTGGTATTTGTGGTACCGGTCGTGTTCGTGAGGCCGCTGTTGGTGCCGGAGCTGTTGCTCGACGTGACGACGCCATTGTTAGAGGAAACCAAACCCGTGTTGTTGGCGCCGCTGGTCTGGGTGGAAGCATTATTGGTCCCGGTCAAAGCGTTCGTTCCGGTGATGCCGGTTCTGGTGGTTCCGCTCGATCCGTCGGCGGTGCTGGTCCCCGTCTGGCCTCGATCCCGCGTGAGACTGCTGGTCATCCCACCCACGCCAACCCGGTAGTTGGCGAGCGAAGACCAGTTGAGTCCGATGTTCTTGACGTCGCTGTTAGTGACCTCGACGAACTTCGACTCGATCATCACCTGATCGGTGGCGCGATCAAGCGCCTCAATGATCGGGCGGACGCGGATCATCCGCGATGGGCGCTCGGTGATCACGAGCGCATTGCTCCGGGCATCGACGACTATCTTGCCGCCGGAGGCCGCGTCGACCAGAGAGCTGATCGTCGCCAGGATATCCGACGCCCGCGCGTAGTTGATCAGAAAGACTTCGGTCGAGACCGGCTCTTGGGTGAGGCTCTCGTTGCTGACGATTTTGATGATGTTGCCGTCCTCGACGTAGGTGTAATTGACGGGCGACAGAACCGTCTGAAAAATCTGCCGCCAGGTAACGTCGCGCAGCTTGATGGTCGTCTTGCCCTGCAAAGCATCGGGCATGGCGAGATTCAGCTCAAAGAGATCGGCAACGTTGCGGAGGATGTTGCGAATATCTTCGTCGGGAAAGTCGACCGAAAGCGTGTCGCGGCCGGACGCGTCCTTGCTCTTGGTGGCGGCACCACCGGCGCCGGCGCCCTCCTCTTTGACGGCCACTTCGGGTGCGGCCGGCTTGTCGGCGAGTCGGGAGTCAGCGGCGCTGGCAGGAGCAGGGGCGGCGACGGCCGGGGCCGCCGGTGGGCTGGCGGCAGGCTGTTGTGCCGCCAGATGGACAGCAGGCGAGCCAGCCAGCAGCGCGAAAACGGCGATCAACAGGGGCGTGCGAGTTCTCATTTTATCTTGCGGGTTTGATTGGCCGGGTAATTTCCTCACCGCGATAGCGCAGCGTGAAAGTGGTGCGATCGATGGCCACGAGTTCGAGCTCGTAGTCCTGATTGTTATAGGTGACGCCAAATTTAGTGCCGACCTCGAAACGGTTCTTGCCGATGATCAACAGAGGTTTGCCACCGACAATGAAAACGCCGCCGGGCACGAGTTTGCCCGCGAGCACCTCGAGCGTCTCGCGATCGCCCGTGGGACCGGCGGGCTTGAGGGTTGCTGCGGCCACACCCGGCGTCCTGGCTTGCTCCACCCGGGGTGCCGACTGGGCGGCTTTGACCTCTTCTGGATCCGGGAGCGAAAAATCCACCGGGTTAAACGGGTTGGGCAGGTCGGCCGGCACCGAGGCCGGGGTCGGCGGGCGGGTCAGAAATTGAGCGAGTTCCACCGTTTTCTGGCGTCGCACCGGGGGCATCAGATCGGATGTCGACTTCGCCGCCGAGAAAAGCTCGGGCAGGGCCAAGAACAGCATCACCGCGCCGGCCGGAAGAAAAAAACGTGTTTTCATGGCAGACCGAGTAATTCCAGGCTGAGGCCGAGAGTGATGACCCCGCCACGGTTGGCGGAGGCGACGCCGCAGGTGGCGCTCATCACCCGACAATAGTGTGCGCCACTCTCGAGCCGGTGTAGAAACTCGAAAAGCTGGGGCAGAGTGCCCTGCACAGAGACTGTAAACGGAACCGGCGCAAAAACGGTCTTGGCTCCCTTGACGGCCTGGAGCGGTGACTGGCGGAAATCGACGAGCTTGGTGCCAGTTTCGCTCTCGAGCTTGAAAAAGTACTGGTTGTTGATGCCAAGCTGGCCGGCGCGAACGATGCGCGCATCGATCTCCTTGTTCGCGGCAACGAGTGCATCCAGATGCTCTTTCAACTGCGCCGCGTTCTTGATGTTGGCGGCAAATCGCTCGGCCTCGGCCGATCGCCCGGCCAACTCAGCTTCGGATTCCGGAATTTCGCCCCCGCGAAAATAAATTCCCGCAGCCAGCGCGAGGCTCAGTACCCCGCACCCGAAGCTGACCGGATGCTTTTTGACCAATAGCTTCAGATCATCGCCACTCATTTTTTCACCCCTTTCAGCCGGAGGGATAATTCGACCGCCAGCCGGCCGGTCGCCGGATTCGGCGATATGCTTGTCATCTCAGCTAACTCGAACCGTTCCGCCAAAACCTTGTCGGCCTTCAGCTGTTCGAGATAGGCCGTCGCGTAGCCGGCCCCCGCATCGCGGGTGCCGCGCACCGAAAGTCGGAGCACGAGGCTAACGTCACGTAAATCCAGACTGTCGATCGCAACGTTGACCGGCAGGGTCCGACCAAGATGGGCGATCAAGCTGGATACGATCAACTTCGACTTCACAAACGTGTCGACCTCTCCGATCTTCGATTCCTCGGTCTGAAACTTCTTGAACATCGCGATCGCCTGGTCGCTGCCAGACTTGTCCCGGGCGATCTGACGCTCCGCCTCCGCCAGCTGGCCGCGCAGAACATGGAGCTGCCACTCTTGGAAGCCAAAATAGATCACCAGTGCAATCGCCAGCGAGATCGCAGCGCCATTAACGAAAAAGGCAGTGCGCACGACCTTGATGTCCGGCAACTTTTCATAGTTGCGGAAATTCGGGTGCCAAGGCGGCACCTGGGGCGCAGTGGATGCGTCACTTTTTTTCTTCAGCAGGGACAGCATGGACAACGTGATAAGAGGCCATCAGGCTCAAGAGCCCGAACCAGCGGATTTCCTGGGCATTCTTCGCCACGGCCTCCGGCAGGGTAATCTGCCGGGACTGCAGCCAGGGCACGGGATCGAGTTTGAGGCTCGTGACACCGAGCGCCCCTGAAATGGCCGTGTCGAGCCAGGCGAGCTTCGGCGAGAGCTGCGTGCATAACACCTGCCCGACCGACTGCCCGGTCTGGACTTCGTAGAAACCAATCGAAGATTGCAGCTCCTTGAGCAGCTTCTTGGTCAAAAGCGCCCCCATACCGGTAAAATCGAACGTATTTGAGTAGAAAAGTTTCCGGGCCGATTCCTCGTCCTTCAGGCCGAGTTCTTTCTGCACGATCGGCACCATGGCATCGAGCCCCTGCGGTATCGGTCGCGATGCCTCCACTCCGGCCGGCGTCACGATAAACGAATGCGTCGCCTCCGTGCCGATTTCCAGCACGAGGGTAGGGGTCTTCGATTTCGCATGGGCCAGGAAATCGGCCACGCCACCCAAGGTTGCCACCGAACCCAGCTCAAGCCGCTCCGGATAGATTCCGGACTCCAGCAACGACGACTGCGTCGCATTTACATCGTCGGTCGGCATGCCGCAGAACAGCACATCCTTCTGGGATCCCTTCGCGACGTCGAAATCGGAACCATCGGTGGAATTCAGAACGGCAATCGTGTACTTATCCTGCTCAATTCGAAACTGCTGGGTGCACAGCTCGGCGAAATAACCCGGGTCCTTTACCCGCTTGAGCTCGAGGGAATGCCGCCGCAACAGCCGCTTGCCGGGATAAATTCCAACTTGCGCGTGCAGATAGCCGCTGGGGCTCTTCTTCGGCTGGATCTGACGGATGGCCACCTCGAGCGCCGCACGGTCATTTGGCACGCACTCGCAAATATCCTCGACTGAGAAAGGAGCTTCCGCCGCGGAGGTGCGCGCCAACATCACGGCATGGTCGTTGAACTCGACAAAGTAGCCTTTGCTTTTTTTTGAAAAAAACATGCGGTGAGGCTTGTGGCGGATTGCGGCGGGGGAAAATTTACACGTTCGGTCAGGTCATTCTCGCTAGGAAAACCAACCGGCGATCTGTAAAGAATTGCATCGGTAAGCGGACCGGAAGAGTTCTAAGTTTGGGCAATCGTTACAAGATCAAACATTACGGTTTTCCCTACAGGATTCCCATTTACGGTTTCTTCAGAACTGCGGCGGACGATGCGGCGAAGCTCCCCAGCGGACCTGCAAATTCCTTGAATCGGCATTGACCACACCAGCGATTCGAATGCTGGAAAGGATTACATGCAGAGGCCGATCGCGGCTGCGAATCATGATCCGGCGGCAACCGATTCGACCTGCGGATGGGCGGCATCGCAAAACGAATTTCTTCACCCGACAAAAAGCCCGCCGCGAAAGGCGGCGGGCTTCAGACTGGGAAAAGTTCCGCGCGGTGTGGGTTTGGACGCAGCTCACTTCTGCCACGTACGCTTCTTGTGGCGATTCGACTTCAAGCGCTTCCGGCGCTTGTGCTTGTTCATTTTCAGACGACGTTTCTTTTTCAGGTTGCCCATGGTGGAGGAAAATTAGCGAGGGGTCACCGTGCGGGCCCACTTCCAGCCTGTAAAGCCGAATTTCACGCTGGCAGCCGGTCGATCTCAGAAATCGCGGGCGAATGCGGGTCTAACCGCGCCGACCGGCTGCCATCACTTCGCGCCACTTTCCCGCCGCAGTCGAAAAAACGAACGCCTTCACCGGCGCGCCGGGAAAAAATTTCGCCGTGCAACCCGCATAGGCCGTCAACTGCGGCGTGTATTCCTCAACCAAGCGTGCCAGCAGCATGTCGTCGTCCTCTCCGGAACGCCGGCGGTTCGTCTTCCAGTCGATGATCCACAGTTCGTCCACCACCGGATCGTGCAACACGAGATCGACGACTCCGTCGATCCATGACTCGCCGTCCAGCGGCGCAAAGATTCCCAGTTCAGCCAGGCGCATCCAGCGGGGATCGCGCAGTTCAGCCCAGGCGTCGCTGGCCCGCAGTTGCGCCCACTCCAGCTCCGCCCGCCCGCGGAAGCCCGCCGCCTCTGCCGCCACCACAGCCTTTTTCCCGTGGGCGACCACGGCCGCGTCATCGCCGGTCCAGGGAAGAAACTCCATGGTTTCGTGCCACCACAGGCCGTAATCGATCGCCTCGTCACTGCTGCGCACCGCGAGCGGCGCATCCCCTCCCGATTCATGGCGGGCCGTGCGCGCCAGATCGCGGTGGTGCGCGAGCTGGTGGGGCAGCACCCGCGCCGGCAACGCCGGCAACGCTTCCAATGCTCCTTCCAGTTCGGCGGACGGACCGATCTCATCATCCAGTGACGCCACCGCCGCCGGAACGATCCCCGGCAAGGGCAGCTCGATCACGTCAGCGAGCGCAGGAAAATCCGCCGCCCATAACTCCGTGAAACTGGGGGACTCCCGCTGCCGCCCGCCGTAGCCATCGCCCCATGGGACGATGAGAACCCGACGCGCCCGGGTCAGGGTCACATAGAGCAGACGCGTGAGTTCGCGCACGCGTTCGCGGTCGCGGGCCTCGCGCGTTTCCGCCGGCAGGCTCGCGGCGTCGAAAAACACCCGGGGCCCGGCGGCCGCATCGCGCACCAGTTTCATGCCCCGGTCCGGCGCCCGCCCGATCCCGCGCCACAGGCCCAGTACGATCACAACGGGCCATTCCAGCCCTTTGGCCGAATGCGACGTCAGCAGGTTGATCGCGTCGGCGCCCGGCGTGCCCGTGGGCCGACCGTCTTCGCTGCCGCGCCGGAGCTGGTCGAGCCATGTGCGCGGTCCCCCGCCGGCCAGGCCAAGCTCCGCCGCCTCCGCCACCAGTCGCGCAAGCTCCGTCGCCACCCCACCGCGCGGATCGAGGCGCCACGCCTTGTCCGCGAGGGCGCAGGCTCCCGCCAGAGCGCGCGCGAAACCGTCCAGGGCTTCGCCCGTGTCGTTTGCCCGCAGCACGAATGGCCGCAGCACTGCCAGGGCGCCCGCCAGTGGCTCCGGGTGCACCGCCGGGTCTTCCCACGCGAGCCGGCCATGGGTGCGCAGCTCCGCGGCGATCAGGCCGTCACTCACCGCGAAAATCTCCCGCAACACCCCGACCCATTCGAACATGTCCTCCGGATCCGCCACGACGGCGAGCAAACCCGAGAGCCAGGCGTAGGCGGGATTGTCGCCCCCACGCGTGCGCCGTGTCTGCAGCGAGACTTCGAGACCCGCCCCCTCAAACGCCTTGCGGGCCACCAGCAGCCACTCGTTGCGCGGTGCGAGCACCGCGATTTCTCCCCAACACCGCGCCCCCACCCCGGCCGGCCCGTGGGCGCCGAGCCAAGCCGCCACCTGGCGCGCCTCCTCCTCAAGCCAGGCGCCCACGCCCTCCGGTGGCGGGACCGTCACGATCAGGGGCAGACGCCGAACATCGCCCGCCACATTTTCCGGCCCGGGTTCGAGCGGTACATAAGGTACCTGCAAGAAGGGCGGCGACGCCCCCTCGGCTGGTGGCAACCCGAAATTGTGCGGCTGACCCGGACCAAAGGCCGCCGGCAGCGTGCGATTAAGCAACGCGATCACGGCGTGCGGCGCGCGAAACGTCACCTGAAACTCCAACAACTCGCCGCCGTCGCCGCGTCGAAACGCGTCCGCGTGCCGCGAAAAATTCCCCATGTCGGCGCGGCTGCCGTAAATCGCCTGCTGGCCGTCGCCCACCATGCAGAAATGTCCCGGGCGCGGTCCGGGACCGCCCGCGGCCGGCCAGGTCCCGCGCTTCGCGCCCGGCGGACGGGCGAGTTCAATGAGCACAGCGAATTGCTGCGGATCAGTGTCCTGCGCCTCATCG
Organism: Opitutaceae bacterium; assembly: GCA_044344465.1. Lineage (GTDB taxonomy): Bacteria > Verrucomicrobiota > Verrucomicrobiia > Opitutales > Opitutaceae > ER46. The sequence continues at coordinate 12,790 of JBIJCX010000048.1, forward strand.
AGGATGATTCGCCAGCCTTCCGCCCGGATGCGGTCCAGCAGCGCCTCGTCCCGCAACACCGCCATGGCCGCGTCGATCTGATCTGAATAGGTCTGCACGCCGCGCTCGAACCGCCACGCGCGATAGCGCTCCGCCAGTTCCCCCGCGAGCGCGGCGGCGGCGGCGGCGAGCCAGCGCTTGAGCGGGGCCATCCACGCTCGCGCGCAAGCCACCACCGCCTGCGCCGATCCCGCCGGTTCGTACAGCGGCAGGAAGCCCGTGCCCCGCGCCCACGCCGCCTGCCAGGCCCGCGCGCGCGCCTGACTGAGCAGGAGGTTTTTCAGGCCCCCGCCCTTGGGCGGGAGGGCGAGCAACTCTTCCACCGCCGCTGCCGCCGGTTCCGGCAGGGGTTCGGCTGGCCGGCGTCGGCGCAACGCCGCGGCGGTGGCGGCGTCGAGTTCCCGCGCCAGGGGAAATATTTCCTCGAGCGCGACGTGGCGCAGGAACGCCGCCAGCTCCGCCGGGGCCAGCGCGTCGAACTGCATCGGATCCTGCTCGAGAAATTCCTCCCACAACGCGTCGTCGTCCTCCGTGACGACTGTCGGGTTGAGATTGATCCCGACAGTCTGCCCATACGTCTGCGCCAGCTTCAGGCAAAAGCTGTGAATCGTGCCGAAAAACGCGCGCTCCAGGCGGTCGAGCGGGGCCAGATCGCGGGTCCCGGACTCGGCTACGCGCCGGAGCAGCACCTGCCGGGCGCGCTGCCCGATCTGCGCCGCCGCCTTCTTCGTATAGGTCACAACCGCCATCTTGCGCAGCCGGCCGGCTCCGTCCGGTGCCAGCGCAATCGCCGCCAGCCGCTCGGAGATCGCCGTCGTCTTGCCCGAGCCCGCGTTGGCACTCACCGCGAAGTTGCTGTCCCATTCGCTGCGGAATCGCTCGCGCGCCCGGTGATCGATCAACGGCTCATTCATCGCCGCCTCTTTCCCCGCCGGGCCCGAAGGTGAGGGCGAATTTCTGTTCGAGCACCGCCTCCGGCACCGGCGTGCAGGCCAGGGGCCAAGCGAACGGATCCGGCGCGTAGTCGGAGCGGTCGCGGGTGAGCGCACCGTAGATGCCTCGGTCCAGCGCGGACGCGAGCCAGTCCAGCTTGCCGAGGGCGACATCCAGGTCGGCGAATGCGATCCGCGTCATGGCGCCCGGTTCCGGTTTGATCATCCAGACGCGACCATCGGCGGCGCCGAGCGCACGCGCGGCCGCGAGGTACACGCCCAGTTGCAGCGAGGCACCCCGGCGCGCCATCCGCGCGGCCGACAATTCGGCGTCGCCGCCGGTCTTGAAATCGACGATGTCGACCTGCGCCCCGCGCCACCCGGGGCGATCGAGCCGGACCAGATCGAGCCGGCCGACGACGGGCAGCGTACGCGCACCAAGCGCAAGATGCGCCTCGGCCGGCAGCCAGGCTTCCGCCGCCACGAATCGTCCGGCCTCCATCGCCAGGACATTGTCGAGCAACGCCACGCAGAGATGGGCGAGCTCGGCGTAAAAGGAATCCCAATACCGATCCGCCGGCCAGCCGCGGCGCATTTCCGCCAGCGCGGCCGCCAACCGCGCGACGGCGTCCTCCCGCGCCGGCATTTCTCCAAACTCGCGCCCCGTGCCTTCGGCCGGTTGCAGCGCGGCGGCCAGCACTTCGTGCGCGCGCTGCCCGAGCGCCTTGCGCCGCGCCCGCGCCAAGGGCTCCCAGCCGGTCCGGCGCACGCCGAGCACAGCCTCGAACCATAACTCCGCCGGATCCTGCACGCCACGCTCGATCAACCGCGCCGGCAGCCGGCCCGGAGTGATGCGCGCCGGATCGCCGGCGCAAAAATACTCATCGAACGGCCGGCCGGGGTCGCGTCGGCCAGTCCAGACCGCATGCCAGGCCGCCAGCGCGGTCGGTTCGGCCGGCGCCGGGGGCTCCACCGCGATCGCGGCGCGCTCAAACGCCGCCTCGAGATCTCCCTTCGCCCCGGCGAGGTCCTGCGCCCACATCACGCGCTCGACCCAGCTGTTGGGCGCGAGCTTCAGCTCGGGCTCCTCCTCCGCGAACAGGGCGGCCGAAAAAATCACCTGCCGACTCGTGTCGCGCGCCAGCGCGGCGCAGCCCGCGCGCTCCAGCCCTGCGCGATCGTCCCCGGTGAACAGGCCCGGCGCGCCCGGACGCGTCTCGGTCAGCGCGCGGCGCTGTTCGTCGGTCAGCCAGCAGCTTGGTTCGCGGCGCTCGGGCCAGACGCCGGCATTGCTTTCGACGAACACGACGTGCGACCACGCCAGCCCCTCGGCGCGGCGGCGCGTCGTCAGCGTCACCCGGGCAAAGCCGCCGCGGCCCGGCGCCTGCTCGACTCGATCCTTGCCGGGCAGGAACGACGCCAGCGTGGCCGTCACCACGGCCAGCGGAAAGAATTCCGGATCGCGCGCCGCAAAGGCATCGAGGGCGCCCCACCCTTCCGGCGCCGCGAGTCCGAGGCGGTCGCAGACGGCGCGGAAGTTTTTCAGCGCCGCCGCCAGCAACAGTTCGTCCGGCCAGGCCGGCAGCAGAATTCTTGCCACTCGCGCGAGCTCCGGCGCGCGGTCCGACCAGGCCGCGAGATGCGCCGACACGCGGTGCACCTGGCAGGCATCGAAACTTCGCTCGCCCGCCCGGCGTGCGTCGGCGAGGGACAACGTCGCCGCCCCGGTGGCCCGGAGCAGCGGCCATAATGCCAGCAATTCCTCCAACCGCGCTCCGCGGGCATAAAACGTCAGGAGCGCATGCTGGGCCTGCACGTCGACCGGCGGTGGGCCGGCCGTCTCGAGCAAATCGCAGAACGGCACGCCGCGCGCCGCCAGCAGCCGCGCGAGCTGCAAGTGGGCGGCATCGGCCCGAGGGAAAACGACGGCAATGTTCTCCGCCCCATGACGGAGCAGATCGGCCACTGCGCCCGCGACGAGCCGCATTTCGTCGCCCCGCGTGTGCCCCACCACCAGCCGGGCCAGCCCGGACCCTGCTTGGGGACGCGGCGCCCTCGCCGCGTTTGGTTCAGCCATCGAGGCGGGGGCGCCGCGGCTCCATTCGTCGGCGGACGAAAGAGGTTCATCCTGCCGTTGAAGTGATCCGGCTTCCGCCGCCCCGCCCGCCCTGGACCAGAGCGCACCTACCGCCTCGCAGCTTTGTTCCGGTTCCGGCGCGTCGATCGGCAGGGCATCCGTGCCCAGCAGCCGGCTCCACAGCTCGACCCAGCGTTCGTCGAGCCCGGCGAGCCCGCGAAATTCGGGTTCGGGCAGGACCACGGTGACGTCACTGCAACGGCGGACGAATGCCGCCACGTTGAAAAATTCGCCCCACGACTCGGGACCGAGTCCGTAAACCAACACGCGGCCGCCGATCGCCGGGGCGTCGGGCTTGAGTGGCTCGGCGCCGGCGCGCCTGGCCTCGAGTGCGGCCAGCGAGTAGCCGCGCGCCTCGACCCACGCCGCCAGTTCAACCAACACCTCGCGCAGCGGCGGCAGGGGAAAATCCCCGGCCTGAAATCCCGCCTGCAGCAATTCGTCGAAATCGTCGAGCGCACGCTCGGGATCGCTCTGCAGGCTTTGCCAAAAACCCCACGCCGTATCCTCCGGTCGCAGCGGCGCCAGCCGCCGGGCCACCAACGCGCGCAATCCGAGCAACAGCAACTCGCGTCCGATCACCGGGACCGGCGCCCGCACCACCGCCAGCCATTTTTTTCGCGCCAGTCCCGGGGTGAGAAATTCGATGCCGAGCAGAGGCACGCGCTCGGCGAGGCAGCGCTGCTTCAAGCCGTGCGCCTGCCCGCGGGTGGCCACGATGACAAAAGCGCGCTCGAGCCGCCCGCCCCCGGCCTCGAGCCACGGCCGAACCGTGGCCCGCCACGCCGTGTCCGCGTGCCGAGCGAGAAGGAGTTCAACGCTGTTGACCACGATGCATACGCATGAACCAACCGCGCCGGGCACCGCAACCTCCGCGTTTCAATTCCCCGCGCCACCGACGACCTCAGATGGTCCAATCCATTTGCCACAATGAGGCGCAAAAAACCGGAGGGCGCTTGTTTTAGCGCGTCACGATATTCCCGAAAGATTGTTTCATGGTAAATGGGAGAAGTGCGCGGGCTGACAGGGGAATGGGGACAGGGGAATAATACCCAAATCCCCCGGCCTTGATTCCTCTGTCCCCATTCCCCTGTCACGATTCGGCTGCGCCATCTTGGTCGTGCAACAAGTGGACGGTTCAACGAGGTGCCTGAACTTACGCCAGGATTGATATCGGTGAGCCGGCTAAACTGCCTGGTTGGGGCTTGGGCTCAAACCGACAAGCCCTTCGGCAAAAATAGAGGTGACAAAAAGAGGAAACCCGTTGGGCCTGCTTTCCCGCGGTGAGCTTACCCAAGGAATTTCGTTCCCACCGGTTCCTCATCATTTTTTCCCAACTCCTTTTTTGCCGTTCCTCCGCTTCGGGACCAGCCAGCGCACGCGAGCAGCAGGGCTGACAGGGGAATGGGGACAGGGGAATAATACCCAAATCCCCCGGCCTTGATTCCTCTGTCCCCATTCCCCTGTCATCGCCCGCCCGGGGCCGCGCGCAAGGCGCCTATGGGCGCACGTAAAATCCTCGCCGGCCGGACCGATCTTTTTCGTGCCTTTTACTTCGCGAACAAATGCTTCGAAGCGTGGGACTTCGCGCGCGAGGCGGCGTTCTTGTGCACGACACCCGACTTCACGGCCTTGTCCATCGCGGACACAAATTCAGCGGCGGCGACCTTGGTGCCGGCGGCATCCTTCGCCTCGATCAGCCCGTCGAGCCGCTTCCGCAACGTCTTCAGGCGAGTCTTGGTGCCACGGTTGCGGTCGGTGAGGCGCACAGTCTTGCGCGCGGCTTTGAGAGCTGATTTGGTGTTGGCCATGGTCGATCGAAGTATTGAGCGGGTCAAAAACTCAAACGCCGCTCGGCGAGTCAAGGGTTTTGTCGAGGACCTAGAAACTCAGCAGGGCGACGTACGGGAGTCGGTCGTCGGATGACTGGAGCTCCTTCCACCGCGAAACCGCGACGCCCGCACCGGTGCCGAAGCTGCCGAGCATCTCGTCGTAGTGGAAGGCGGCATTCGAATCCATTTGGATCCGGTCCGCGATGACCGAGCCAAAAATACTGCAATTGCTGTCAATCCGGAAGGTCATGTAGGGGGCATAGATCGCGCAGCCCCAGTTGACGTTGCTGGAGAGGGTGAAGGTCTGGCTGGTCGTGTTGGTGCCGAAGACCTGGCAGCGCTGAGGCTGGCCGGTCGCATTGATGTCGTTGTTGCTGTCGAGTGTGATGTTGCCGTTGGTGTAGATCTCGAGCGTGGAGGTGGTGCCCAAGAAGATGGTGTCGGCGTTGCTGCTGGTGTGGATCGAGTCGACGCCGGAATGGTTCTCGAAGAGCCATACGACCTTGGCGTTGATGGTCAGGTTCTTGTTGCTGTCCATGTTGATGTTTTTGCCCGCCGCGAACCGGTAGTAGTATTTTCCGTCCGACGGATTGGGGACGTCAGTGGTGCCATTTGGAAACGTGCGCGGGGCGACAATGCTGGCGGAGATGGTGTTAACGGTGGTCGGGGTGGGCACGGTGATCGGGGGAAACGTGTAGCTGAAGTCCCGGTGCACCCGGGTGGGATCGACCTTGGGCGTGCCCGGGCTGGTGGCACCGTAGATGCGGACGTTGCTGGCCGTCGAGACGGTGCCGCCCCCGGTGTTGGCCGTGCCGTAAATCTCGGCGTTGGAAGAAAGGGCGACGGCCCCGTTGGCGGTGCTGGTGGTGCCGACCGAGCCGTTGTCGCGCCGGATGCCGGCGGAATAGGGCAAGGCGGCGCTCGTGGAATTCCAGCTGTCGGCCCGGGCGTTGCTATTCATCGTGACCCCATTCCGGCCCACCATCCCGGTGGCCCAAAGGCCGCGACTGCGGAGAGTCACTTCAACGTATTTGTTGAGGACCGCGCCGCTTTGAGGGGTGATGGTGGACTTGACGGCGATGACGGGAGCGCCGCCGGTGTTGGTGTAGTTATTGACGTAGACATTCACGACCGCGCGCCCGCCGGGAGCCGGGATGTAGTAAGGGGGAATGGCTGTTGCACCCGGAAAGGTGCGCCTGACCGCCGTCGCGCCGTACGGCGTCCAGCCAGCCCAGGCGGTGGAGGAAGCGGTCCCGGTGGACTGGTCGTACAAGCAGGCCATGGCCTGCTCCAGGCCGATCTCGGCAAGGTCCACATTGCTCATCGTGAGAAAGGAGCGGGTGGCGCCATTGAGCGACGTCGTCGCGAGCTTGAAGTAGCTCACCAGGGAAATGCCGATGACGGCACACAGGAGCATCGCGACGATGAGAAGGGAGCCGCGCTCGGAGCGGCGGAAGCGGGGGGATGGCATGGCTAGACGGAGGTTTTGTTCCGGAGGACAAAGGAGGCGGAAATGGTGGCATCGGTGGCTGTGACCACCGTCGTGTTGGCCGTGGAGACGGTCATTTCGATCAGGACGCGCTTGGTACTGGCATCGGTTGTGATCTCCGAATAATTGTTGAGCCGGTCGTAGCGGTGAAACGTCAGGCTGGTGACATTCGCGATGTACTTGGTCCGCGTGGGCAGGGGTAGGGTCGCCGGGGTGCCCGGCATCCGATAAAAATAATGGTACGTTGCTGAGCTGCTCGTGGTGTTATCCCACGCATACGTCACCTGGTTGCTGGAGGACGTGTAATTGTCGGGCACCGTGAGGGTGATGGAGCTCGAACTGTTCCAGGTGATGCCACTGGCCATGCGGACGTCCTGCGCGAAGTCCTCGAGGGCCTTCCGCGTCTGGCTTTCCATGGTCGTATAGTTGACGATGCTGGTCCCGCTGCGCCCAAGCATGAGGAAGGTGGAGAGCACGCCGACCAGCACGAAGGAGCCGATGGTCGAGCCGATCATCATCTCGGCGAGGGTAAATGCGCCGCGGCCAGGGCGGCGGCGGAAAGGGTTGCGATTGGGGTTCATGTCAGGAGCCGTTGTAGATGTAGTCGTGCATGCCATAACGAGCGTAGTGCGTCTTCATGGTGCGCGAGAGCGTACGGCCGTCGTAGGCCGTCCATGTAATGGTGAGCGAAATTTCGAGCATGTTGGTTGCAAGGCTCGTAACGGTGCGCGTGAGGCGAAACCGGTTCCCGACCGACGAGCTGTTGGTGAAAATCGAATTGAGTCCCACCGTGGCCGTCGTGGGGCCGGGCGAGACGAAGTAGGGCGAGATCGAAATGGTAGCCCAGGGGAGCATGCGCATCTGCTCCATCTCGCTGACCATGATCTGGCCGGCCGTGGTGATGTTCCGCGCCGTGTCGATCATCGTGAAGCCCCGCTGCATCACGGTGATGGAGGTGGAGATCCCCAAGGCCATGATGGCGGAGGCCAGCGCGACCTCGACGATGGTGAAGGCGCGGCGGGATCGCAGGCCAGCATGCGCCGGACGTGGCGCGCGATTACGGATGGGGAACAGGGCACGGCAAAGGTTCATGGCGAAAGCGGCGGGGATAAATCCATCGGCGAAAGCATACCACCGACGTCGCCGGTCCGTTAGTGCCGAACAGGCCCCGATTATTGGCCTCAACCTACCCAGCCTATTCGGGCCTATCAGGCTTGGCGCTGGCCTGGACAAAGAGTGCGGCCGCCTGCGCCCGGCGCTTGACCCGCAGCTTGTCGAAGACACTGCCCAGATAATTCTTCACCGTGTTCTCGCTCAGCCCGAGTTGCTTGCCCACCGCCCGATTGGTGTGTCCAGCGGCGACCATCGCGAGCACGCGGCGCTCCTGCAGAGAGAGCTTGGAAAAGTCGGCGTCGGCCGCCGGTGGCCCACTGCGCAGCATGCCCATGACGCGCTCGGTGGCGTCCGGAGTGAGAACCGCTCGCCCCTCGGCCGCGTTTATGATCGCCTCGACCAGGCCCAGCGGATCGATTTCCTTCATCAGGTAACCTTTGGCTCCGGCGACGACCGATTCGTAGAGCAGATTGTCGCTGGCGCACGATGTCAGCATCAACACGCAGGCGTCCGGTCGCCGCTTGATGATTTCGCGGCAGGCATCGACGCCCGATCCGTCGGGCAACCGGATATCGAGCAACACCACGTCCGGGTTCTCCTGGACCGCGGTGCGAATCGCACTGGCCACGCTGTCGGCCTCGGCCACGACCACGACCGGGCGCTCGCCGCGATGCGCGGCCAGCACCGTCCGGATACCATGCCGCACCAGCGCGCTATCGTCGACAATCAACACCCGGATTGGCTCATGGTTGTTGGACATGGACTAGATTTGCTCCGGCAGCACGAGTTTAACCTGGGTTCCGCGGCCCGCCCCGGAAGCGATTGAGATCGTGCCGCCAAGTTCGCGCGCCCGGATTTGAAAATTGGCCAGGCCGTGCCCGGTGCTCCGGGCGCCCGCCGGATCAAAGCCAGTACCATTGTCGCGGACTTCGAGCACAGCACCGGCGGGCTCGCGCTGGAAACTGACCGTCACGCAACTCGCGCCGCCATGCCGCACGGCATTGCTCACCGCTTCCCGAACAATCTGAAGCAGCTGCATGCGCGTCGCCGCGGGAAAGCTCTCCACGCAGGCGTCGTCGATTTCCAGGTTAAAGTGCACGGACCTGATGGACTGGATGAGTCCGGTCACGGCCTGCACCGCGTCGCTGAACTTCCGCTGCGATAGCTCCTCAGTTTCGATTCCCTTGATGAAACCACGCAAATCAACAATGGTGGCGTTGAGTACGGCGCGCGTGTCCTCGATCACGCGTTCGGCTTCAGCCGGCTTGTCACGCAGGGACAGACGCACACCCGCCAGTCCCATGCCGGCGGCATAAATCGTTTGGATCACACCGTCGTGCAACTCGCGCCCGAGCCGCGCCCGCTCGGCCAACGTGCGCTCCAGCTTGAATTGCGTCTCCATCACCTGCCGGACGAGCTCGGCGAGTTCGCCCACGTATCCACCCCGCGCCAAAAGCGGGCTCAGTGCACCAGGATCGCGCAACGCGAGGCTGCGTCGCATGGTTCCAGCTGGCACGATCACCCAGCGGACAAGGCAAAAGCCCAGCACTCCGAGCATGACTACGCCGAAAGCCGCCACCACGAAGATGTCGAGCCACCCTGTCGACACGACCACGTCGATCTCGGGTGGGCGGCATTCGAGCCGCAGTACCCGGAGCGGCTGGTTGGCGAAGTCCCGCAACACGCGTTCGATTCGCACCAGATACTCCGCCGCAGGCGGTTGGCCCGCCTCGCCCGGTAGCACGAGCGAAGCACGGCCTTCGACGAACGGGCTGAGCGCGTTCACGTCCAACCGCAACGCCGCAAACATCCAGCCCCGCGGCGCATCCCGGTGGGTGGAATCGGGCGCCAGTCTTGCACCGCGCACCCGATAGAGCAGACCGCCTCGCTCCATGTAGAAACTCGTGCGCGAGGTCGTGAGCGCCGCAATTTGCGCCGGGGTCATCGGTGGAAGCTCCAGTGCTGGCACGGCCTCGTCCGCCGCAGCCTCATGAAACCGCAGACTCCCGTCCGCCTCGACCACCCATGCTGCCTGAAGCTCGAATGTCCGCAGGCCTGTCCGCAGGGAAGATTCCGCCGATGCGCCTCGTCGCATTTCATTTGGCCGGGTATATGTTGTCCGGCGGGAATAACTTTCCGTGAACAACCTCAACGGCCGGCTGGCTTGCAAGAGAGTGTTGTCCAGCAAGCGGCCGTGCTCCTCGGTTTCATCCGCGACGATTTCACGCAGCCCGCGCAGCTCAATGGCACGCAGCCCGGCAAGCGCGCCGAGAAACGACACCAGCAGCGTAAGGAGCAGCCAGCCGATCCGGGCAAGAATTTGCGGGGGACCGATTGAAAGCAAAACGAGCGATGGTGGCAGGCACCCGGCATGTTGCCAAGGAATTCCTCGGTCCGACCGCGCCTCGGACCACGAGACCCCTGACCAAGAGGCCAGGGATTTTTCGGCAACTTGACCTGCTCAAAACGAATCGAGACATCGACAATCCCGCTGCGCACGCCGCGGGCGACAACTGACCGGCTTTCCGGTCGAGTGATAGGGTCATATGGCCCTATCAGCTAGGGCCATTTGACTAGGCCGCCTGGCACTAGGCGAATGAACACCCATCTGCTAGCATGCGGCAATAAATCCATCCCGTGCCCTCCTCGATCCACACCTCCGCAAACCGCGTTCGGCATCACGCCATGACATTGGTCGAGGTGGTTATCGCGTTAAGCCTCCTCTCGATCCTCTCGATCAGCGTGATCAGCGTGACCTTCCAGATCCGCTCGAGTTCCGAACAGGCGATTTACCAAAACACCTCGCTGACCCTGGCCCAAGGCTACATGGAGCAAATCCGGCATCTGGATTACACGACCCTGCGAGCGGTGGCGCAGGACTCTTCAAATTCGGTCACGCTGCCGATCGAGAATGCCTCCGGCGCTGCCATCACGCCGTTGACCGGGACATTCTTCGGCAACGGCGTTTGGTCCTCGGAGACCATCTACCTGGATCAAAACTCCGCCGGTGACCCCATCCAGCCGGTGACCTTCCAGTTCCGCCCGGTATTAACGAGTTTGGAGACGGCCACGAGCGGCTTGGCCGCGGGAGTCGAGGTCGTCATCTACTACCGTACCACCTACAATTTCGGCGTAACCCGGACGTTCAATGGCGCGCTCCGCTCCGTGCGTTCCTCGGTGCCAACCTACTAACCCATGAAAAAGCTCGTTTGTCCGCGCACGCGCGCCTTCACCTTGACGGAGATCATGGTCGTGTCGGCGATTTTCGGGCTCGTCATGGCCGGCGTGCTGCCGTTTTTCATCATGAACCTGCAAATCCAGTACGTCGCCGAGCAGAAGCTCCTGATCAACGGCGATATTCGCGAAGTGACGAATCAAATGGTGGAGAATGCCCGCGAAGCCAATAGCTTCGTCATTTACCAGGCGTTTGCGCAACAGCCCCGGTGGGACAGCACGGCGGCGAACCCCGTGACCGAGACGAGAGATGCCAACGGCAGCGGCACCGTCACGCTGGCGGACCGTCTCCAGAACGGAGAGTCGGGCGACTTCCTCGTGTTGGTGTATTATCGCGATCCTTATTACGATGTCCGCCTGTACGACGGCGTTGCGACGAACAACCCGCAATTGAGCGGAGGCCAGGTGACGCGACTTGTCGGCTATTGGGTCGCGCCCAACCGCGGCAGGCCAGGTGAGACCCCAAGTGTAAATGCCGTCTATCGGTTCGACACCGACACGTACAAACCAGCCGGGGCGACGAGTTGGACCACGACCTGGGGGGCCACGTTTCCGGCCACGCTTTCCGACTCGGGCGCCACCGGCACCACCACCATCGAGGCGCTGCTCCCTCCGGCGACCGCGGCTTGGGCGAGCGCCGCCGAGTTTCCGCTCATGCTCAACAATGTCAACGGCCTGTCCAACCGCTATAATTTTTATAACTATCAAAACAAGAGTGTCATCACCCGGGCAAAAATCGTACACGGCAACCGCGCCAAGCGCGTGACGAACACGTACAATTTCACCATCACACCGCGCGGTTGAAAGGCTCCCATGAACCATGCTCGTCCCACCCGCGGCTTCGCCCTCGTCACGGTAATAATTTTCGCCACGCTGCTGTGCCTAACGGCGGCGGTCTTGCTGCGCTATGCCGGCACCGAATTCAGTCTGAACCTGCGCAATCAACTCCGTTTTCAGGCCAAGAACGCGGCCGAGGCGATGCTGGAATACGGCGCTTCCCAGTTGATGACCCGGCTGGAGCGCAACGTCAATTTTTCGACCGCCGAACTTCGCAGCGCCCCGGTCACCGTCCACACCGCTCGAAAATCAACGCTCTACGCCCAAGGCGCTTCGACCTACAACAACGTCGCTCCGACGGCGCTCCGCTTCTGGGCCAGCCAGTATTCGGAATCGACGCGACGCTACGTTGACCCGAACGATCCCGGCAATGGGTATGACCCCTTGCGCGGTCAAAACGTGCGCACCCAGACCATCCGCCTGCTGGCCTCGGCCACCGCCAGTACGTCGGGGCTCAGCGCCACCCAGTATTCCACGCAGTCCGTCGAGATTCGCGATGCATTCCTCTTCAACTATGCCATTTTCTACAACCTCACGATGGAACTTCATCCGGGCGCCAACATGACCGTGAGCGGGCCGGTGCACTCCAATGCCAATTCCTACTATTCCACCGACCAGACGCTGACCTTCATGAACAATCTCACGACCGCCGGCAGGCTGACCGTCGGAGCGCTGGCCACCGGCCGGCCGGGCGGCCGCAATGTCTTCATTGCGAATGGGCTCGACGTGAACAACGACGGAGTGTCCGACGCCACGATCAGCGTCAACAGTTCCGCGATCAGAAATGCGAGTGGCGCGTCCCTTGGCACCTATGTCGATTCGCAGCTCGCAGCGCGCTCTCCCGGAAACACCTTCAGCCAGATCGCCTCCCAAACGTGGCGCGGAAATCTCCAAGACTCCTCGATGGGTATCATCCCGCAACCGCTGCCGGGAATTCGGGCCGGTGATTCGGTCGAAGCCCATACGATCATCGAGCCGCCCGATACGAGCTCCTCGGCGATCGCCAATCTCGAGGCCCAGAAATACTCGAACAAAGCCGGGCTGTATATTTTCCAAGGTGCCAATTCCGGCTCTGCTCCACCGGCGCCGATCGCGTTTCTCAGCTCCGCGAATGCGGCTGCCTATAAGGCGCAAACGACGGCGGCCAATCGCGCGGCCTGGATCGCCTCGAATCGAGACAAGGTGGTTGCGCTTCCCACCGGCCTGGTCAACCCCAACCGCCGCCTGTACGATTTTCGCGAATCCGCCTGGGTCAGCACCGTCGATGTCGATGTCGGCAAGCTGCGCACTGCCGTGGCCTCAGCCACTTCCGGTGCAGCCACGAACATCAAAGTTTGGAACAGCGGCACCGCTTCGTATAGCGACGACTGGAGTCTCGATGCCACCACCGGCGGGTGGAATGGCAATGTATACGTTGAAGTCGAAAACCCGATGGCGGGCTACCTCGCCAACAGCGACGTCGGGACGATGGGAGTAGGCACCGGCACTCGGACCGCCGTGCGCCTCGTGAATGGAACGCAACTGCCGAATCGGCGGGAGGTGGATCCCTCCAACGCCCTGTTGCCCGATGGTTTTACTCTCGCTACCAATGCCGCCGCTTACGTTTGCGGAAATTACAATTCCCCTGGCGTGCAGACCGGCGACACCACCACAAATATTGGCACACCCAAGACCGGCGAAGTGCCTGCCGCGCTCGCCGCCGACGCCATCAACATCCTGTCGGCGGCCTGGTGGAACAGTGGCTTGGGCAAACCCGTCGGGGATGCGACGAGCAACAACACGACCCGGCCCGCTGCTACCAATACCGAGGTCGTCACCGCCATCCTCACGGGTAATGTGGGCACGACGAGCGGCGGCGCGTCCTATTCGGGCGGCGTCGAGAACTTTCCCCGTTTCCTCGAGAGTTGGGGGGGCATCCGCTGTCGGTACCGCGGCTCGATGGTAGCGTTGTTCAACAGCACCGTGGCGACCGGGCCATGGAGTAGCGCACGGTACGGGGCGCCGACCCGCGAATGGGGATTCAGCCAGATGTTTCAGCAAGGGCGGCAGCCCCCCGGCACCCCGATGCTCCGCACCTTCCGTCGCGTCGCCTACGGGGATCTGACCGCCACTCAATTCAACACCCTGCTCAACGACACCACTCTGGGTTTCACCAGCATGTAGTCATGATCCGCCTCCTTTTCTTCGTCGCAGCCTTCGCCATCGCTGCCCTGCCGACCGAGGCGCAAATCCTTGGTGCCCGACCCGCCACTCCACGGAACCCCAGCCGGCCGGTCGCATCAGCGGCGGTCGCGTGGAAACCCCTGCCCGTACAATTCTCCCGGCGCTCCGTGCTGTGGGACGGGATGGAACAAGTGAAGCAGGTGATGAGCTTTGGACCCGGCGCAATCTTGGAGGGAAACTGGGACCTCTTCGGTCTGTGGCAGCGGATCGAAGCGCCGGGATTTTCCGTCGCGTGGACGCAACGAGCAAACCCCCAGATCCGTCTGGCGCTGTCTGCACTGCATCCAGCGCACGCCAGCGTCCTGCTTGAGCCGGATCGTTGGAGCGCATTTGTCGGATCCCTCCTGGCCCGCAGCGCGCAGAATGTCCGGGTGCTCTGTGACGACGATTCGCTGACGAATCCACAAATGCTGCGCCTCATGGGTTGGCGCACCCGGGTCTACGAGTGTACCTTTACGCTCCCCGCTCCGGCGAACCAAGCCCAGTTCCGATTGGTGGCCGGCTGCAGTAACGGCAACGCAGCCTATGTCTTTACTTTGGAAGCACCCGCTGACGGAGTCGTGGCCATCCGGCGCGAATTCGAGCGCATCCTCATTTCCCTTGAACCGGTGACAAAGTAGGCGGACCCGCCCGGACGTATTCGCGCCGCGCGGTCGCAACCCGCCGCAGGCGGGCCAGCCCTCCGCGTTCCAAGTCCCGCCGAGAGGAAAGGTGGCGCGGCGGGGGCGTCTGACCCGCAGTTGCGGGTCGAAATATCGCGCTCGCCCGTATTTCGTCTTTACGGGAATCCGGCCCATGCGCAATGATGCGCGCGAAGTTCGGCACTTCATCCATGAGCGAATCGGGCCTCAGTCGCAAACTCCATGACTTGTTGCACCGCGAGGCGCACATGAAGCTTTGCCGAACCAAGACCACGCCGCTGCTGTTGAAAAAGGAGTCTGAACTGCGGGCCCTGCAGGCGACCCGGCCCCCTTTCATGGCCATCATCCTGCGAAGAAGCCAGGGTGAGCATCAGGCCAATCTGGCCAAGGCTGAGGAAACGGTCGCGCGACTGCGGCAGCGGATGCAGATGCTGGATTTATGTGAGCCGCATATTGCAAGAATGATCGAGCAAGAGATCGAGGTCCTGCTGCGGGAGGATTGTCCGGAGTACATCCAGGCGCTTGCCGCCCTGCGGCAGAAGGAGGACTGGCTGCGGTGTCTTGAGCGTTTCAGCGGAAAGATCTTCGAGTTTACCCGCGCCATCGGCAACGTGCGCAACCTGGCCTGCTCCGGCTATTCCCGGCATTCCAACATGTACTCTGAGGCGACGATTCAGGCATTCACGCTCGCATTCTCAGCCGCGGAAATCGTCGACGAAGAGGTGAAGTTTGCCAACCGGATCGCGGATACCCAGCTTGAGGTGTTCCGCGCCAGCGGCATCGAAACCAAGCCTCTGCCGCACTTGCCTGAAAACAGCCTATCCGGGTGGGTGGCCGAGATCAAAGCGCTGCCCCTGGCCGAGGCGCAGGGGCAGTTCGACACCCTGATCGAATCCACCAAGGCGTTGCACGAAACGGGCGTCCCGGAATTGCGCGCCCAGGCCGATCAGGTGCAGTCGACCCAGGATACCGACATCCGAAATTTTCTGTCTGCCGCCTGGGAGCAATTTCGGGCCGAGGTCGCACCGGAGATTTTTCCGGGTGACACGGAGCGCATGGTCGCTGAAACGGAACAAATGCTCAGTGCGACGGCGCGAACGAGTGTGCGCGGGCGCTTGTAGGCGGCATGCGCCGCCGGTCGTCCACCGCCCGCCCGGCTCAGTAGTATTTCCGGAATGTCACGTTGTCCGCGTTCGTGAAGAGCACCGCCTTGTTCTCCACATCCACGCCGATGAATCGAAGCCCAAGATTCCGATCGATGATCTCGGCATACTTCACGATCCGTCCGTTCAGATACACCACCGGGGGAGAACCGTCGAAGACTCCCCCAAGCGTGAAGCGCGCGACCGCCTCCTGATAGGGCGCCAGGTAGGCGTCGGAGCCAAACACGACCGGCGCCGCCGGACGGGCCACGGGCGGCAGCGCGGGCGGCGGAGTCACGACCGGTTTCTGTTCAGCCGCCGAAACGATTTCGTTGAGATAGGTGACCTTCGCATCGTTCTTAGCCACGACTGCGCGAGTCTGCTGGATGACGCGCACCGCGGTCGGGGCATTCTTGTCGGCGATGGCGTTGGTCTTGCCCGGCTGGCGCAGTTCGTTGAGAAACGGGACCAGGAAACGCATCGCGATGAATCCGATTGCGAGCAAGACTGCTGCCAGTACGCCCCATTTGAGCAACAGCCCCGAGGCGCGGATCATTGCGGGCGCGCTGGACGGATCGAGCAACGCCTCGGAAACGGTGTCGGGCGCGGCTCCCGCGGCTGCGGGGGCCGGGCCGCCGGGGCCCAATGCTTCCGCGTCGACCGCAGCTGCGACGGAAATTTCTCCTGCGGACGGCGGCGTTCCGCCGTCCGCAATGTCAGGGGCGTGGCTGGGTTTCACCGGGACCGCGTTCTCCGGCGAGACGTTTTGAGCCGCGGAAATGGCCGGCTTGGGCCTCACCCGGATTCTCGTCGCGACCGGTGGGACGGGAGCTTCCGGGGGTAATTCCAGACTCGGCGGCGAGCGTGACAACGGTTCTAGCTTCGGAATATCGGACGCGGGACCGGTCTTGGCCAGACGGGCCAGCGCGGCCGCCCGGTCACCACTGAAAGTTTGGTCGACCTTGGCCGGCGGTTTCTTGGAACTTGGAAGCTGAACGCGGATTGCCATTGGCCGAAGCGATAGGTGGTATTTCCCAACCGCAGCTGCAAATCTCAACTGAAGCAAGCCCACACCGCGTGTGGAAAACGCGGTCTGCGGAAAAATGCGGAGGGGCCGGCGGGGCTTTTCGGGTGGCATTACCCAGCGGCTGGGTAATATCCGAGATCGACAGCGCTGTTAAAATTCTGGAAAAATCCTGCGGCCAATGAGTCACGTTCTGCGATGTTTCGCCCCCCCGTGTTCTGCGCGCCGGCCGCACTTTTGCCGCCGAGCGAGAACGTGTGGCATGACGATCTCGGAGGTTCTGATTGCGGCGACCCTGCTGGGATTTGTGATCATGACAAGCCTCACCGCGCTCTCGCAGGCCTATGGGCTGACAAGGCATGCCCGCATGGTCACTCTGGCAGGCCAAATTATTCAGTCAGTGATGGAGGACTTGCGGCTGCGTAACTACTCCTCCTTGAGAGCCTACGCCGCGGAGACCCAGCCGGTTAGTTTCACTTCCACGCTTGCGAGCGAGCGCTTTGCCTCGGCGTTCACCCAAGGCTTCACGCTGCAAGGTGATTTTACCACGCTGGTGGCCTCATCCCCCGGCACGCTGGGCAAGATCTCTGTCACCCTCACCGTCGCTTGGACGGAACAAGGCACGCAGTTCTCGCGCAAGCTGATCACTTATTTCTGCGAGCAGGGTCTGAGCGATTACATTTATGTCGGCTGGGCTCCATAGTCGCCGCGGCGGCCGTCGTTCGGGCTTCACGCTCGTCGAGTTGCTGATCTCGCTCGGCCTGATGATGATGCTCACCCTTGCGCTGCTCACCTCATTCGTGTTCATCGCCCGGGGTGACCGGTCACTGTCCAACTATGGCGAAATGAACGCCCAGGCCCGGCTCATGCTCGAGCGCCTTGGCTCCGATCTGCGCTCCGCCACTGACGTCACCAACTTCAGCGCTACGTCTCTTACCCTCACCGTGCCGACCAACCCAGCCGTCACGGCAGTCCAAGACGTCATCTGGACCTACGACTCGTACTCCCGCACGGTCACACGTGAAGACAGCTCTAGCACCACAACCTACGCCCGTGACGTCGAAACCTTCGCGTTTTACTACGCCAACGGCAACAACGTCGAAACCACGAGCTTGGTCGAAGTAAAACAAGTGCAGCTTAGTCTGCGTCTTGTCCGTCTTGTCGCCTCCACAATCACCTCCGAGTATGTCATTTCCACGCAATTCACGATGCGGGCCAAGTCCACGACGTACTGAATGCGGCAGCGCCGTCATCACCGTCTTGGTGCTTGCGGCCGTCACCGCGGTGATTGCGGCCAGTTTTCTCTCGCGCGCCGCCCAAGAGGCGAAGCTGGCTACGCGGTCGGGTTTCCTTAACTCCGCCTTCAACCTGGCGGAGGCAGGCATCGAGGAGGGTCTCTACGCACTCAACACGAACGGCTTCAGCTCGGGCAACGGCTGGACACTCGCCACCAGTGCCACCGCCGATTATGTCAAGACCATCACCTCCGGCTTCAATTTTGGGCAAGCCACCGGCGCGATTTATGTTCGCGTAGACAGCATCACGGGGGCGGCCCCGGCCATTTACGCCGCCGGCGTAATCAACTTCCCCAATCAGCCCAGGCTCATCAAACAGCTGCGCGTCGGCATCGGGCGACGCCGGCCGTGGTCCAACGGCATGGTATCCAAGAACAACGTGTCGTTCTCTGTCGCCAGCTCCGTCGACAGTTACGATTCGGCCCTGGGCCCATATAACGCTGCAACCAACCGAGCCGACCGAGCCACCATCGCCACCAACTCCGCCGATCCGGCCGAGATCTCACTCACGGGCGCATCAAGCATCTATGGCTATGTGGCGACCGGCGGCTCCGATCCGAGCGCGGCGCTGGGTCGCATTTACGGTGCGACCTCCCCGGCCGTCCCCGCGGCCCCCGCAGCCTACATCGACCCGAGTCGAGTCCGAAAGGACTTCAACACCAACCTTCCCGACGTCGCGGCCCCAAGCGGCACCGCCTACTCCCTCGGTGCCTACTCCGCCACGTTCGCCACCAAGGAGCTGCCCCGCGTTGGCGACCTGCCCGGTCCCAACGGCCGCTACCTTTACACGGCCACTTCACTCAGCGTCATGGCCGGCACGTTAAACATCAAAGGCCCCGTCGATCTGATTGTCACCGGCAACACGACGATCGTTCTTCTCGGAAAGATCGATGTCGGCCCAAGCGGCTCAACCAATCCCTCTTTCAATCTCTACACCCCGGGAAATGTCACGATTGCCCTCCTCACTCCAGGCATCGTCAATTCCACCGGTGCCGCCCAGAAGGCAACCATCTGGGGCACCGCACCGGCCAGTACCCCTCAGACGATCGATCTGCTTGGCGCCGCCGCCCTTACTGGCACAATCTACGCGCCCAACGGCAGGGTCAATATGGCGATCGCGGCCGATGTTTACGGCGCGGTCATCGCCAATGAAATCAACGTTTCCGTCTGGGGCCGGTTCCACTGGGATTCCCAGTTGGCCACCGTCGAGTCTTCAAATTTCGGCTACCGCGTCAACGCTTGGTCCGAACTAACAGCGGCGCCTGGCAGCGGCAACGCCTTCGCCCGCGATAATCGCGAACCGTTCAACACGCTTTTCTGAACGTAGCCCGGCAGATGGCAATCGGCCTGGGGGCAGAGGTCTCCGAGTCAGTTTGCGGTCCCCTGCTCACTCCACGTCACCGTGAGCGTGAGCGAGATCTTGCCGAGCTGCGTCGACGTCGAGGTCACGAGCGTGGTGAACTCCCCTGAGAGGGCGAAGCCGGTCGTAAAATTGGAGGCGAAGCGCTCGGTGCTCAAGGTGGAGGTGAAACTGACCGGCTGGGTCTGGGCGGCGTAGGCCTTGAGCTCGGTGAAGTTGCGCAGCCGCAGATCTTCCATCACCGACTGCACGATCTGCCCGGCGAGCGTGACCATGCGCGCGTGGTGGGTAAATCCATACGCCTGGGACAGCGCGGTCAGGCTGCTCATGATCACGAAGGCCAGCAGGGTGGCGGCGATCAGGACCTCCGCCATGGTCATGCCGCGGCGATCGCGCCGCGGGTGCGGCGCGCCAGGCAGGCGGGATGCGATCGGTGGAACGCGAACCATGAACACGGTGGGAGATCGCCTCTGTTCTGACATCGATCCGTGCCGGCTGTCGAAGGCGAATAACGCCCCCCACCGCGTGCGTAGTTGCACCCTGCGGCGGTGGCCGTTCGCCGTGGACGGGACCCGAGCCGGATATTCGCCCGTGGTCCCACCCGCCTGTTCTGAGCTAAACATCCCCGGAACAAGCCCCGGGGCATTTGCCGAAAACTGTAGGAGCGGGGGTATGGCCGGATTTTAACCCTACATCGCGGCCCTAACCCGCTCCTACAGCCAACCAAGCCGAAGCAAGCTTCGGGTATCGGACCCACCGCGAATGAAATCGCCTTTTGGTTTTGCCCTCAACTCTCAACCCTCAGCTCTCAACTGAATTATCACGCCTCAGTGCGCGTGCTGGCCGAGGTGCTGGCGCAGCAAATCTTTGCCGTAGTCGTTTCCGTTCGGCGTGCGCACCACGACATGGATATGCTGCCGGTTCGGCACCGACGGATCGGACGCGAGGTGCCGCAGGTTTGCGGGTCGCTGATGATCGAATTCGATCAGGATGACCGGACTGTGGATGCGATAATAGAATACGCTGTCGGGCGCGCTGCCGCCGATCCACGCGAAGCAGGTCGCATCGAGATGCGCCCGCACTTCGGACATCTTCACCTTCGCGTGACCGTCGTCCAGGTTGGCAACGTACACGGCGATGAGGTCAAGGAGGGCCTGGCGCTGCGCCGCACCGAGATCCGCGGCGCGAAGGCCGGCGTAGTCGAGCACGACATTGTCCTTGAACGCCTCGGTCAGGTTGTTGTTGCCCGTCTTCGACGTTTCGAGGACCGCGCGCCTGCGCTGCCCGTCGTCGAGCGACAGGAGGAGATCGCGGCCCCGGTTCTGCTCCTCCTGCAGAATCGTCAGCCCCCGGTGTTTTCCGGAGGGTGCGATGACCGGCTCGGAGCCCACGAAGAGCGGCGTCATGACGACCTGATCGCCGAGGATGAAATAGTTGATGATGAGATGATGGCCGTCGAGCTGCCAACCCCACGGTTTCGTGGCCGAGGGTTCGCCCATCACCGTGAGATGGTAGAGCCACTCGCCGTAGTTGACGAAATCGTTCTGGTTCAGTTCGCCGAGCGTGTGGTTCAGCTTCATGATGTCCTGCGAGAGCTTCAGGCCCTTCGCGCTGAGCGAGACCCGCATCAGCGCGAAGGCGGCGGCGCGCTGGGGCTCCGACATCTCCTGGAAGCTGACGCCCTGGCGCACATAGAAATGCTGGTTCATCCACTTGCGCCATTCGGGATCGTCGACGGGAAACACCGTTTTCTTTCGCTGCTCGTCGCTGAGGCCGGCGAGGAGCGCGTTCGCCGCCGCCCGCACCGGTTCGGTCGACACGCCGGTCGATCGAAGGGTAAAGAGCCCGGGCTGCACCTTGCCCTCGGCCGTGATCCCGCGAAACGGTTCTGCGAGCCCGCGGGCCTCCGCCTCGCGGGAACGGCGGGCAGCACTCTCAGCCGGCGGCGCGGCCGGCCGTTGGGTCTGGGCGGGGAGGTCAGGGAAGGCGCCGGGCAGCAGCGCGATCGCGATCAAAGCAGATCGAAAGTTCATGGGCGTGGGTACGGGATAGGCGGGAAAAAACGACGGG
>JBIJCX010000299.1:0-10579 GCA_044344465.1 Opitutaceae bacterium
TTCGGGCACTCGCTTCGTCAGGTAGAGTTTCTTGATGGAAACCGAAGAACAGGGCCAGGCCATGGGTCTTGGGGTTGAAATGAGCAACCGTACCGCCGCCAATACCCCAAACCCCAAAGCCTGACCCTATTTCCTCGGCGCTGACCCTATTTCCTCGGCGCCTATTTCCCTCCGCGACCTCTGTGTGCTCCGCGTTTAACTCTGTTTTGGGCACAACCAAAACCAATCTCAGATGCCCCAATCTATTTGGCGGTGGGCGGGCACGTCCCCGCGCCCGCATTCTTGAAGCGCCCCGAATCAGTCTCATGCGGGCTCCCGGAGGACCTCCATATGCACGCATCATGTAACGCGTGGGGCTACATTCAGAACCGTCGTTCGTGATAATCCAAAAATCCCCCACAACCAATACAGTTGGCAGAAAGATGGGGGCAGAAAAATATCCGGTGGCAGGGATTTGGGAATTTTTCTGCCTCCCTGTTTCTACCAACCTCTACCTTGGTCGGGTGGCTTTGATCTAACTCTCACTCCACCACGCCTCGAAACACTCAGGGCAGCTCGTAGATCTCGACCAGAATTGTCCCGGTCGCTCCACCGACACCGGAAACCTGAACCGTATAGCTACCGGGACCAAGACTGGCCACGGTCGCTGCGTCGCGCGATGTGACGGGCAACACGAAGGCGCCCACCGATGAGAACGCGGAACTGAGCGCCGATCCACCGCCCCAATTGTCATTTGCGGCCATGGCGGTTTGCCCGGAGTAGAGCGTGAGTTGCGGATCGCTCACCGCGCCTGACACGCCAAAGGCAGTACCCAAGGTCGGCCCGATCGCGCGAACGAGCACATTTCTGGTGCCACTGCCACCGACGTAGAACCCGAGGGTAAATCCCGCGCCTACCTCCTTGATCACGGAAACGTTAACCAGCCGCGGGGTGGTGCCGGTAAAACTGGTGTTCGGGGTGGCGTCGTAAATCTCCGCGATGACCGCGCCCGTGCCATTGCCGATCGCAGACACTCTCACCGAATTGTCGCCGCTCCCCACCGACAATGCCGCCGCCGCGTCGCGTGAGGTTGGCCCGGTGTAGGCAAATGCACCCACGGCCGACATCGCATTGGCGATCGTGGCAGACCCGCCCCAGTTGTCGTTTTCACCGGTCTTCACAGGGCCGGCGAAAAGTTCGATCTTGGGATCGTCCACGGTTCCGGGAAGTCCCAACGCGCCGAGCGAGGGACCAGCAGCGCGGATCACGAGCGGCTTCGCGCCGCTGGTACCGCTGCCACCGACAACGTAGCCCATCGTGAACGTATCTCCTGCAGTGGCGAGGGAGGTAAGAATTGAGAGATTGATCAGACGGGCGAAGGGAACCGTAAGCGTGCCGGCAGCACTCGTGACTGAACCGGCTACATTCGTAACCACCACTGTATAGCTGCCCGCAGCTGTCAGCGCGACGTTCGTCAACGTCAGAGTCGCGCCGGTCGCGCCGGCGATGTCCACGCCGTCCTTGCGCCATTGATAGCCGGGGGCGGGCGTGCCGGTGGCGACCACGGTGAAGGAAGCGTTCTGTCCGGTAGTGACCGCCAAGTTGCCCGGCGACGTGGTGATGCTCGGCGGCACGTTGACGGTGAGAACAGCCGCTGCGCTCGCCACCGAACCGGCCGCGTTCGTGACGACAACCGTATAGTTGCCAGCGGCTGTTGGTGTGGCATTCGCCAGCGTCAGGGTCGCGCCGGTGGCGCCAGCGATGGCCACGCCGTCCTTGCGCCATTGGTAGCTCGGGGCGGGCGTGCCGATAGCGACCACGGTGAAGGAAGCGTTCTGTCCGGCACTGACCGCCAAGTTGCGCGGCGCAGTGGTGACCACCGGCGGTACATTCACCGTGAGAACAGCCGCCCCACTCGCCACCGAACCGGCCGGGTTCGTGACGACCACCGTATAGTTGCCAGCGGCGGTTGGCACGACACTCGCCAATGTCAGGGTCGTGCCGGTCGCGCCGACGATGTTCACGCCGTCCTTACGCCATTGGTAGCCGGGAGCAGGCGTGCCGGTGGCGCCCACGGCGAACGAAGCATTCTGTCCGGCAGTGACCGTCAGGTTGCCCGGCGCAGTGGTGATGCTCGGCGGCACGTTGACCGTCAGAACAGCCGTCGCACTCGTGACAGCGCCTGCGGCGTTCGTGACCACGACCGTATAATTGCCGGCGGCAGTCGGCGCGACGATTGTCAGCGTCGCGCTGGTGGCACCGGCGATGTCCAAACCGTCTTTTCGCCATTGGTAGGTGAGCGGTGGTGTCCCCGTTACAGTAGCGGTGAAGCTGGCTGGCTGTCCAAAATTCACAGAAATATTCGCCGGCTGAGTGCTGATGACGGGCGCAGAAGACGTAGACGTGCCAGGAAGGGTGGCGAGTCCACTGATCCTCGCGCCCATTGGGCCGACGAGCTGGCCAATACCGGCTGCGGTATCGATCGTATAGAGGTTCGAAGTGTTTCCGCCGGCTACCGATGTCGCCGCCCGCAATTGACCATCCGATCCAAAATCAAGGTCCCCATACATATCACCACTGACATAACGCCCGCTGGGTGTGACCCGCGTTGCCACGCCAGTATTTGGGTTGATCAGATACAGACCGAATCCGATGCCGTACAATTTGCCGTCGGGTGCGAAGTCGATGCCACTAATTTCGCCCGAAAATACGCCCCCGGTGGAGAAGGTCGTTCCGGTCAACGACACGCTGCTGAGACTGCGGCCGGTCCTCGGATCGATCTTGTATAGCGTGCGGCCGTCGTTGCTGACGCCGTAGAGTTCGTCGGCGGGACTGAAGGCGATGCTCACGATGAGTTCCGGCAAAGTGCCGATCGTGGTGGCCGTTCCCGTCGCGGTAGACACCGTGCTCAGTGTAGAGGACGATCCGTATAGGACTCCATTGCTACGGAAATCAAGACCCGGAAAGAAACTCAGGGGACTAATTTGACTGGTCGCTCCGTTGGCCGGGCTGACACGAAACAGTCGCGCCGGGAAGGTTGCCTCAGACGCGTAAATGCTCAACCCGGTCGAAATGACTGTGAGCACGGCTGCGTTGCTAATCACAATGCCGGTGCTGTTTGTCACAACCACGGTATAGCTGCCGGATGCGACCGGTTGCACATTGCTAAGGCTCAACGTTGGACCCGTAGCACCGGAAATCGCAGCCCCATCCTTGCGCCACTGATAGCTAAACGGCGCGGTACCATTTGCGCCAACCGAGAATGTCACACTCCCACCGGCTGTCACGCTCTGGCCTGTAGGCTGCGCAGCGATGCTCGGCGCTGTTGTCGCGGCGTTGACAAGTTGCAATGCACGCTCGGCGTCCAACATTCCGCCGCTTGAAACCTTTCCAGACAAGGCCGAAACCGGTCGCGCCGAACTCAGAATGATCGAGCGAACTTGGCTGGCGGTTAAGTCCGGACGCTGTGACATCACAAGTGCCGCAACACCACTCACCATCGGCGCCGCGAACGAAGTTCCGTCACGATATTGAAAGCGAGGAGCGCCGGGATCGAAGAGAGTCACCGAACTTATCGTGAAATTGTTTATTGCAACTCCAAGGCCCTGAAAAAAGGCATTCGAGGACAGGCGAAATCGAAAATATCCCGCACCTCCGTCGAAATCCGAGATGTCAACTGAATATGTACCCACAATCGAATCTGAGGTCCCAACCAAGTAACTATACGGAAACCAATCAATTCCATCAACTGACGCCTCGATGAATAGGACGTCGTCCGCGAGATCGAAAAAACTGTCGAATGTCAGTCGCGCACCAATTACGCCGACCAAACTAATGAAAGGCGACCGAACCCAAGTGTTCGTGAAGGGCGAATAGGTGCTACCGGCCAGCCGGTCTACAAGAAAACTGTCGGTGCTGGCATAGATGTTCCAAGAATTTGGGGAGAGATTTCCGCTGGAACTTCCAGTTGTCCAACCCGGAGTTGCGCCGTTGAAATTCTGAAAGAAGACAGTGCGCCTCGTGACATCCGCACCCAAGATTTGCGTGCCGGGTGCGGCAATGTGAACGCGTTGAACGCCGTAGTTCGAAAACGATGCAATTCCCCCCGAGCGATCTTGGGCAGCAACAGCGATGATGTTGTCCACGCCATACGATGCGGGATAAATTGGATTCACATCGTTGTTATCGCCGATCCCGTCATCACCGCCGTTTCCAGCAGCAGCAACAACCAGCACCCCGGCCGAACTCAACGAGCGGAGCATAAGCAATTCGGTGGTGCTGGATGCCGAGCCGCCAAGGCTCAGATTCACGATTCGCGCGCCATTTTTTTGTGCGTAATCTAAAGCCAATGCTACATCTGAAACCCGCGCAAATTTCGGCACGCTACCGCGGCCGAATTGATTCAGGACACGCAAGGACATAATCCTTGCCGTTTGGCTAATTCCAACTCCACCAAGATTGTTGTTGCTCACGCCCGCAATGATACTGGCCACCAAAGTTCCATGTCCGAATTCATCTATCGGCAATGGGTCCAGTGCGTAGAAATCGAAGCCGGTGAAATCATCGACGTAGCCGTTACGATCATCGTCTACACCCGAGCGACCGTTTAGCTCGACGGAATTCACAAACGCGTTCGAGAGAATTTCCGGGTGATCCAAAGCTACACCACTGTCGATGACCGCAACGGTAATTGGCGTAACTCCCTTGAAGAGGGTCATGGCTTCGGGCCACCGGATGTCGACTCCAGCCGGGCCGATTACGCCATTCACTCGTTGGCCTGTGTTATGGAGCGACCACTGGTTCGGATAAGCAGAATCGTTCACCGCGGAGAGATCGCGCGCGTAGTTCGGCTCGGCAAACTCGACGATTGGTTCCTGACTGAAGCGCGCCGCAGCGGCTCTTGCATCTGCACCTTGTGGCAGCCGATAAAGTCGAACTTTGATGGTCTGGATTTCGTTCAGAAAATATAGCGCCTGTGCTCTCTCAAAAGCACCAATCTCTTGTGCATTGACCGAGCTCTTGAATCGAATGAGCACCTCGCCTACAGCATGATCATTGGCGCTCTGGCCATTGCAGACAAAAGCCAAAAGCAGGGCGCAAAGTGCACTAACGAAACTATCGAGCTGAACCCGTTTCATAAAAGAGGGCGCGACCCAACGCACCCTCCATAGAGGCACCGCGAAGCGCCTTTCCCGAAGATACGCCAAGCCGCGCCCAATCGGGCGCGTGCCTTGGCTGTGGATCTCGGGAGTGAAAATTCGCGGTTTTCTATGGAGACCGTAGCCGATGCTACGCAAAATTATGGGTCGAAGTTTTCCGGGTGCGCGGTCCTTGGGTTGTCGATTACCCGAACGACAGCTCGGCGAACAGCTCCGCCAGCGGCAACTGGAAGCCGGGGAGCACGTCCTCGCCGTCGAGGGCGTCGGTCACGCGGAGGAGGCGTCCGGCTTCGGCACCACGGTACACGAGGGCCGATTTTTCCTCGGGATTGATCACCCACGCCATTCGGGCGCCGCTGTCGAAATACTCCACCATCTTGTCGTGTGTGCGTACCGTGCGATCCCACGGCGACAGAATCTCCACGACCAAATCCGGCGCCCCTTGAAAATACCGCTTCACGGCGTCCTGGCCACGTGGAATTCGTGTCCGGTGAATAAACGAGACATCGGGCGAAAGCAGGTTTCCCGATGCCATCCAGCAACCGAGGCTCGAACCGCAGACTGAACCGAGCTTGTGCTGGCAAGCGTGCTGACGCATCGCCACCAGAACGGCGGCCGCAATGTCTTCGTGGCGATACCCGGTCGGGCTCATGATAATCTCCCCGTTGATGAGTTCGTGCTTATGGCCGTTCTTCGGCAGAGCCATCAGCTCTTCATCGGTCCAGACTTTGACGGCGGTTTCCATGGCAGGGCGGATGGCCAGACCCTAGGTGGCGAGGAGGGAGAAGCAAGGCGGGACTCGGCGCGAGTTCCGACGACATGGCGAGCCCAGATGCACCAATCCATTTGGCCACAAAAAGGCGCAAAAGGGCTTTGAGAGCCTGCGGGGCTTTGCGTGGCGCCCATAGGCACCGCGAATGTCTGCTCCGTGAGCGACGCTAGCCCAGAAACGCAGAGGAATCATTTCTCCCGGCGGCCAGAGCGCTCGCAGCGCCTATGGGCGCTCAGGTGAACTCCATCTGCACACACAGAGCCTTCGTGCCTTTTTGTGGCCATCCTGCCTTGGTCGGTTGGCTTTGCGCTGACTCACCACAAAGACACAAAGGCGCAGAGAAGAGATTTCCGATCACCCCTTGGTTTTCTCCGTGTCTTTGTGTCTCCGTGGTGAACGGGATTGGCCAAAATCTTACAACTTCGGCGATTCAAATTCACCGCATCGTCAGCCACTGCCCGAACGGACCGGGGAAGAAGCCCAGCACAACCGAAGCGAGCGCGAGCGCGCCGAGCGCGATCCCGGCAACAACGCCGACCGGCGTGCGCGCCGGCCGCGCCGGCGCGGTGTCAGCCGGGGGTGCCCACGTCTCGAAGAACGCCGCCTTGATCCAGCCGAAATAATAATAGATCGACACAACCACGCCCGCCGCGGCGATCACGAGCAGCCAGCGCGCACCCGCCTGAAACGCCGCGATAAAGACGAACAGCTTGCCCATGAAACCCGCCAGCGGCGGGATGCCGGCCAGCGACCCGAGGCCGACCGCCAGCACCGCGGCAAGGAACGGATTCTCCTTGGCCAGTCCGGCGTAATGATCGAGCTCCTGATCGGCATCGTCGGCGCCCGCCACATGCACCATCACGCCAAAGACCGCGAACGACGCCAGGAGATACATGAAAAGATAGAAGTACACGGCACCCGTCGCCATCGGGGCCGTGGTGGTCGCGACGACGCCGAGCAGCAGGAAGCCGGCATGCGAAACCCCCGAGAGACCGATCAGCCGCTTCACGTTGTGCTGGGTGAGCGCGGCCATATTGCCGAATATAATGGTCGCGGCCGCCATCGCCGTGAGCACGGGCGTGACGAGCCAGTTGTAAGCGCCAAAAACGCCGTTCGCGCCACAGAGGCCGAGCAACACGGTGAAGCCCGCGGCCTTCGATGCCACGCCGAGAAAAGCCGTCACCGGCGTCGGCGCGCCCTGGTACACATCCGGGATCCAGATCTGAAACGGAAACGCGCCAATCTTGAAGGCCACGCCGGCAAGCACGAAGACGATGCCAAGGCTCGCGATGAAATTGTGCGGGTTCGCGGCCAGAAACCGCGCCAGCTCACCATAATTCATCGCGGCCGCGGTGTGCGCCTGCAAGGCCGGGTTTCCGGCCACACCGTAAAGCAGGACAATGCCGAAGAGGAGAAAAGCCGAACTCAGCGCGCCCATCACCAGATATTTCAGCCCCGCTTCGAGCGAAGCCGAACTCGTGCGATAATAGCTGACGAGGATATAGAGACCGATCGTCACGGTCTCCAGCGCCACAAACAGCATGACGAAGTGGTTGCTCTGCGCGAGGAGCATCATGGCCCCAGTCACGACCAGCAGGATGTGATAAAACTCAATCCGCGGCATTGCCTGCTTCGCCAGGCTCACCCGCGCGAGGAGAAACACCAGCAGAGCACACAGCAGGAAGAACACCCGCATCACCTGCCCGGCGACATTGTGGTGCAGCAGGCCGCTGAACGTCGTGGCCCCGAGCGTCGCCGGCGAGAAATTCACCAGCACCCAGACCAGCGTCCCGAGGACGCCGGCGGAAGCGACGTCGGGGATGACCCCATGGTGCCGCTTCGGCAGCACCAGTTCGAGCACGAGCAGGAAAAGGGCGAGACAGCCGAGCACCAACTCGGGCAGGATGGCGCTCCAGAGATTGTCCGCGGCGGCAAGTTTGACGGCTTCGAGGGTCATCGGTCTTTCAGTTTGTCATTCTGAGCGCCAGCGAAGAATCCAGCAGCGCGACCGCATGCGAACATCCGGCTGGATTCTTCGCTTCGCTCAGAATGACACGCAAGGGAGAGTTCACTTGGGGGATACTGCCAACGGCCCGGCGGTCGCCCGGGCCCTCGCAACGGCGGGATTATGTGGCTCGGTCAGCGCGGCGTTGATGGGCTCCGTCAGCGACTTCGGCCAGAACCCGACCAGCAGCAACGCGGCGAGCAGCACCAGCGCCGGAATCTTTTCCGCCCAGCGCAAATCGACGACCGGGTGCTTGGCGGCGACTTCGGAGAAGCGCTCCGTCACCGGCCCGAAGAACACGCGTGCGGCCGAACGCAGGCCGTAGATCGCGGAGATGATGACGCCACCCACCGCGAGGGCCGTGATGAGCGGCGAGAACGCCCAGAGCGCGACAAAGATGGTGAGTTCGCCCCAAAAGTTGGCGAATCCGGGCAGCCCGATGCTGGCGAAGGTGGCAGTGACGAAGAAAGCGGCGAGCACCGGGGCCTTGGTCGCCAGTCCGCCCATTTCATCCAGGGCAAAGGTGTGGGTGCGGTGGTGAACGCTCGTCGCGAGGAGGAAGAGCAGCGCGACGGAGAGCCCGTGCGCCACCATGAAAAGAACTACACCGCCGACGCCCAGCACCGAGCCGGCCGCGAGCCCGAGAAATCCGTAGCCCATGTGCATCACCGAGCTGTATCCGATCATCTGCTTCAGATCGCGCTGGGCGATCGTGATAATTCCGACCACGAGGACGTTACCGACCACCGCGAGCCACGCGAGCGGATGCGCCCAAGACGCGAGCCCCGCGGGCAGCAGCGGCAGCGCAACCTGGATCAGTCCGTAGAGCCCGAATTTCTTCAACACGCCGGCATGCAGCATCGCGGCCGAGCTCGGCGCGGCTCCGTAACCGAGCGGCGCCCATGTGTGCAGCGGCCAGAGCGAGACCAGGACGCCAAAGCCAAATGCCAGCAGGCCGAAAATATTGCTTTGCACCGTCACCCCGAGTGGATGCCCCGCCAGATGGGCCTTCAGCGCGATAAGGTCGAAGCTGTTCGCCCCGCTCTTCACGTAGAGCGCAATCAGCCCGACGAGAGAAATCATCGCGCCCGCCGTGAGGTAGATCGTCATCTTCATCGCCGCGTAGCTGCGATCGCGCCCACCCCACACGCCGACCATGATGAACGTCGGAATCAACGCGAGTTCATGGAAGAAATAGAGAAAGAACACGTCGACGCTGGCGAACACGCCCATCAACCCGCCCTGCATGATCAGCAGGAGCATGAGGTAAATCTTCAGCCGCTCGGCCTGGGACTGAATCGCGAAAAGTCCGGCCGCAAAACCCACGATGCCCGCAAGCACGAAGAGGGGCATTGAGATGCCGTTGAGCCCGAGCTTGAGTCCGATGCCGACCCCATCGAGTCCGGTGGAGTAGCGGGTCAGAAAAACGTAACCGTCCACCTGCGGCGCGGCGGCGAAATGCCACCAGGTGTGCAGCGCGATCAACAGCGGCACGGCGAACGCCCCGTACGCCAGGCGGACAGACCAGCGCTTCGGCAAGCCGAGCGCAATGAGCAGGGCCAGCGCCAGCGGCGTCGCGATGGCCAGAAGCAGGGGATCAAAGGGCAGGTTGCTCATCGAATTTGGTCGGTCGGGTCTTCGACCTGACCAGTTCCGCGCCATCGAGAGCTCGAACAGGTCAGGTCACAGACCTGACCTACCACAGGCATGCTCTGCCACCGAGGGCAGACGCGGCGCGAGGAACGGGTGTTGCTCAGAATCATATTCACGTCAGTTGCCCAGCAGACCGGCCGCAAAGGCGTAGAGCCCCGCGACCCCGAGCAGAAACCAGTATAGGTACGCGTTCAAGTTGCCCACGTGCAGTGCCCGGGCACCGAGACCGAGGAGCCCGACGACCCCCGCGAGTCCGCGGATGATCAAGCCGGCCAGGAAAATCTGTTCGATAAAATTGAGCACCATCGCGAAGCGCTGCTGGATCTTGGCGACATAGTAGTCATAGAGACGGTCGAACGAAGCCCGGAGGGCCGAGAGTGCGCCGAACAGACCGGGCGACTTCTGCTGCAACGAATCGTTTCCGATGGGTGCATAGAGCAAAAACGCCGCGGTGGCACCGAGCACCAGAACCGCCAGGCTCGTGATGAAGATGGTCGTGTGGGCGGAACCGTGCGCTGCGGGAATCAGTTCGAAGATGCCGTCGAACACCTTGGGATAGAAACCCGTGTAACCGCCCACCAGCGAGAGCATCGCCAGCACGACGAGCGGCGCCGTCAGCGTGATGCCACCCTCATGTGCGTGCCCGGCCGATTCACTCCGCGGCGAGCCGAGGAAGGTGAGTTTCCACAGGCGCACCATGTAGAACGACGTCAGCACCGCGGTGAACGCGAGGGCGCCGAAAACGGCGGTGTTTTTCTCGAAGGCGAGGAACAGGATGGCGTCCTTCGAGAAAAAGCCGGCGAGGAACGGAAAGCCGGTGATGGCCGCGACGCCGATGGTGAAGGTCGCAAACGTGAGCGGCATCTTCCTCGCGAGTCCGCCCATCTTGAAGATGTCCTGCTCGTGGTGGCACCCATGGATGACCGAGCCGGAGCCGAGAAAGAGCAGCGCCTTGAAAAAGGCATGGGTGATGAGGTGGAACATCGCCGCACCCACCCCAGCGGCAATCAC
>JBIJCX010000300.1:0-10514 GCA_044344465.1 Opitutaceae bacterium
CGGACAATTGCCATCAACCCGTACTGGACGCTCTCGCCGATCATCGGCCAGGCGCAAACGATCTCATCGAGTTCCTCCGCCCAGACCTGCACTTTTTCGACAGGTAATCCGCGATTTCCCCCTTGTGCATTTCCTGCTGCATCGTAGCCGTTCGACGTTGCAAGAAGGCCTTCTCGATTAGCTTCTTGCAGAAGCGACCGGAGCAGTTCGAGTCTCTTCGCCCGCTCCAGTTTTAGGAAAGCCCCGGTTGACCAAGAGGTTAACCGGGGTTTTTCGTTGGGAAACCGGCCCTCAGTGCTAACAAAAACGGCCATTTGTGCTAACAGTGACGCCGACAACGCGCAGCGCTTTCTTCGGTTTTCGGGCCTCTGCCTTTTTGCTTCTCGGCGTCCGATGTCCCAACCGGTCGACGCCAGGTTTCGCGCTCACGGCGGGCCGGCCAGCGTTACGATCGTCGGGCTGTCTCGCCCGTTCTCGCGCGGATTGACGTCATTTCGCGCACCACACGTTCGCGTAGCCGACGAGTTGCGACGGCGCCGGCATTCAGGCCTTTGTTTATGGGGTCAAGTTCCGCAGCCTTTGTTCTTCTCCGGACAGCTTCAGTGCACGTTCGATCGCACCTCTTTCTTTCGAAAGCTGCAGCGGCTCAGTTGCTGCATCACGCAATCCTTCAAGGTTTGAGCAGCTCTGATCATTTACCAAGCAGCCGGTTAATCCGTGACTCATTTTCCCCTTCGGAGAGCGCGGGATTCATGAGTACCCGGCCGGGCAAGGTCGATTACACTCAATCTCACCCGCGATACACTGCCTGACCTCGAGTAGGGTCCCGCGCCAACAATCGTCCGAAGACGGACCACCTATTCATGGAGGACTACCACGAAGGTGGATGACGGGCTGGCCCGTTCCCAAAACCTTGTTTTTTGAGCAGGCGAAAAATGAAGGTTTCGCAACCGAGAAGCTGGCTCGACTCGTTTCTTCATAAGTTGGAACGTTGGCCACCTCCCTGCTTTGGTTGGCGGGCGCGCCCAGCGCCTGCTGCTGAACACTAATCTCACCATCAAGGAAATCAGCTTTCAGCTGGGCTACGACTCCCAGAATTGTTTTTCCCGGGCGTTCAAGAAATCCGGGGGCACACATCTCGCCGCAGCGCTATCGCGAGCGGGCGCCCGGTGCCTGACGCGGGTCTGCGGTTTTTCGGGAGCGACGAAGAGCATCAGTCGAGCCGGTTCTCGCCGCGGTTTTCCGCCTGGTGGATCGTCACCGGCCAGCCGGGAAACTGGTTGGAGGGCTTTCCATCGGTCGCATCGATGAGGAAACGGAACGAGCCGACGACATAGGTCTTCCTCGCGGGGTCGAAGGTGATGAACCCGAAGCCGCTGCCTTTCTCGTGGGCCTTGTCGTAGCGGTTGGGTGCCTTGCCGACCTTGGGATTACCCACGGCGTAGACGTAGACCTTGTTGCCAAACGCGTCCACGTATTCGCCGGTATGAGCCAAGCCGTGCTTCGGGCGTTTCGCGTATGGCATGCCCAGCTCGTCCGGGCGCCACCAACGCGGATAGCCGGCGGCGATCGCGGGCGTGCAGAAGGACCACATGCTGTCGCGCTGCTGGCTTACGCCATACTGGGCGAGCGTGGTGATATGCTGATCGCCGTTGATGTGCAGGGCCATCGCCGGACGCAGGATGTCGACGGCGCGGTTGCGCGGGGTTTGCGGCCACGCGCCCGAATCGAGGTCGCCCTTCAGGTAGCTGTCGTAGCTGCCGTGGTGCGTGGCAATGGCGGCAAACACGGTCTGGCTCAGCACCGCCTTGAGGGAGTGTCCACGCCAGTCATGCACCCACTTTTTCAGAAACGCCTCCTGCCGCTCCCCGAGCAGAACCAGACCCGGCAAGTCGAGGACACTGCAGTCGAAATTAGGGCTCACCACATGGTCGGCCCGGGGGCCATCGGTCTTGACGCGCTCGGGGCTGCTCTTCCATTGGCGATCCGCGATGATCGCGAACCCGACTCCGCCATACACCATGTCGCCGTAATAGACGCTGATGTCCTGCAGGCTCGGCGTCGGGTCATACGGGTCGGGATGGTGGGAGACGTTGGTGCGATGCACGACGTTGACCATGCGCGCGGGTTCGGCGTAGCCGCCGCTCGAGGACGCTCCAGGGTCGGCGGCGAGGTTGGTCATCTTCGCCCCGCCTTCGCCCCAGATGTTGCCTTGAAAGACGTCGTGATCGTCCGGCAGGCAGAGGGTGGGGCTGTGGCGCATCACTTCGCGGAACGCCCAGCCGAATTGGTAGAATTTCCGCAGGTAGTTGAGGATGGCGGGTCCGACCGGCTCGCGGATGATGCCGAAGCCACCGTGGCTCTCGTAGATTTGATCGCCGGAGAAGAACACGAGGTCGGGCTTGAGTTTCGCGACATTGCGGGCCAGCGGTTCGTAGGGGAAGGCGTAGTCGTTCTGACAGGTCATCGCCGCCATGCGCAGCGGCCGGCCCACCGGGTTGGCCAGGATGGTTCCGGTGAACTCGTCGGGCGCCACGGTGCCATCGCGGTGTTTCTCGCGGTAGACGAGCTTGTAGGGCGTGACCGTTCTCTCGTCCCACCGCGGAATGCGAAAGGTGGCGACCCAGGCATCGGGATCCAGTTTGGCCTCGCCCAACGACCGCCAGGCGCCGCCGCGCTGCACCTGCAGTTCCACGCTCTGGTTGTCATCCCGGCCCAGCGGTCCGGTCAGCGCGCTGATCTTCATGATCCAGCCTTCCGCGGTGCGCGAATCACTCAGCGAATACATGGCCCAAAGCAGCGGGCCGAAGCGCTGGGTGGGAGTGATCGTGAAGGCGTCACCCGCCATTTGCCAGTGGGCGAACCGATAGCGCGACCCGCCCTGACTTGGAGCTTTGGCGGCTTTCCTGGCCGCATTCTGGGTTTCCTCCGCGCTGTAGTTGCTCACCAGGGCGACGTTGCCAAGCAGGCTGTCGGCCGGAACGGTGTGGCTGAGTTTCCCGAGACTTGCGCCCGGGCCGGGAGTGAGCGCCTCGAGGGTGAGCGTGACGTCCGCACCGTTCGCGACCCCGGAGAGAAGCAGCCGGATGTTCTTCGGGTCCGCGCCGGCCGCCAGCGGGGCCGATTTCGGGCCCAGCACCAGCCCGCCGTCCGCCACGCCGGCGTTGAGACCCCGGAGGACAAAGCAGTTGCTGCGGTATTCGTTGATCTCACTGCGCACGCCAATCCGAAACCCGCCGCCGGCGTCTTTGCCGCGCTGCTCAAGCTGCGTCATTTGCACCGACATCGTGAAGCCCTTCGCCGGGTGCGTGAGTTGATGTGTCAGCGAGTGGATGCTGCGATTGCCGCCGAGGCTGCGGCATTCCGCACTCCTGTTTGCGATCTGCCAGTCCTCCATCGGATTCGCCCAATACCCACCGCCCAGCCAGACGCGATCGTGGGTTCGGCTCCAGGCATCAACTGAGCGGGCCGGTGGGGTCGCCGCGCTGGCGGTCGTGACCCGGGTGGACGCACCGACGACGGTGGCAGTGGCGAGCAGTTTCAGGGCGGTGCGGCGGGTGATGGTTTTTTTCACGGTTGATGGAGTCGAAGGGGAGGGTGATTGGGCGGGAAATTAATCAGCTGACAGAACCGTTCGCGGCACGACGTAGAGTTCGACCAGGGCGGTGCCGGTGGTTGCTCCGACGCCGCTGACGACTGCCCCCGCGTGAAGGGATACTGCGCCACCGGATTGAATCCGGAGCGATCCCAGACGCCATAGGCTTCCCGGGGCAGGCCCAGCTCGGCGTGCAGGTCCGCCCGCAGTGCCAGGAGCAGGGCAGCGAGAATGAGAAACGGGCGTTTCATTCCGCGCGATGGGGAGCGACCTAGTTTCTGAACTCGATCAACCGCACGCTGTGGGGGGCCATCGCCAACGTGATCTTCCCCGCCTCAAGCGGGACGGTCGCTCCGCTCCACAGATCCCTCAGGCGGAAAGAACCGGCGGGCATCTCCAAATCCGCGAGCGACCAGGTGGTGTCACTGGCCTCGTCGACCCAGTTGAAGAACCCGATCACCGTGCGGTCGCCCAATTCGAGTTTCCAGAGCCGCGGGACGTCGGGTCCGGCAAAAAGATCGAGCGGCACCGCGTGCTTGCCGGCGCGCCAGACGTCGAGCACCGGCTTGTGGCGATAGAGGTCGACGCGATCCTTTGGCAGCGACTCGAGGCGGTCGCCGCCAAAGAGCAGGCCACCCATCAGGGCCTGCAGGCTGATATGGCAGCGGGCCTCCTCGAGCGAATACTGCGGCGTGGCGAAGAAGGCGTCCGGATCACAGAGGGCGATGTGATTGTGGATGTAGTAGTTTTGCGCCGCGGAGCGGGCGAAGCGGATCAGCCCCTTGTAGTCGCGACCCAACGGCACGTCCGCGATCGACCCGGTGGTCTGGCCGTAGGTCATGTTGGCGTAGGGCTCGCTTTGGCTTTTAACGCCCGGCTTGTTGATGTCGTTGCCGATGCGCACGGCGTCATAACACTCGATCGCGCCATACAGCCAACCCATGCTT
Organism: Opitutaceae bacterium; assembly: GCA_044344465.1. Classification (GTDB taxonomy): domain Bacteria; phylum Verrucomicrobiota; class Verrucomicrobiia; order Opitutales; family Opitutaceae; genus ER46. Next base: position 4,543 of record JBIJCX010000300.1, read on the forward strand.
CGGGTGACGACAAGGTCTGCCGGCAGCGAGGCCCGGATCATGCGCACCGCCTTGTTGTGGGCCTGTAAGCCCGTCATCGTCGGGTCAAACCGCGGTCCTTCCTCCAAACTGCCATAGTGGTGATCCCACTTCATGAAGGTCGGCTTGTAGTCCTCCACCATCTGCTTGAATTGGCCGGCGAGATACGGCGCGACGTCGGGATGACTGCCGTCGAGATACGCCGAGCCGATCGTGGTCACCATTTCCGCATCCTCCTGATCGATGGCCCGCTTTGATGGCGGGAGCAGGGAGCCGGGACGCGCCTTCCAATAGGGATCCGCCGGGTTCACGCGCAACGGGCTGATGTGCAGGCCGAACTTCAGCCCCAAGTCGGTGATCTGGTTGGAGAGTTCGCGGATGCCGCGCGGGAAGTCCTGGTTGACCGTGTAGGATCCGGGCGAGATCCACCAGCCGCCATCGAGCTGGATGTAGCGATAACCCACGTCGTACAGCTCCGCCTTCATGAAGCGGGCCGCCTTCAGCACGCCGTCGGCGGTCACGCCGCGACTGTACGAATGCCACGAACTCCAGCCGGGCTCGATCGGCCGCATCGGCCGTCCTTGCCGGACGCTTTCGCCCATAATGTGACCGACCTCGTCCAGCACCTGAGTCGGACGGCGATCGTCCCAGTATCCGATCAGCACCGGATCCACCTCTACCACGCGACCCGGCCGCACGAGGATTTGCTCCACGCCGCCGGGGCTGCCGCTACGCACGGAGAGCTGCAGAGCTCCTTCCTGGCCCTGGCGCCATTCAAACGCGGTCGGCCACAATTCGCCCTTCAGCGCGGCAAAGGCATAGGTCTGATTGCGGGAATCGTTTTGCAGCGTCGAAACCCAAAACGCGTCGCGCGGGTCGTCTCGGCGCGCCGGCTTGAGCTGGGCCAGCTGTTCGAGCGAATAGATTCGTCCATGATGGGGTGCCGGCAGGCACTCGACGAACACCGTCCACCCCTGGAGTGGTTTGCCCACGGCGAGATTGGCCGCGGAGTCCTTTTTGGTTAGCACCCGCACCCCACCGAGCTTGAACTCGGCTGAGGCCGTGAGCGTCGCGGATACCACGGCATACGGCCGGTTGGGGGCGGTCTCGATCGCGAGGACAATCTCCTCGAGCGGAGGCAGCCCGGAACAGCGCAGCACCTGCCGGCCGGTCTCGGCCGACCAGACGCGACGGGGAAAGGCGTCGCCATAGATCCAGTTTCCGTTCACCCGCACGGAGAAGGTGGCGTCGGCGATCTGCGCGATTGTGCCCCATTTCATGGCATAGCTCGCGTCCGTGGCTGCGTGCTCGACCGTGGGAGTGGCTGCACCGGCGCAAAGGGCAAGGGCTGCGCCTAAGCAGGCAACAACGACGGGGGATTTGGATGTGGGCATGGGAAGATGGTCCAAGGGATGGCGATCACCTGAACAACAGCGGCAGGGTCTCGGCGAGGTAGTCGTGCCAATTCGGCCAGACGTGCGCACCGTCACTCGGTTTGAAGGTATGGCGGATGCCCGCCTTCGTCAGTTCGGCGGCGAGGACGAATGGAAGGAGGAGGTTGTTCACGAGCGGTGGATCCCGGCTACTTTTTCTTCTTCGCGCGTCGCTTCGAAGCTTCGTCGGTGCTGGTGACCCGCGGAGACGGATACTGGTCAAACACGTCGCCTTGGCCGAGGGCGCGGGGATCCTGCTGCCGCCGCAGTTCGGCCATCAGCTTCTCGCGCAAGGCGGCGGCCTTGGCGGCAAAGGCGGGATCGGCGACCAGGTTGGTCACACAGTCGGGGTCAGGAGCGAGGTCGAAGAGTTGTTCGGCGGGGCGTTTGCCAAACGCGTGCTGCCAATACGGATCCTGCGTTCCGAGTTGGGCCACAAACGTCTTCGAGGGGCTGTCGTCGGTGTCGCGCAAATCGCGGTCGGGATCGCCGCAGGGCCAGCGGTTGGGGGCGAAGTTCCGCACATAGAAGAGATTCCCCTCTCGAATGGCCCGCGCGGGATAGCCGAGCCCCGCCGGCGAGCCGGGCCGCGCCAGCACGTCGTTGCGCTCGCGCCCGAGGACGACGAAGCTGCGCTCTCCCTTGGGTTCATTGCGGAGCAGATCGGAAAAACTGCGGCCGGTGATGGGCGCCATGCCTCGGGCGGCCCCGTCGACCCCGAACACCTCGAGGAAGGTCGGCGCCAGATCGATGAAGCTGATGAAGTCGGCGACCCGGCGGCCGGGTTGCACAATCCGTCCGGGCCAGCTCACGACGAAGGGAACGCGATGGGCATCGTCGTAGGTGTGCCCCTTCACGCGCGGAAACGGCATGCCGTGATCCGAGGTGACGATGATCAAGGTATTGTTGATTTCGCCGCTCGCCTCGAGCGCGGCGACCAACGAACCGACCTGGGTGTCGTAGGCTTCCACTTCAATCGCATAGTCGAGCATGTCGCGGCGAATGACGTCATGGTCGGGCCAATACGCGGGCACGCGGTCGATGTCGCTGGTCTTCTTGCCGGACTCGATTCCCGAATTGTACTTGTAGCCCCGATGCGGGTAGCCGCTGCCGAACCAGTAAAAGAACGGCGTGCCCGGCGCGCGCTTTTTTAGAAATTCGGCGAATCCGACGCCCGGGTTGAGCTCATTCTTGCCACCGCCAGCGCCGAGGACGAAGTCGCGTGGGCTGCCGTCGGCGAATTTCGCTTCGCCGGGGCCCCAAGTCTTGCCCGCGCCGCTGGTGTGGATGCCCGCCTTGGCGAGGACCTCGCTGAAGGCCGGAAACTTCGCCGGAAAGAAGGGTTGATGATTCGCGGCCTCCTCGAGCTGCCAGGGATTGCGGCCGGTGAGGATGGCGGCGCGGGACGGCGCGCACTTCGACGTCGGGGTATAGGCGTGGTCGAAGACGAGGCCCTGTTTCGCCAGTCGGTCGATGTGCGGCGTCTTCACCCAGGTGCAGCGATACGCTTCGCCGAAATGGCAGGAGGCATCGTCGGCGATGATGAAGAGCACGTTGGGCCGGGCCGGGGTTGCCGCAGCCACCCGCCCGGGAAAGGTGAGAGTTGGGAGCAGCGCAGTGAGCGCAAGGAGGAGATGAGTTATTTTCATGGCGCAGAGATAGTGTAGTGCCGCGGCCGCCTGCCGGCGGCGGACGCTGGATGGGGTTACTTGGGGTCGCGCCAAGCCTGCTGCATCCGGGCGGTGAGTTCCTCGACGATTGGCCGGTTCGCGCTCGCGAGGTTGGTCGACTCGGTGGGATCGCGATCCAGGTTGAACAGTTCCGCGATGAGCGAACTGCCGTCGGCAGACTTCTTCCTCTTGGCGGCTGTCGGATTGGAGGAGTTCGCGGCGGCGGTGTTGCGCTGGATGAGTTTCCAGGGCCATCGCAGCACGGCGCGTTTGCCGCCCTGTTCGTTGAAGTTCCAATAGAGATAGGGGTGCTGCTTCTGCTCCGCCATCCGGCCCAGCAGCGTCGGCAGAAACGAAAGGCCATCGCACTCGGCCGTCACCTTGACGCCCGCAAGGTCGGCCGCCGTGGGGAGGAGGTCCTGGAAGCCGCTGACGTGTTCGCTGACGCTGCCCGGCTTGATCTTGCCGGGCCAGCGCGCGAGGAAGGGCGCGCGGATGCCGCCGTCGGTGAGATCGCGCTTGGTTCCGGTGAACCCTCCGCTGCTTTGGAAAAACGCGGCTTGGTGGCCTCCCTCCTGGTGAGGGCCGTTGTCGCTGGAGAACAGGACCAGCGTGTTCTCATCCAGGCTCAGGGCTTTCAGTTTTGCCAGCACGGCCCCCACGTCGCGGTCCACGAACTTCATGGCGCTGGCGAAGGCCTTTTCGACGGCGGGCCAGTCGCGCGCGGCGAACTCCGCATCCGGGGGCGCTTCCATGCCATGGCCAAGCGGAGAAGTCTCGTCCGCCTCGTTGTTCGCATGGGGTAGGATTGGCGTGTAGTAGAGGAAGAACGGCCGACTCCGGTCCTTCGCCCGGTCCTCGAGATAGCGCTGGACGTCTTCGGCGAGGAGTTGGGGCGCCCAGTGTTTCCGCCCATCCGCGGTGGCGACTCCGGTGCCAGGCTTGTTGCCCGAGCCGGGAATGAGCTGGTTGTCAAACGCCACCTTGGCGCCGTTGCGCACGAGGTAGGTCGGATATCCGTTGTGGGCGTGGGCCGTATCCACGTAGCCGAAGAAATAATCGAAACCCTTTTTCTGCGGATCATCCGGCGGCAAAGGCATGCCGAGCCCGTATTTTCCGATGCACGCGGTCTGGTAACCCGCGTCCTTGAGGAGGCGGGCCACGTTCAGATCCGTATCGGGCAAGTGGGCGGGGCCGTTGGCGCGCACGCGGCTGTGGCCGGTATGCAGGCCGGTCATCAGCACGCAGCGCGACGGGGCGCAGACGGTGGAGCCCGCATAGTGCCGCGTGAACTTCATGCCCTCGCTCGCCAAGCGATCGATGTTCGGGGTGCGCAGCGTCTTCTGGCCGTAGCAGCCGAAATCGCCATAGCCCGCGTCGTCGAGCAGGATGTAGATGAGGTTGGGTCTGACCGGCGGTGACGCCGGGTCGGCGGCGGCAAGAGCCCCGAGCGGCATCAGCAGCGCGGTGAGGAGGGAGAGGGTGGTTTTCATGTAAATATCCCCGGCGCCTTGGCCCCCGGCGTTTGGGCGGCTCATTCCTCGACCCGTTCCTTGGGCGGGGTGCCGGTCCACGCCGTGCCCGTGCAGTCTTTCCACCAAGCCAGCCAGGCGTCATCCATCTGCCTGACCAATTCGGGGCGTTGCGCCGCCAGATCGCGGATCTCGGTGCGATCCGCGGCCAGGTCATAGAGTTCCCAGGTCGGACCACTGCGGACGAGTTTCCAAGGTCCGTCGAGAACCGCCGAACCTTTGGCGAATTGGAAAAAAAGTGGCTTTGTCCGGGCGATCGCCTCGCCCTTGAACGCAGGCACCAGGCTCACCCCGTCCAGCGGCGGGATCTTCGTCTGCTTCGATTCGCCGGGGTATTTTGCCCCGGTGACGGCGAGCACGGTGGGCATGAGGTCAATGAGGTGAACGGGTTCGCGATTCCAGCCGGGCTGCGGCTTGAGGCCGGCGGGCCAGTGCACCACCAGGGGCGTGGTGATCCCGCCCTCGAAGCTGTCCTGCTTCCATTTGCGCAAAGGCGTGTTGCCCACCGACGCCCAATTTTGGCCGTAGCTCACAAAACTCGCCACGCTGCCCAGCGGGGCCTTGGGATCGACATTGTCGACTTTCGGACTCTCCGCACAGGCCCCGTTATCCGAGAGAAAGAAGATCAAAGTGTTGTCGAGTTTGCCCTGCTCCTCCAGTCGCTGCAGCACCCGCCCGATATTTTGGTCCACCCGATCGACCATCGCGGCATAGACTTCCATCTTCATCGCTTCCTGCCTGCGTGCCTCCGGCGAAAGCGCGCTCCATTTATTTCCGCTCTTTCGCCCATACTCCATCGGCGGCAGGGGCGAGGTTTTCGGATCCACCAAACCCAGCTTGATCTGACGCTCATAACGGGCCTGGCGAACCGCCTCATAGCCGCCGTCGTAGACGCCCTTGTATCTGGCGATATCCTCCGGCCAGGCCTGCAACGGCCAGTGCGGGGCCGTGTAGGCGAGATAGAGCAGGAATGGTTTCTCCGTCTTCTGATACTCACTCAGCCAGGCCAGCGCCCGATCGGTGAAGGCGTCGGTGTCGTAAAACTTGGGATCCTCCGGGATGAAATCCTTCACCTCCTGGCCGTCGAGCGACCAGCGGTTCCCGTCGTTCTTGGACGCCGGCGCGGGCTGGTCCAGCGCGGCCTTGCTGCCCGGATTGAAGTGGTTTTCCGCGCCGCCGATCATTCCATAATAGCGGTCATAGCCACGCGTCACCGGATTGAAGCGGGCGTGGTGCTTGCCCGACCAAAGCGTGTGGTAACCGGCCGGCCGGAGCACTTCGCCCAGAGTCGCCGTGTTCGAAAAATCCCGATCCGTGCG
>JBIJCX010000302.1:0-10510 GCA_044344465.1 Opitutaceae bacterium
ACCGGACACAGATGGCCGGGCCGCTCAGTAAATCGGAACGGCCCAGTGTGTTCCTGGCAATGCGGCCCGACCATACCTTCTCCGTGCTCACGAGTGCGCTTCGGCTGGGGATTCGAATTCCGAAAGATATATCGCTGGTTTCTCGCGACACGCATCCTCTGTTCGATTTGGCGATGCCTGGACTAACGCGTTATAGCAGTCCAGCAACCACGATAGCAAAGCGTGCCGTGAACCTCGCGATGAACATCCTGGCCGGTCGAAAAATCCCTCTCCAGCCCATGCTCGTCACACCGACCTTTGTTCCAGGAACCACTCTGGCGAGATACCGCTCAGCCTCGCGACGACTTTGACCGAGTTGGAGTGTTTATTTTCGAGCGACGAGACCGGCGGGGATCACGAGTTGTTCCAAGTATCGTTCTCCTCCCGGGGAATGGGCAAGCTGAAGCTATATACTCGGGCGGCGGGACGCGCGGAACCCTCGCCGGCGGCGATTTCCAGACGTCGTCGGCGGAGTCGTTAGTGCCGAATTGCATCACGATGACCCGCGGATTGTGCCGGGGGTTACAGATCTATAAAGCTGGGGCCAGCGGAGCCGAGTTCGAAGGCCAATTTGGACGGTCTTCCCGCCAAGTAGTCTTTTTCCCAGACAATGGCACACGAGGTGTGCGCCTTCCAAGACGTCTGTCGCGGCGGATGCGGCCACGGTGGAGGCGACATCGAAAGCGGCGCGAACGATCACAGCAACGGGATCAGTATAAGGATGAATTACGTTTCATGGCTGTGGTGCGTTACCGGGAGTTAAAACTCTTGATACGAAACTGGATTTTCAGGGAGCCGGCCGGGGGGATTTTCGAGGCGTGTCTACGGCTCAGAAGAGATGACATCCTTCAACGCTATCTTCAGATGCCGGGCCCGCGGTGTCTTGCCCCAGCCGCCATGGGCATCCATGAAGCCGGCCCAGAGTTCTCCGGGTGTCTTTTCCATGAGGAAAGCATAGGTGGTGGATCCACGGGCAATGACGGCTGACGGAGACCAGGAGCGGCCTTCATCGCTCGAGAAGGCCAGGTGAAGCTCGCGGCGGCCGGCCGGGGGCGGGTTCCACGCCATTGCCAGACGCCCATCGTGGAGGCGGATGAGATGGCCGGGCGAGTGGCTGCTCTCGATCCGCGTGGGCGCCGCCGCGCTCCAGGTGAACCCGCCATCGGTGGAGAAGGATTCCCAGAAGAATTTTCGCGACGTGCGGATGAGCATCCAAAGGCGTTTGTCTTTCAACTCGATGACGCAAGGTTCCAGCGCGCCCTCGTGATCGCCCGCGCCGCCGATGTCCAGGGCGTTGCTGAGCCGCCAGGTCTTGCCGCCATCCGCGGAAACCGAACAGCGGCCGACCAGCCGTCCGGGGTTGGCCACGTAATGGGAAAACGGAACAACCAGAGCGCCGCGGTGTGTCTCCGCCGCGCCGTTGGTGGAACCAGTGTAACCTTCAAAGATGCGTTGCGGCGGGCTCCAAGTCTGGCCCTCGTCGCGGCTGCGCACCGCCCAAAGATCGCTGCGCGTCTGGTCGGTCGGATTGCCGTCTTTCCAGCCGTGATTGATATATCCGAGGAAGAAAAGGTGCAGGCTGCCGTCGCGAGCGCGGTGGGCCGTCGGATGGGCGGCGCGGGCGTCCGGCAGGCGGGTGAGTTCGCGCTCGGGCGTCCAAGTCCGTCCGCCGTCGCGGGTAATTCTCGCCGCAATATAGGTCTCGCCGGGAGGCCCGCCGTAGCTCGTGGGCGTGGAATAGACGGACATGACCGCGCCGTCGCCGAGCTTCACCAAGGCTGGGCCGAGCACTGCGGGATGTGTCGTGTCGTGGGTGATGTCGGTGCTGCGCGGGTGCATTTCCACCACTTCGCCGCTGCGGTGCCAGAGAGTGAAGGGCTGGCGCGTGAAGCGCGGGTCGGCGGCGAGGTGCTCAATGATCAGATCGGCGATGACCCGGTGCCCCTCGTTCTCGGGATGCATCCCATCGCTGGTGAGGTAGCCAACCTTGCGGGTCGGTCGGGCCTCGAGTTCCTTGAACTTGTTGTACACATCCACCAAGCCGACCCCTTCGGCCTGCGCGAGATCCCGCACGGCTTGGGCGTAATCGCGCAGGAGGACATTGAAGCCCTCAGGATCGTCCGGCCGGTAGGGCGCCGCGCTGTAGAGCTTACGGGTGGTTTCCGACCATGAGATGGGGTTCGTGGTCATGAGAATAACGCGAACACCACCCGGCTTCAGCGCGCGAATCATGGCGGTGAGGTTGGCGCGATAATCGACCAACGAGACGCGCGGGGCGGTGGCCGGCGGTTTTTTCCAGACATCCACGGTGGCATCATTGATGCCAAGCATGATGACCACCACTTGGGGTCGCTTACTGAGTACGTCTTTTTCAAAACGATCCCGCGCCATCTTCGACGTATTCCCACCGACGCCGGCATTGACAAGGATGACGGGCTGGCCCTCGAAGAGCAGGTCGCGGGCGAGCAATTCCGTGTAAACCTGAACGCCCTTGCGTGGGGCAGTCACGGAGGCGCCAAACGTGACGATCGTCGGCGCGCCGAAAAAAGTCGCCGGCGCGGCGAGGAGAAGCAGGAGTGCGATTGCGACGGGTTTCATGATTTGGAAGGAAACTGAATTTTCAGGGGGCCGGGCTGGGAGGGGTTTGGCTGATATTTCCAGGTGGGCATTGACGGAACACGGATAGAGCGGACACCATTGGAAACAACGCCCACGAGAAAAGGAGGATCGCACCGGAGCGCTTCGCCAAAGGGAGTTCATGCGCAGACGAGACGAAGCAGCGACTCGGCGGTCTTTGGAAGCACTGCAAAGATGGTAAAATACTTCCCCGGATGATGGCGCGGAGCCGGGCCACGGATGCTGGGGCCGGGACGATATAGATCTGGGTGCCCGGCCGAGCGGGGGGTTATCGGCGCACCCACCAAGCCCCAAATCAGCCAGAGGCCGGCGCGCCACGTGGCGCGAGCGGACAGTCGCGGGGTTTTCTCCCGACAGCCGCCGACCAGAGGTGGGGGTGGATTTTCAGTCCTGCCGAGGGGGCGATCGCTCATGCGCTACTCAGAAGGACCCCTTGACGCCGATGCTGAACGGCGAGCCATTCTGCAACACTTTGTAGTTTTTCGCGTAGTCTGGCACGCCCGTACCAGAACGGTAGGTTTTCCAAGTGAGGTTATCGAGGGCGTCCCGTGCGTTGAGGAACACCGCGACGGTCGGCGTGATGTTGTAGCTCACATTCAGGTCGAACGCGATGCGGGCCGGCCAGTATTCAACGCCGTCGGCGCCAAAAGCCGCGAAATCGGCCGTCTTCTGTTCACCGCGGTAGTTCCACTTGGCCCCGATCGTGAACGGCTTCTTCGTGTAGGTGATGCCCCAGTTCGCGCTCTTCGGCAGGAATCCGGTGAAGTTCGCGTTCGCGTCGCCCTTGAGTTCCAGCTTCGTGAAGTTGGCGAACGCCCGGAAATATTTACCCCAGGGCCCCAGCTGATCCAGCTGCTGATTCGCGCTCAGTTCGATGCCCGAGACGCCGGCGTCGCCCGCATTGAACGTGGTATTCACCTGCCAGCCGACGTAGCGCTCGTCCAAGTCCAGCGCTTGCAGATCGGCGCGAGTGGCGACCTTGGCGAAGGTGCCGAAGAAATCCCGGATCTCCTTGTGAAACACGCTGACGCCGAACATGCCGCCCTTGTCGGTATAGTACTCCAGCGACAAATCGTAATTATCCGCCATCCAAGGCTTCAACGCCGTATTGCGGATCGTGATGGTCCCGAGAGTGACGTTGGGATCCGGATTATTTTCGATGTCGTTTTCGTTGACGACGGCGCGCGGAATGATGTCGGTGAACAGCGGCCGGCCGTAGGTCTTGGCATAGGCGGTCCGGATCAGAAACTTTTCCGTCGCGTTGTAGGTCAGGTGCAGGCTCGGGTAGAAACCGTCGTAGGTGCGATTCGCTTCATAACCTCGTTCCTTGTAGATCAGTTTGGTCTCCGCCAGCGAACCCGCGGCGCCGGCCTCGGGCTTGCGGATCTTCGCGCCCGCCGCGGTGTGGGCAAACGTGCCATCGGGGTCGCGCTGGAAGACTGCGTTGGCATCCTGTAGCGGCCCTTTGCCTCCCGTGGTGGTTTTTTCATAGCGCACGCCGGTGAGCACCGTCAGGCGACCCGAGAAGAGGCGCGCTTCCGGCTGGAAATACAGCGACTCCACTTTCTCCTTCACCCATTCCGAACCGGTTAGGCGGGCCACTTCGGCCGCCACCGCCTGCGCCGCCGTCATCGTGAACAGCGTGGGATTTTTCTGCCAGGCCTCGTAGGCCACGTTCGGCGACAATTGCGGCACCCCGTTCTTCGGGTTGTTAAAATCGAAGGGCTTTTGCTGGACCTTGTACACCTTGGCCAGAAAAGGCGCCGAGGAGAGATCGCCATTCGCCGGGGTATAGGTGTACGACGCACCGCCCATCTCGGGAATGTCGCGCTCTTCCTCGCGGAGTACCGCTCCGACCTGCACCGAGGCCGGGAAAGGCAAAAAGTTGAGCCGCCGCTTCAGATCGCCGCCCCAAGAGTCGACCTTCACACGGATGTTTCGCGGCGCGCTCATGCTCACGGCGGAGATGTTGTAACCTGCCGGATCGTACGGATCGATTTCCTGATTCGCGTTGTTGTAAACCTTCACCCGACGCGGGCGGCCGTTGGACTGATCCATGTCGAGGAACTCCACCCGAATCGGAACCTTCGGCACCGCGCTGATGCTGTTGAATGCGCCGTCTTCCGCATCCCGGAACCACGCGCGCGCCCGGGAAATGCTGCCAGCCAGGTTGAGCATCCAATCGCCATCGTCGAAGCGATAGCGGAAGTTACCGCCGCTGTTGGCCGACGTACGGAAGGTGTGCGTCTCATTATACGTGAAGCCGCCGCGGCCGGTGGCGCCGATTGTCTGCGTGGGGGTGTAGCTGAAAGGGACGCCCGTCGTGGGCGTCGGCGTTCCCACGGTGCCCGCGTTGATCGTCACATTGCTATTGCCCCAAATGGAGCGGTACTGACTGGTCGTGGTCCCCACCGAGAGAACGGAGTACCGCGTTACCCGCCAGTCGGCGCGAAATCCCAAGGAGGCGCGTCTGCGAATCATCGGCGCATCCAAGAGCTGCCACTGGCCGAGGAATGGCGCCTGGACTGTGGCGTTGGTGCCGGTACCCGTGGTGCGCCATGTGAGGAAACTGTTAAGGCTATCGAAACGCATGTTCGAGTAGAGCGCCGTCACCAAGAGGCCGAAGCGTTCGTTGACCGGCAGCGTGTAATCGAAACTGAACCCGGGATTTATTGCGTATTGGTGGGTTTCATTGATGAAAGGTTCTTTCGCCGTCGTCACGTGATTGGCATTGCCCGTGAGACTGACTTGGTAACGCAGTTCCGCCTTCGACCGCTCGAAAGAATTTTTGGTCACCATGTTTATGGATCCGGCCATCGTATCCGCGCCCGTGGACGGCGTGGGCACCTTGGTCACTTCCACGCGGGAGTAGTTGTTGATCGAAATACCGGCCAGGTTAAAATTGCGCGAATTGCCCGAGACCTGTGAAGTTGCCATCATGGCGCCATCAGCCGTGACCACGGTGAAGTTCGACGGAAACCCGCGCACAAAGGCGGACTCGGACTCAAGCTGCTCGCCACTCACCTGGACGCCCGGAATGTATTTTAGGAAGTCAGCCACTCCTACCACATCCCCATGAGAATCCGTCGCCACCACGTTTTTGAGATTTGGCGCGAATCGCTGTTCGTTAAGCGCGATCGATTTGCCGTCAGTGTCCTTGATGGACTCAACCAGAAAAGGATCGAGCTGAATGGCGCCTTCGGCCGCGGATCCGGCGATCCCCGACAGGGTGACATCGCGGGTGATGCTGCCACCGGAGGGAACGGTGAGTGAAACCCGCTGCGGTGCGAGACCGGTGAAGAACACCTCGATCACCGCCGGACCGCTTGGAACGCGCGTCAGGCGGAAGTAGCCAGACTCATCAGTAAACGTCACTTGGTCCGTTTGCGTGACGGAGATCCGTGCCTTGCTGACGTAACGGCCGGTCACCGCGTTTTGCACGCGGCCTTCCAGCACGCCAGTCGCGGTGGATGACGGGAAGGAAATCCGATGGTCAGGGCGTTGGGGCCGGGAGGGGTCATTGGCGGAATTGCCGAAGGGGCCAGAGGGTTCATGACTTGCGGGGCGGTCGCTTCCCACGGTCTGCGCCGCCCTTGATCCGTTTGGGTCGGCCGCTCCTTTCCGCACAGCAAAGGCCCCGGTTTTTTCCTCGCTCCCAATCACCAGGCCCGTGCCGGCGACCATCCGGTCAAGGGCCTCGCGCGCGGAATATTCACCCTGCACGGCATTGGTCTGGAATTCCTTTAGCGCATCGGTGGAAAAAATCACCCCGCGGCCGGATTGCTCGGAGAACACCTTGAGTGACTTTTCGGCGTCACCCTTGGGCACGTTGTACTGCCGTCGCGGGGCCTCGGTCGCCTGCACGGCCACCGGCGCACCCATAACCGCGATCAGCAACGCTGGTCCAAGGACGAAGGCGGACAGGGGGACAACAATTCCGCGCGACCAGAGCTGGAGTAAAGGGGGCATGGCAGGACGATGGTTAGGTTTGGGCCCCGGCTCCCGAACGCTTGAAAGCGAGGCCACTACCACTCAAGACGCCGCGAGCGCGCCGAATTGATTACGAAACGCACAAGATTTCTTCGGAATTCCACCCGCCCCGGCATCAGCCCTTCAATCCGTTGGCCCACGGAACACACGGAATACACGGAAGAAGTTCGGGGTTCTGTGTGTTCCGTGTGTTCCGTGGGCAAAGATCCCTCTGTTCCTTCGGTTGCGGCTGCGCCGCGCTGGGAAATCCGTGGCTTCAACTGCCTCTTCCCGGCTCAATTGGTCCAACGCAGAACAATGCGTTCCGGGCTTGGATGCTCCGCCGTCACGCCGAGGCTCATCTCCAGCAGCTTGGCAAAGGCCTCGGGATCGTCCTTCCAGAAAACGCCACTGATGCGGACCGACGCCAGCGACGGCTCCGCGAACACCACCTGCATGCGATTCTCCCCGTTGAACAGCGCCACCGCTTCGCCCAGAGGTGTGCCCGTGAATTCGACCCGGCGGTCGCGCCACGCGAGCGCGCTGGCCATCTCCTGGAGCGTGACCTGCTGGACAGGGATCGCCGCCGGAATCGCGGCGTCGACTGGCATGCTGACGCGACTGCCGGCCGCCACGTAGATCGGTTCCATCGCGGCGAACGGGATGGAAGCAGCATCTGGCTCGGGCAGCACCCCGACGTTCCGCGCCACCGCCACGCGACCCTCGGTGACGAGCACGTCCACGTCGGCGGAGGCATGACGGACCGAGAATTCCGTGCCTACGGCGCGGACCTCGACCCCCGCCGCACCCACCACGAATGGCCGGGCTGGGTCGGAGGTCACCGAAAAGAGCGCTTCGCCCCGGAGGAGTTCGACCGCACGCCGCCCGGGCGTGAACGCCACGCGGATCTCGGCCCCGGCGTTCAGGTGCACGACCGAACCGTCCGGCAGCGTCTGGCGGTCCGGGCGAACCACCACTGTGATCGGGGCCGCGGATGTTTCCGGGCGGCTGGCGTGGAAATTCTGAAGAAAAACAAACGCGACGGATGCCGCCGCGGCGAGTCCCGCGCCCGTCCACGCGATGACGCGACGCCGCGTTCGCCGGGTCGTCTGCCGCGCGCGCAGTTCCCGGAGGACCATCTCCGCCGCACCCGTTTCGCGCGGACGACGGAGCAGGCCGGCGGTCTTCTCCGCTGCGTCCAATGCGGCGGCGCGGCGGGGATCTTCGTTGAGCCAACGGAGCAACTCCGCCGTTTCGGTCGCGGTAAGGCCAGCCGCACGGCGGATCGCCCAGTCCACCGCTGTATCCTCAATCACGGCGGGGGCGGGCTTCAAAGTTGAGCGGTCTAATTTCATCGCATTTCGTCGAGAATTCCCCGTTCCCGCATGAAGCCCACGCATCGCTTCATCCCCTTGGCCAGTTGCGCACGGACGGTATGTTCGGAGATCCCGAGCCGCGCGGCGACTTCCTCCCGCGACAAGCCCTCGAGCGCCCACAGGATGACCACCTCCCGGCAGCGGTCGGGCAAGCGATCGATCGCCTCGACCACGAGCGCGAGCTCCTGCCGGACGCTGACGGAGGTGACGACATTGACATCATCCTCTATGACGCTGAGAGCGTCGAAATCGCCTACGGAAATCTCCTGGGTCACGCGTTTGCGGCGGAAAAGCGAGAGGGCGGTATTGCGGGCGATGCCGAAGAGGTAGCTCTTGACCGACTTGATCCGGCCCGACCGGCGCGCGCGGATAATCTTGAGGTACGATTCCTGCACGAGATCGTCCGTGTCGCGCAGCGTCGGAAACTGGCGGTGCAGGAACGCGCGGAGTTGCGGCTCGTGCGGATAGACCTCCTCGGCAAACCACCGCGTTTGCTCGGCCCGGGCGATGCCGAGCGTCACCGCGTCGGCCGTGATGCTGGCGGTGGAATCGGGAACGGACGATTGCGGACTCACAGGAAAGTAAAAACCCGCCGCACCCTTTGCGCCGATGCCGGGCTGAAGCGAGCCGATTTTGCTCCGGCGAAGCGAAAATCTGCGCCGGGCGAAATCGGCGATCGCCGCCGCTAAGACGCGGCTAACGGCGGTTTCGATTACAGCATTCGCGCGCGGCCCAAAAAACCGTCGCGCTTATTCTTCAAGCACCCGACCGTCGAAAGCAAAAGACTCCGGCCTGCCGATTTCGATCTCAACGAACTCTGGATGAGCCGGGTTCAGGAGAAAGCAGAACTCTCCCCGCACCGTTACACTCGGAACGCGCATGACCGGAAACTTGCCCGAAGTGAGAAACCGGTCACCAAACGCCTTCGTCGAATCAGGTGCGGGTTTCGCATCCCAGTCGGCCGGAAATCGTGACGGCCGTGCAATCAGATCGTCGGGAATATTGACTGGAATCGCAACGAATCGCGCCCGCCGCAGCGATCGTTTTCTGGACGTATTCGCGAGCACCTCCCAGGCCGCAAGCGCGCGCGTTTCTCCGCAATAGACGGCTTTGTGACCCTCGGTATTCCAGCGCCCCGGGTTCTCCGCCGCCCCCAGCCCGGAGAACGCGGCAGCG
Organism: Opitutaceae bacterium; assembly: GCA_044344465.1. Taxonomy (GTDB): domain Bacteria; phylum Verrucomicrobiota; class Verrucomicrobiia; order Opitutales; family Opitutaceae; genus ER46. The sequence continues at coordinate 9,198 of JBIJCX010000302.1, forward strand.
GCCCACTTTCGTTTGCAGATCCGCCAAACGATCATCAGGAGAAAACGCCGTGCTCGATGCGTCCGAGAATCTGCTCCACCTCGCGCGCTCCAGGCTCGGTGCTGCTCAACTGCAGGGGCGTTTGACCACCGAACGAATCCAACGGCTCATTCAGCCAGGTCGCAGCTTCGTCGCTGTCCTCGAAAACATCCTTTGCCTTGGCAAAAATCCGCCCGAGTCTGACGACCCGCTCGGACTCGGCGGGGCGCAGGAGCGCGTTGGCCGCCATTCGTCGCTCCAAGGTCCGGCGCGGAATGAGAACGACCTGGGCGATATCCGTGAGATTGAGGCTCAATGTCTCGGCGAAAATCCTGAGCGCGCGCGCCGGAATGCCGGTCCGCACGATCTCGGCCACACGAAGATTGTTGGAATACGGAAGATCGGTGATGGTCAGCATCGGCATATGGCGACATCATTGCCGCCATATGGCGGCCGTCAAGCCGCAGCCAGCGGTTGCGTCCACCCGGGTGCAACGCCTCGCCAAGGTGAAGGGCAAGGTCTGAGGTCTTCGGCTCGTCGCGCGGCAAAATGCAGGCGCGAGTCAGCTCGCGCGCAGGCGCTAAAACCGCGGCTCGAATTTTCTCCGGCACTGGCCAGGATCGATGGCCGCCAGCCGCAATTTCCAACCGATGCACCTGCTCCACCCTCTTCGTTCCCTGCCTCCGCTCGTGGCCTTGGCTCTCTCGATTGTCCCCGGCCTTGTCGCCAACTCTCCCGAGACCGAGCGCCAGTTTCTCTCCGGGCGTGGTCCGGCCGACGCGATCCCGTGGGAATTCACCGTCACCGCCGGCCGCCGCGCCGGTGAAGCGACAACGATTCCCGTGCCGTCGCACTGGGAACTCCACGGTTTCGGCTCCTACCACTACGGGCAGCAGCCCAACAAGTCCTCCGAGCACGGCCTCTATCGCACACGCTTCACCGCGCCCGAAACCTGGAAAGACCGCCGCGTGCGGCTCGTCTTCGACGGTGCGATGACGGACACCCGCGTCACGATTAACGGCCGCTCCGCGGGCCCGGTGCACCAGGGCGGCTTCACGCGCTTCCGCTACGACATCACCCCGCTGCTCAAATTCGGATCCGGTGCGGCCAACGAGAACATCCTCGAGGTCGACGTCGCCAAGGTTTCCGCCGATCCCGACACCGAGCGCGCCGAACGCTTCGCCAACTACTGGGTCTTTGGCGGTCTCTATCGCGCCGTGTGGCTCGAGGCACTGCCCGCGCAAGCGATCGAGCACGTCGCGATCAACGCGCGCGCCGACGGCACGTTTGCCGCC
>JBIJCX010000301.1:0-10510 GCA_044344465.1 Opitutaceae bacterium
GACGGTGGGCCGGGCGCTCCGCGCGCGGCCGGCCGACGAGCACACCGGTAGCCGCGCGCCGAGCGCCCGGCCCACCTTTTCCACCGCCTGGTGGGCGCAGACCTGCTCAACAATTTTTCCCCATGAAGCCCAACGTCCTCATCCTCTGTACTGGAAACTCCTGCCGTAGCCACATGGCCGAAGGCATCCTGCGTGCCGCCGCCGGCGACCTCATTGAGGTCCACAGCGCGGGCTCCAAGCCCGCCGGCTACGTGCATCCCAAGGCGATCCAGGTGTTGCAGGAGATCGGCATCGACATCTCCCGCCACACGTCGAAGCACATGAACGATTTTCTGAGCCAGAAGATCACCACCGTGATCACGGTGTGCGGCAATGCGGATCAAGCCTGTCCGATGTATCCCGGCCAGGTGAACCGGCACCATTGGGGCTTTGACGACCCCGCCCATGCCACGGGCACGGAGGAAGAGATTCTCGCCGAATTCCGCCGGGTGCGGGATGAGATTCGGCTCGTTTTCGGAGCCTACGCGGCGGGACTGAAGGAAGGAAAATCGCTGCCGCGGGAGGCGTAACCGCGTTCCCCTGCGATTTTGCCCGTGGTTCGACCCGCGGCGATCAGCCCTTTATTGCGACCCTATTCGGTCGTGCCCAGATGTAATATCCGACCGATCATGCCGAGGGTGCCGGCGGAGCTGCCGGTAGGGTTTCAAAGGTCAGCACCGTGCTCGCCGTGCAGCGGAAGCAACTGGCCGGAAACTCCCGCTGAAACGCTGCGGTCGCCACCCACCCCGTGCAATGGACCGGATCAAAGTGCTGCTCGTCGCACCGGCGCAATGCGGCCAGCGTCTTCGTCATGCGCCGCGGCGCTGGCCCCCTACGCCATGGCGGTGGCCGCCGCGAGTTTCCTCACCATCGCCCTCGCCGATCTCACGTTGGATCATCGGACGCAAATCTGTTCGCGCGACACCGTGATCCAACTCGGCGGCATCGCCGCCGGTATCGCGACCATCTTCCTTGTACGCAACCTCGGCCATTAGCGCGTTTTCGCCTTTCTGCACCGCACTGCCCTCCAAACGGCCGGACTCCGGACTGCGACTTACCCGCCGCCCACCCGTGCGCTCCACGCGCCGGTTTGGCCCGGCGGCCGGCAATCGCTCACCCGGGCATCGATTCGCGCCAGCGACCAGCCCGCAAAGATCCGAGGAAGATCGCCCCGGCGATGTAATCTCGGCGCAGGACCGGGGTTTTATTCGATGAATCCAACTATTCATCACATGAAAACCAGAAACCTGTTTGTCAGTATGTTCATCGGCTTTGGTCTCCTGACCTCGGCCCTCATCGCCCAAGGCGGTCCGGCCAGCAGCCGTGGTAACAACCGCCCCGATACGGCTCCCATCGCCAATCCGGAAGAGTGCCCGTACATCGTAAACGGGGAATGCCCGGGCTGCCTGCTTGGCTCCCCCGAGGATTGCCCGTTTGCCGTCGACGGCATTTGCCCTGGCTCCCAGGTGGGCCCGAACGGGAACCGGCCCGGTAATCCGGGCGTGCACGTGAACCCGGATGCCGATCCCAAGCTCGATGGCACGGGCGGCCGCGGCCAACCCGCCAACCCTGCCGGCCCCCGGGACGGATCGGCCCCGGGTCAGGGCTATCGCGGCGGCCGCGGCTGAGAGCCTGCATCAGAAACGACGATAATTCGAAACGTTCATCGGTGCCGGACACAAGTCCGGCACCGTTTTTTTGTTTGGCACCGAGGCTGCCGCGCGGTGACCGGGGAAAATTGGCGAAGACCCCGCGAGCGCGGAGAAGAAAGCCTGCCGTCTGCGGACCACTTCGACCGCCACCACGTCGCGACCGGAGAAAGCTGATATCGGTCCTGTTCGCTCCGAACTGCGACGCTTTCAGCTCTCCCTCCTTTCTCTTTCGTCAGGTGAGCGGAGATTCCACGTCGCAACGTGGTGCCGGTGCCGCCGCGGATGGGCCTAAAACCCGAGCCGGATTTCCATTTTCCCGACGAGATTCTCCCGGTCCTTGGTGGCTCGGGAGTAAATGTAGCTGCCGATTGCGACCACCCGGAGGCGCTTGAAAAAATCGGCGCCGATCTCCAGGTCGACTTCCTTCATATTCTCGACCTGGAGTTGTTCCACCCCCTGCAGCTGCATGTAAAGTTTGCGTTTGCTGGCAAAATTGTGACGGACGCCGGCGAAGACCAGCGGGATGTCGATGGCATCCAGCCGCATGATCTCTCCCTTGAAGAGATTGCTGAACGAGGCTTCGAAGGTGGCTGGGCCGCCGATATTGTATTTGCCGAAGTAGCCCACGTGGACGGAGGTGTTGCTGGCGTTGGTCCAGAAGAACTCCTTTTCCGCGAGGCCGTAGAGGATGAGGGCGTCGGCGTGGCCATCCTGATACATGCCCTGCGCCTTGAGGCTCCAACCCATCGACAGATCGACTTGGGCGAGGGCGCCCATCCACGTGCGGCGCTCGGCGGTGCGCCGGTCAGATTCGTGATAGGCCAGCAGGCCAACCGTGCTGAGTGACCAGCCGGATGGGCTGCGACGCGGCGCCAGATCGTCGGTGAGGGCAAATTCATCCGCGCCAACCTTAGGCGCGGTCTGGGCGGTCGCCGGGCGCTGGAGATTCCAGGTCACGACGCTCCCAAGCATGTTGGTGTCGCCAAAATCCTCGCTGACGGTCTCGTATTTTTCCTTGTCGACGAGATTGGTCAGGCGCTTGGTGCCGCAGAAGTCGGTCATGCGGGCAAATTCGCCGATGCTCCCCGCGGTGGCGCTGACCGTCGCTTGCGCGAACTGCTGGCTGTAGCTCAGGCCCAGCACGCGTTCGTTCACGAGGAAGTAATCGCCAAGGCGGGTCGTGCTCAGGCCGGCGCGCACGCGAGTACCCTCGGCTTTGTACTGATAGAACAACTCGCGCCAGCCGTACTTGGTCTGGGTGGCAGGCTTGATGCTGGAGGATTCGTCCGTGCTTACGGTGGTGCCGCTCGAAGTGCCGCTGCTCGAGGTGCCAGTTTCGGTGCCGGTGCCCGCGCTGGCTGGCTTGCCGCTCCCCGACCCCGTAGTCGTGCCGCTGCCTGTGCCCGTGCCGACTGGCGTGTGAATCACGGTGCTGGATTCTGTGGGAACGGGAATCGCCGTGGCGCCGTGGCCCGACGAATCGACGGTCGACCGTTTGACCCCGCCTTCAAAATAGAACTCATGGGCCTTGGATCGGCTGGTGAAATCGATCCCGCCGAACAGCATCGTGTTGTTGGCGTAGCGGTCATCCATGTACACGGGGATGGTGGCCAGTTCTCCAGCCCACGAGATCGGCGATTCGCGCGTCAGCGGTTTGAGCTGGGCACCCAGCACGCTGCGACAGTCGGGTTGGGCGGCGACCCACGGTGCGAACGTCAAGGCAAGGCCGGCGACTGCGCCCCACTCCGGGAGGTGCCTCCGCAGGATAGGAACCGTGATGCACGGTTGGGCGGATACGGGTTCGTGAACTGGATCAGGAGTCTTCATGATAGGGTCTTTTCAAACGGATGCGATGGATCGGTGTTTTACCGTGGAAGGGGTGCGAGATCGGCAGGCGTGCGCCGGGTGGCGCCAGTTGACGGGGTAGTGTCGTTGGCCGTCGTGACCGGCGCGGTCTGCGGGGTGGACGGGCACTTCATCTCGACGCGGCCGGGATGTCCGCGGCTGCAGCGGAAGAACGTCAGGCTGCGCTTCCGGCAATGCTCGAGGCACTCGCCGCAGCGAATGCACTCCTGGTTTTCCAGGATGCTCCGTTTGTCGTCGCGCGTGATGGCGTTAATCCGGCAGACGCTGTTGCAAACGCTGCAGCCGAGGCACTGGCCGCTTGGCCCCAGCAGGGAGGCGCCGGGAATCTTGCTGACCCAGCCGAGGATCAGGCCGACCGGACAAAGCGTTTTGCAGAAGGGCCGGTGGAGCAGCACCGACGCCACCACGAGCACCGCGACCAGGATCCAGCCGAGCAACGTGGCCGAGTTGAAATTATAGAGAACCGCGAAGGGATCGATCTTCTTATAGAGATTGGTCTGGGTGATCACGACCTGCGCCACCAACGCCACGAGGGCCATGGTGCGCACCCGGCGCATGATCACCTGCGCCCGCTCGCTCTGTAGGAAACGGAACCGGCTGCCGAGAAAGAGGAATTCCTGGACCGCGCCCATGTGGCAAATCCAGCCGCAGAAGACCCGACCGAAGACGTAGGTGATGGGAATCAGCCCCAGGAGGTAAACCAGCGTCTGCCATTTGTAGGTATGGCCGAAGAGGTTGAGCACGGAATACTGCAGGCTCTGAATCGGACACGGGCAGGCGCCCTTGTAGAAACCAAGCACCGCGACCGAGACGGTGAGAAACACGGCCCGGAGATTCCGCGTCACGCTGAAGCGTACCAGCAGTCCGGCGACGATCGTGGCGAAGAGGATGCCGATGACCCAGCGGAACGCCTTGGCCTCGCCGCGAAATTCCGCGTGGTCGTGCTTGTCGGCCGGCAAAGCGGTGCTTTCGAGACTGCCGAATTCGTCCGCGCTGCCCACCGGCTTGAATTCATCCGCCGGACCCGGAGTGCGAGCGACGATCGTCGCGCCGGAAGCCGGCTCGGTGACGGATTCAGCCGCGGCGGCAGGCGGTCGCGGAGCGAGCGGGGCCAGAAGTAAAACGGCGCAGATGCGGGCGAGTCGGCTAAGCATTGTCATTGGGAAGTCCGTCGCAGGAAGGGCGCGCGCCGCTAGGGTTTCAGCGGTGAGGAGACGATCGTGTACGCGCCCCAGCCGCCGTCCTTGTCGCAACTGCGTTTCGCGCTCAGCGTCACTTTGCCGTCAGGCTGAGCAACGATCGCCACCTTGATCTTTCGTTCCCAGACGTTGGGCGAGGTATTCTGCCAGGGCGTGGCGCCAAGGATGTTCAGTCCCACCCCCTGGATCTTGGTGTCCTTCATCTCCACGGGGCAGTTGTTGTGGGTCAGATCAACGCGGAGGCGAAAGATGACGGTGGCGCCGGCGGCGTAGGGCCCCTGGGCGGAATCGTCGAGGCCGAACTTGATCTCACAGGCGCAGGCAGACCCGGCGAGCAGCAGCAGCGCCAACAGGATGGCGAAGGGCGCCCGGCGGCGATTCATCCGGCGGCATGCCGGACGAAGGTGGTCCGGACGGACGGGTCCGAAAACGGAGTAGGCGAAAGGCAATCCGCTCCACCCAGCGAAGTAGCCGCTGCAGTCGGACGTTGCATACGGGTGACGCAAGTTCATCGCCCGAACAAACCCCGGCCCGTGGTGAAGATTACACTGACTGCTGCGAATGGGAAAGAAGCGGTGAGTGGCGGCTCCTCATTGGCCGCACCCGGGCGACGGTTCACTGTTGCAGCGAGGTCGGCAAACGCCACGAGGCCGGATATTATGACCCGCGCTGATCGATTCTCCCCACTGCGGCGCCCCGCGCCGGTCACGGCAAGTCGTAGACCTCGATGAGCGCCACCCCCGTGGCGGCGCCCGCCCCGCTCACCTGCGCCGTATAACTGCCCGGCGCGAGCGACACCATCAGCGCGGCATCCCCGTTCGCCAGACCAAACGCGCTGACACTGGTGGCCGCCGCCCGAATCGCGGCGGCGTCCGGCGAAGTCGTCCAGTTGGTGTTGGTCGCCACCACCTGGCTGCCGCTGAAGACGGTGAGCGTCGGCTGGGCGAGCACACCAGAAACCCCGAGCGGGGCGAGCCCGGGTCCCACCGCCCGGAATAACATCCGTTGGGGGCTGGTCCCAGCCAGCACGATACCGGCGATAAGGGTGTTCTCCGCCCCACCAGCCACGGCACGCGTCGAGATGTTGCGCAGTTTCTCGCCGGCAATCGCCGCGGACATATCGTAGACTTCCACCAGCACGACCCCCGTTCGGGTGGTCGCGCTGCTCACGACCGCCGTGTACTCACCCGGGGTGAGCGTCAGCACGAGCCCTGAGTCGGTGCCGGAACTGCCCAGGGCAAACGCGCCGACCTGCTGGGACGCCGCGGCCACGGCGGCGCTGTTGCCACCGGAAGCGATCCCCGTGTTGCTCGCGATGGCGGTACTGCCGCGATACAAGTCCAGCCGTGGATCGGCCAGCGTGCCCGGGATGCTGAACGGAGCCTGCCCCAGCGTCGGACCAACGGCCCGAATCAGCACCGGTTTCGATGCCTGCCCGGCGATGACAAAACCAGCGATCGCCGCGGCATCACCGGGGCCGACGCGGGCGCGGCTGGAGATGTTGAGGAGCCGGGTCACCGAGCCCGTCTCACCACCCGGGAGGATCGCCGCGGCGGTAAGATTGAGCTCGGCAATGGCAGCCGGGATCTTGGTCGCGGTGTTGTAGAGCGTCGCGAAGGAGGCAATCACGGGGTCGGCGGGCGCGTCCGCAAGCAGGTCGGCGGCGAACGCATACGACACCGTCTGATGGAGCAAACGCGCCGTGATGGTGAACGGTCCGGTGCGGCCCGTGCGGTTGATGCGATACAGCAGGTCATCGCTACCGCCCACAAAATTGCCGTCCGCCACGGCGTCGCCGGCGGGAGCGACGTCCGCGGAAGCGGTGGCTTTGTTGAAGCCGGCGGGCAAAAGCCGGTTGTCCTTTCGAAAGCGCGCGCCGCGCAACAGGGTGTAGGTGACGGCGCCGTCGGTGTCCTCCATCACCGCCTCGTAGATTTGCACCTGATCCGGCCGGGTGATCAGGTCGTAGTGCGGCTCGCACGCGGCCGCGGAAAAGTCGGCGTCGTTGCCGGTGATGCGCCCATCGGCCTGCGGCTCACCGGACGAGAAGAACACGGTGCCGAGCGCGTCCTTCACCTGCAGGTGGATCCAGGACCGGCGCGTCGGAATGCCGGCGGGCAGCTTGTGGCCGGCCAGGTTTTGCGTCCGCAACCCGACCACCAGTTCGTCCGCGCTCAGGCTCAGCGAGGTATTCTGGAGGGTGGCCGTGCGTTGCTGGAGTTGTTCGAGCGTGCGCTGGCGGGTCGCCGCAAACTGATCGGTCGAAGCCGTCAGCTGCAACGGGACGACATTGGCCGCCAGCAGATCGAGCATGAAGGCGTTGCCGCCGACAAAGTGGTGCCGGCCAAAGGGGCTGCGCGCCGGGAGATTCAAGCCGGGGCCGCCGCGGTTGGACAGGACCACGCCGCCCACCGCCGGGGGCAGGTGGCAGTCCTGACAGGAGCGGGCCTGCGGGGTGGTCGAGTTGTAGGCGCTCTGCTCCCACTCGCTGTAGATCATCTGCTCGGGAAACTCGCCCCGCACCTGACCCGCCGCGTCCACGAAGGGCGTGCGCAAGTTGTGACAGGTGCCACAAAGGCCCGAGCTGGTCACATGTGTGCCCAACACGGGAGTGAAACCGACGTTGTTCTGCATCTGCGGCGAAACCGGATTGGGAAACGGCCCGTAGATCAGCCGCGCCGGCGGCTCCGTGGTGGTATCGATTTTGTAGTGACCGCTGAACGACGCCGCCAGGCCGAGCTCATCGCTCCGCACCTGATGACAGAGGGCGCAGGAGACGCCGTCCGCGGCCGCCGCGTGGTAACCGTTGGCAGGGTTCAGAAAGCCGGCCCCGTGGATGCCCACGGGCGACCCGAGCGCCACCGCCTCGGTCCGCGCCATGGGCAGGTGACACGTGGCGCATTTGTCCTCGATGACGGCCTTGAGCGCGGGATTCCGCAAAATCTCCGACGCGACCTTCGCCTGCCAAAGGGGATCCCTGCCGCTGTTGGCCATCATCGACGAGCGCCAATGGGTATCGATCGAGACATCATTCCGGGCCGTGTCCGTGAGCCCGGTGTGGCACAGCGCGCAATTGCCGGAGCCGACAAAGTCGGGCAGCTGGAAGGCAGGGAGCGGCAGGCCGTTGGCCGGCAGGTCGGCGGTCAAGGCCATCAGCAATAGCCCCGCGAGCGGGAGTCGTACGGAGCGGAAACTGAACGTACCGGAAGTCTGGTGGCGGGCGGGCATATAGGGCGATGGAAGAACAGTACTGTCCCGCTGGAATCCCTGAAAAATTGGCAGGGGATCGGCGAAGGATTTTGACCGATCACTCCAGAGGAGTGATGAGTCTCTACCACATGAAACCCCGGCGCCGGGTGGATATTACAGGCGAAATCAACCATGACCGGGCGTGATTGTCGCGGCCTGTTTCGGCATTGGTTTGCCGCGGGGCGCATCTCAATTTCTTGCAACTGGTGTCAGTGGTGGGCGGGCACGTCCTCGTGCCCGCATTCGAAACGCAATCGTGGGTGCCAGACATGCGGGCACCGGGACGTGCCCGCCCACCCACGGGATTCCTCGCGTTGCCAGAAACTGAGATGCGCCCTTTGCCGCGTCACGCCGCGAAATTCCCGTCTCCGCAACGGCTCTACGATTGCCAGCGGGGTTCGCCCTGTCTACCGATGCGGCATGATGCCCGCTGCCTTCCTTCCACCCGGGTGCCTCACGGTTGCCATTCGAATCTTCAAGCTGGCGGCGCTGGCTGCCTCTGCGCTCGCAACGGCGGCCCTCGCGGGACCCGCACCCTTTCCGGGTGAGCGTGGGGCTGGGCTGGATACCGCAGCGCGGGACGACATCTGGGATGCGCCGTCCGCCGCGCCCGCCCCGGCGGCGACGGGCAAGGCCGGCAAAGCAGGCAAGGCCGGCAACCGCCAAGGGGCGGCACTGGAGTTCCTGCGCCAGTCGGTCAAGGTGCCGCGGGATCAAGTGGTCGGCTTTGCGCTGTACACGCACGACCACGGTGTGTTGAAACTGGCGGCGCAGCTTTACCCGTTGAAAGCCGGCGAGGCCCGCGAGGTCCGGTTGGAACTGAAGCGGGACGGAGCGTGGCGCGAGGTGGCCAAGGCTCCGGTGGTCTACCCGGGCTGGAATGCGCTCTTCCGCCTCGAGCGGTGGGACGCCACCAAAGACGTTCCCTACCGTGTCCGCCATGGCGCCGCCGCGATGTTCGAAGGGCTGATCCGGAAGGATCCGATCGCCAAGGACGTCATCGTCGTCGCGTCGCTTTCCTGCAATTCAAACAACGACCGCGGTGACCGCGACGATCTCGTCACCAAGCTTAAAAAGCAGAACCCCGACCTCCTCTTTTTCGCCGGCGACCAGAGCTATGACCACATGGAGCACACTGCGGCCTGGCTGCTCTGGGGAAAGCAGTTCCGCGAGATCATCAAGGACCGGCCGGTCGTCGCGCTGCCGGACGATCACGACATCGGCCAGGGCAACGTCTGGGGCGAGGGCGGCATCGTGGCCGACTCCACCGCGGGTGACTCCGGCGGCTACTATTACCCGGCGGAGTACATCCGCATGGTCGACCGCACCCAGACCGCCCACCTGCCCGACCCGGTCGACCCGCGCCCGATCGCGCAGAACATCGGCGTCTATTTTACGCGCCTGCGCGTCGGCGGCGTCGACTTCGCCGTGATCGAGGATCGCAAGTTCAAGAGCGGCCCCAAGGGCAAGATCCCGCAGATGGGCCCGCGGCCAGACCACATTCGCGAACTCGGTTACGACCCGAAGCGGATCGATCTGCCGGGCCTGCAACTGCTCGGCGAGCGGCAGATCGCGTTTCTCCGCGACTGGGGCCAGGACTGGCGTGGCACGCGCATGAAGGCCGTGCTCTCGCAGACGGCGTTCTGCGGCGCGGTGCACATGCACGGCTCGCGCGAGAACCGGCTGCTCGCCGACCTCGACTGCAACGGCTGGCCGCAGAGCGGGCGCAACGCGGCCCTCGCGGAGATCCGGCGCGCCCTCGCGAGCCACCTCTGCGGCGACCAGCACCTCACGGTTGTCGTGAAGCACGGCATCGACGAGTTCCGCGACGGCCCCTACGGCTTCACCAATCCGTCGATCATCAACAGCTATTACGGCCGCTGGTGGGAACCCGCGGACCAGCGGCCCGGCGCCAACCCGATCCCCGGCAGCCCGCTGCCATGGACCGGCGACTACCTCGACGGGCTCTACAACAAGATCACGATGTTCGCCTACGCGAACCCCTCCTTCGACACGATCCAGAAGATGGCGGAAAACCGCCGCGATCCGAAGGCGATGCTCGGCGACGGCTACGGCCTGATCCGTTTCGACAAGAAGACCGGCCGCACGACGTTCGAGTGCTGGCCGCGCTACGCGGACCTCGCGCGGGGCGACTCCGTGCAATATCCCGGCTGGCCGATCTCGTTCCACTTCTCCGAGAACGACGGCCGCAAGGTCGCGGGTCATCTGCCCAAGGTCGTGGTTGCAGGCGCGTCGGATCCCGTCGTCCAGGTCGTAAACGAATCCAATGGTGACATTCTCTACACCCGCCGCATCCAGGGCTCGTCCTTCCTTCCGCCCGTGTACGCGCCCGGCAAATACACCGTGAAGGTCGGCCGCGACCGCCCCGACGCCTGGAGCGCGCGCGGCGTCACCATCGCCGCGGCCGGCGCGGCGCCCCTGCAGGCGAAGGTGCGGTAGTTGCCCGTCCCACCCGGCCCCTTGGAGATCAAGCTGCACGTCGAG
>JBIJCX010000303.1:0-10509 GCA_044344465.1 Opitutaceae bacterium
GTATCCGATGGCCTGCGACGCCTGCTGGACATGGTGCTCGGCTGGCGCCTCCACCCCGGTTGCCCTCTCCCAGACCACTCTCGTCGCCCGCGCGACGTGGGATAAGTGCAGGGCTGAAGCACCGCGCTACCCCAAGCGATCACCAGCCTTCGGTTGCGGTTGCCGCGTTGGGAAACATCCGGGTTATCCGCGGTCCAGATGGAGTTGGACTCGGCGGAGAACGGACCTCCAGGTCCGTGCACTGGAGTATGGCCCCGACATTAGCGGGGCGGAAGCGGCACCGTTTCGATTACGGCGCGCGTCTCAGCCGGTCCACTACGTCCTGTTCCTTGAGGCTGACGCACAGCGGCGGCATCGAACCATACCGCGTCCAGATCCAGAGTTCACCGGGGCTGCGCTCGAGGATGAAGGGGTAGCTCAGCGAGCCCTTGGCCTGCCGCGCGATCACCACGGGCGGCGCCCACGTCTTCGCATCGTCGTCGGAATACGACAGCGAGAGTTCCGAACGTTGGCTTCGAACCCCGTGGAAGTAGGCCGCCGAGGATTCCGACTTCGGTGAAGGAGCGGCGCCTTCGCGGCTCAGCCGGCTCCAGACCAGCACGAGCCGGCCGCTCGCCAGACGTTGCATATAGCCGGGTGCTGCGGCCGCGTCGAGCTGGCTCGGGCGCACTTCCCGCCAGTTGAAACCGTGATCGTCGGAATACGCCTCCCAGAAGCGTTCGAGGCCGGTTCGAATCAACATCATCAGCCGGGTGTCCGACAGCTCGGTCACCGTGGCTTCGATGGCGCCGTCGTGGTGGCCGTTTCCGCCCAGGTCGATGAGGTTGCTCCGCGACCAGGTTCGGCCGTCGTCCGCGGACACGAACACGTACATGCCCCATCGCCCCGGTTCTGACAGTGCAATCTGGATCGGCACGACCACATGGCCGCTGCGGGTTTGGATCGAGCTCACGATCGTGCCGTAGACGCCGGCGAACGGTCGCTGCGGTTCGTCCCACGTCGTGCCCTCGTCCCGGCTCCGGGTTACCCAGAGATCGCTGCGGAAGACCGGAGTCCAGTCGCGCTTGGCTTCGTCCCAGCGCTCGTTGAGACCGGCCATGTTCTGGAAGAGCAGGATCAACGCCCCGTTGCGGGTGCGGATCAGGGGCCCCCGGGTCGGCATGACGGGCGCCGTCTCGGTGCGGATTGGCCGCGGCTCGGACCAAGTCTGGCCGGCGTCGGAGCTGGTGACGAGGGCGTTGCCCTTGGGGTGGATCGTCAGGAGCCGGCCATCGGCGAGAGTGACGATGGTCTGCTGATCGAAAACGCCCGGCAACTGCAACGGTTGCGGCTTGGCGACCGGGTGGAGCCAGCGTTCGGCCGGGGCAGTTGGTTGGGCCTCGGCCGCCGCGGAGATTGTCGTCAGGAACAAGCCGGCGATGAAGGCAACTCGGGCGCGCCAGGCGGGAAGAAACGACGATTCTTGTAGCCCTGCGCGTGAGCGCGGGGACTTCCGGCAATCCCGCCGCTCACGCGGTGGGCCACAACGGGGATTGAGCCCAATTTCGTACCCGTGGCCGGACGCAGACCCAGCGGCCGGAAGCAGCGGAGAGGGGAGGATTTCAGGTGACATAAGTTGAAAGGGAGAAAGCCCGACGGCGGGCTGACGCATCGTACTCCTCGATTGACCCTGGCGCTCGTGCCAGACCCGTCACTTCACCTGCGCGAAGAGCTCCATAATCGTGGCGACGATCTTGTTCGAGGCGTCCTTCTCGACGCGGTTGGTGCCGAGCCAGGTTTCGTAGCCGCCGAGCTCGTGTTGCTCCGGGGTGGGCAGGTAACCGTAGCCGCCGTTGGCGAGTTCGATCGTGAAGGTGTCCTTGAACGGGCTCTTCGCTTTGATTTCCAGGCCGGTCGCGGTGAACGTCTCGAACGGGATCGCCGCGATGCCCAGTCCGCCAATGCGGAAGGCTTGGAGCACGATGCTGACTTTTTCCGGCCAGTCCTTCGCCAGCAGCGTGCGTTCGGCGTAGGCGGTCTCGAGGCGGTGGGCCGGCGAGGTGGTCGCAGGCCGGGCGAGGATCTGGCGGGCGCGCGCCACCATCTCGGGCGTGGGGTGGCGCATCTTCAATTCGAGCTCCGTTTTCGCGGCCTTCAACTCCACCCAGTCGCGGTGCTGCACGGTGCGGTGCACGCGCAGCACCTCCTGTGCGAGATCGTTGGCGACGAGGCGGATCTTCTCGTAGCGGGCGTACTTGGGCGAAGGTGGGGCGTCGGGCGAGAAGTTGACATTGTTGACATCGCCGCACGGCCCGTTGGCGAGGATGCCGACGAACGGCGGATCCTGCCGGTCGGCGCCGAGCAGTTGCTGGATGCGATCGGCAAACGCGGCGAAATAATCGGCCGAGATGTCGCCCGGGCCCACGCCGCCCACGTAGTGGAGCCAGTAGTTGGTGAGCAGCGCGATCGGCCGACCGCTGGTGGATTGGACGGAAAAGAAGTACACCTCGGGATTGATCGGGCCGGCGGGCTTCAGCTTGTCCGGGCGGGCGCCTGGATTCATCACCGCGCGATCCTGTTCGCCGAACGGATTGATGGCGGTCTTGCCATCCTTGAGCAGCCAGCGGCGGTTGAAGAGGTGTTGGGGCATCTGGCCCGCGCCCCAGCCGATGCGGGCGGGCTCGAGGTTGTTGATCGCGCGACGGATGCCGTCGGCAATGCGGTGCGCGAGAAACGTCTGGTACTCGTCCAGCGGCTGGCCGAAGACCAGCGGGCTCTTGCCGCGTGCGCTCACGGCGGAATGGGTGTGCGTGGCCGACATCATCATCTGGCCTGCCGGCAAACCGGTGGCCGCGGTGACGAGCCGCCTGGCTTCGTCGAACACCTCACGATTGACGGACACGCTGTCCACCACGGCGAACGCGAGCCGCGTGGTGCCGTCATCGAGCGCGAGGCAGCGGACGTGCAACTCGTCGTGCACGTGGGTGGAGGGCGGCGTGGTGAAGCCGCCGACAATGCCCAGGCCGAGCGGCGGGGTGATGTTGCTGGTCGCGGCGCCGGCCTTGAAGACCGGGGTCTTCGGCGCGGCGGCTTGGACCGGAGCGGCGGTCGCCAGGATGAACGCCGCCGCCAGACCAAGGGTAATTGAGGTGAGGGAGTGATCTTTCACGGTGAGGGCGGGTGATTAAGTGGAGGAGTGAAAGAGGGCAGCACCAACAATGCCACAATCTTGTCCAATTGCGGAGGGGCGAGCTCCGTCGAGGCCGCCGTGGGGCGGTGGAACTTCGGCCTCGGCGGAGCTCGGCCCTCCGTTGCCGGCGGAAGATAATCTGACGCCGTGGACGGCGCCGCTCTACGCCGGCGTCACCTGCCAGCCTTTGCGATAGGTCTTCGTCAGGAGCGCATTCGCCGCGGCGTTGTTGGTAATACGCAGGTTCTCGGCGTCCCACTGCAGGGCGTTGATTTCCTTGGGTTCGAGGTTGCGCATGCCGCGCGCGATGTTCGAACGGTCGACGACGCGCGTGGCCACGTTGCCCAGTTGCACTGTCTCCGTGAGCGGACCGGCGTAGTCAAAGCCGTCACTGGTTTTGGTGCCGGCGAGGATGGCGTCGATCCAGCGATGCCAGTGATTGAGTTTCTGGATGTCCTTCGGATAGGCGAAGCCCTGGAATTTTTCCAACGGATACATCCGCGGCCCGCCGACGTGGGGCAACACGAGGTTGCCCAGTTCGCCGATGAACAGCGATCCGCTGCCGGGCAGATCGAGATCGGCCGGCATCTTCGCCAGTTTCCGGCTTGGCCGCAGCCCGCCATCGGTCCACGTCACCTTCAGGGTCCTTTCAGCCGTGAGGTCGTTGCCGGGAAAAACGTAGCGCACGGTTTCCGACGTGGGCCAGATGTGGCGGTTGACGCCGCTGTTGTCGGCCACGACGGAGATCGGCGCCTTCAAGCCCAGGGCGGTGAAGACGGGATCGAGGATGTGGCATCCGAAGTCGCCCATGGCGCCGCCGCCAAAATCCTGCCAGTCGCGCCAGGCAAAGGGGTGATAGACGCCGGGCGCATAATCGCGCATGGCCGCGCAGCCAATCCATAGGTTCCAATCCACGTGGGCCGGCACGGCACCCGGGGCGGGCGGCTCCAGCAGGCGGGTGCGCTCATTGCCCGTGACCCCCACCCAGGAATGGACTTCCTTGATTTTGCCGATGGCCCCTTCCTTGAGCAAACGCGTGCCGAGCCGGTACTCGAGGGCGGAGTGGATCTGATTGCCCATCTGCGTCACGACGTTTTTCTTCGCCGCCCACAACTGCATCTGGCGCGCCTCCCACACGGTGTGCGCCAGCGGCTTCTGGCAATAGACGTGCTTCCCGCGTTTCATCGCCTCGATCGCGACCATCGCGTGCATGTGGTCGGGGATGGCGACATTGATGGCGTCGACCTTGTCGCCGAGTTGCTCCAGCATCTGCCGGAAGTCCCGGAAATGGGGCACGCCGGGCACCGCTGTATCCGCTTTGTCAAAACGGGTGGTGTCGATGTCGCACAGGCCGACGTACTGCGCCCGGGCATGGGAGGAAATGCTGTGCAGATCGCTAAAGCCCATGCCATTGACGCCGACGGCGGCGACCTGGACCTTGCTGTTCGGACTGGCCGCGCGCGTGACGGCGGGAAATCCGAGCACGGCGCCGGCAACGACGGATTGCTTGAGAAAAGCGCGGCGGGTGGACGGCAGGCTGCCGGCCGGGAGCGGGGAAGGAGTATTCATGAGGGGCGGGGGGGACGGACGGGAAAGGCGGAGAGAGTCACGGGGCAAAGTTGGCCAGTGCAATCTCGAAAACAGCCAAACGTTTGTCATCTAATGGATGACAAGCAGGATCGGCCGTTGGCAGGGAAGCGTCGCGGCGTCATGGGTGGAGCCAGGACCGGAGACGGTCGCCAAGGCGCGCCACGGAGAATCAACCGCGCCTCGACTTCGCCGCGGCGCCGAAGCAAGCTCCGCGGATTCGAGGCCCTCGCGAATGAAAATCATGCGGCTCTTTCCCCTCGGGCTTATGTTCGCCCCGGTGTTTGTCTCGGTCGCTCTAGCGGCGACGGTCGATACCGCCGCCCGCCGCCCCAACGTGATCGTGATTGTCAGTGACAACCAGGGGTTCCGGGATCTGGGCTGCTTCGGGAGTCCGGACGCACTCACGCCAAATTTGGATCGCCTGGCTGCGGAGGGTGTGAAGGCCACGACGTTCTATGCCACGTCACCGGCGTGCACCCCGTCGCGTGGCAGCATCCTCACCGGGCGCTATCCGCAGCGCAATGGCCTGTACGAGATGATCCGCAATGAAATGGTCAGCTATGGTCATCGCTACACGATGGAGGAGTACGCGTACTCGCCGGAGATGACGCTGGGGCTCGACGTGCGGGAGGTCACCCTGGGCCAGCTCATGCAAAGTGCGGGCTACCGCACGGCCGTGGTCGGCAAGTGGGACAGTGGCCGCGCGAAACGCTTTCTTCCCCTGCAGCGCGGCTTCGATTTCTTCTACGGTTTCGCCAACACCGGGACGGATTACTGGACGGGCGAGCGGTATGGGATTCCCTCCACGTTTTCGGGCAACACCCTGATCAAGCCGGAGGGGTTTTCCGAGGAGCTGTTTACGCGCGAGGCGATCCGCTTTGTGCGCGCGAACCAGCGGCAGCCGTTTTTCCTCTACCTCGCCTACCACGCGCCCGCCGGCGCCGCCAATCTCGAGAAGACCGGGATCAACCCGCCCAAGAAGTATCTCGATCGGTACCCGAAGCTTGGGCCGAAGAGCAAACGCGCCGAATACCTGGCAACGATCAGCTGCATGGACGACGGCGTGGGCGAGATCATGGCAACGCTGCGTGAGCTCGGCCTCGACCGGGATACGCTGGTCATGTTCTTCCCCGACAATGGCGCCGGCGGCACGGCCGACTCCGCGCCGTTCAGCGCCGGGGGTTCGCAGATCGATCGGATGGGCGAGGGCGGGATCCGGTTGAGTTTCATCGCCCGTTGGCCGGAGGTGCTGCCGGCGGGCCGGACCACCGATGAGTTCCTCTCGATCATGGATGTTTTCCCGACGCTGGCCGCGGTCGGCCAGGCGCGAATTCCCGCCGGACTCGTGCTCGACGGTTTCAACCTGATCCCGGTGTTGCAGGGCAAGGCGCCGTCGCCGCGCCAGGCGATGTTCTGGCACAGCCGCAATTCCAAGGCCGCGCGCATCGGCCCCTACAAATGGCTCGAATCGCCGACGGGGAAGGGCCTGTTCGATGTGACGAAGGATCCGGGTGAAAAGGCCGACCTTTCGCTCCAGCTGCCGAAAGTCTATGCGGAGATGAAGGCGCGCTGGGACGGCTGGCGGTGCGAGATGGACGCGGCTGAAGCCCGCGGACCTTTTCGCGATTACTGAGCAACCGTTCCGTTGTGGCCCGCGGCGTGGGCGGCGGGATTCTGTTGAATCCTGTCTGATACCCACGGCTTCATTTTTTCGACGATTGCCGGAGAACGGACCTCCCGGTCCGTTTCAAGGCCGCCAATCGCGCGGCGAAGGGAATCTTTGAATGGACCAGGAGGTCCGTTCTCCGCCCAGTCCAACAGCACCACGACGAGGGCTTGAGTAGTGGGATTGCCAATCGCCGTGCGCTCACGCGCAGGGCCGAAACCGTAGTGATGCAATAGAGGGCAGGGCCGCCGGTTTGTGACTTACGCGGTCGGCGGTCCCGGGCTCGCCGGTGAAAGACAGACGATGCCCGTGGCGCTGGGCAGGTGCGTGTACTTTGAAATGACCACGATGCCGGTTTCGGTCACGGTGAAGTGCTTCCGGTCCTGCTCCAGATCATACCCGATCTCGGTGCGCGGCGGAATTGAAACCCCCTTGTCCACAATGGTGCGGCGAATCTTGCAATGCCGCCCGACGTTGACGTCGTCCATCAGAACGGAGTCTTCGATCTGCGCCCAGCTGTGGATGCAGACCCGGGGTGACAGCACCGATCGGCTGACCCGGCCGCCGCTGACGATGCAGCCGGCCGACACGATCGAATCCATCGCCTTGCCGCAGCGTCCGCCGGGACCATCGTCGGCGAAAACAAACTTCGCCGGGGGATCCTGAGGTTGATAGGTGTGCATCGGCCAGGCCCGGTCGTAGAGATTGAAGATCGGATCGACGCCCACCAGATCCATGTTCGCGTCGTAAAATGTCTCGATCGTTCCCACGTCCCGCCAATAGACGGACAATTTCTTGTTCTCGTCGACGAAGTCGTAGGCCATCACGCGATGGTCGCGGATGATTTTCGGCAGGATGTCCTTGCCGAAGTCCACTTTGCCCGCCGCGATCGCCGCCGGCGAGAGCACGTCCATCAGCATCGCGCGGTTGAAGACATACACGCCCATCGAGGCCAGCGCCCGCTCGGGCGGTAACGGCGTGGCGGCGGGCTTCTTTGGCTTTTCCGTGAAGTCGACGATGCGTCCCTCGGGATTGGTGTGCACGATGCCGAAGCGGTGGGCCCGCGTCTGCTCCACCTCGATCACGGCAAGCGTCGCATCGGCGCCACTTTCGCGGTGATGCCGCACCATGCGGGCGTAATCCATTTTGTAGATGTGGTCGGCCGACAGGATCAGCACCTCGGAGATGTCGCGGTCGATCAGGCGGAGGTTCTGGAAGACGGCGTCCGCCGTGCCGTGGAAGACGTCATCCGCCTGGCTGAGGGCCGGATGAATGGAGTAGACGTACTCGCCCAACTCGGGCCGGTAGATGTTCCATGCCAGGTGCAGGTGACGGTTCAGCGAGGTGGACTTGGTCTGCATCAGCACGCCGATCTTGCGGATCCCGGAGTTGATGCAATTCGACAGCGGGAAATCGATCAGCCGGTAGACGCCGCCAAACGTCACCGCGGGCTTGGCCCGATACTTGGTCAATGGATACAGCCGCGTGCCTTCACCGCCCGCCAGGAGAACTGCGAATACGTTTTTCACCGGTGTCCTTGATCAACGAAATTTACAAATCGCCCGGCGAAAGGCAATCCGTCACGCGGCGAGGGCCGATTCAAAAGGCGGCACGCCGCCGCGAAATCGTCTGGCAAGCGTCAATGCGGACGTCAGATTTCCGCCCTCCAATCTCTACCCCATGAATCGAAAGACCACCCGGCGAGATTTCCTGCGTCAATCAACCCTGACGGCGGCGACCGCTTCGGCCGCGGTGGCGCTGGGCCGCGGGTCGGTGTTGGCGGGCGAGCCACCAGTGGATGCTCGCAGGGGCGAACCCGCCCAATGGCAGGCGGGCGTGGCGAAAGCGGTCATCACGCCGGAGAAGGGCGTGTGGCTCGCCGGCTACGGCTCGAAGCGTGCGCCCGAGGGGAAGCTCCACGAGCTGTGGGCGAAAGCGCTCGCGTTGGAGGATGCCGCGGGGGAGCGGGTCGTGCTGATCACGAGCGATTTTCAGGGTGTGCCCAAGGGCGTGAGCGACCGGGTGTTCGCGCAACTGGCCGCGAAATTCGGGCTGGAGCGCCGGCAGGTCATGCTGACTTTTTCGCACAATCACTGCGGGCCGCGGTTGGGGGACGATCTCGTCGACTACTACCCGGTCGAGCCCGGACAGGTGGAGTTGGTGAATGAATACACCGCGCAGATGGAGGCGCGGCTCGTCGCCCTGGTGGGCGCGGCGCTGGCCAACCTGGCGCCGGCGAGCCTGGCCCACGGCGAGGGTCGAGCGACGTTTGCCGTGAACCGCCGCAACAACCGCGAGGCGGAGATACCGGCTTTGCTGGCCCAAGGCACGCCGCTCAAAGGGCCGGTCGATCACGCCGTGCCGGTGCTGACGGTGACGCGGGCTGACGGCCGGCTTGACGCCATCCTGTTTGGCTATGCGTGTCATCCCACGACGCTCAGTTTCACCACCTGGTGCGGCGACTATCCCGGTTTCGCGCAGTTGGAAGTGGAGGCAAGACATCCGGGCGCGCTGGCGATGTTCGTCAACACTTGCGGTGCCGATCAGAACCCGCTGCCGCGGCGGAATGTCGAGTTGTGCAAACGTTATGGTCACCTGCTGGCGGTCGGGGTCGAGGAGGCGCTGCAACAGGCGCGGCGGCCGGTCTCGCCGGGTCTGCGGACGGCATTCGAACACGTGGACCTGCCTTATCTGCACGTGGTGACGCGCGAGGAGTTGATCGTGGCCCGCCAGGAGAAGAACGCGATCCGGGCGCGCTGGGCCGGGCGGATGCTGGGGAAGCTGGACGCGGGTGAGAGCTTCGCGCCGTCGTATCCGTATCCGGTACACGCGTGGCGGTTGGGCGGCGGGATGCTCGTCATCGGCACGGGGGGCGAGACGGTCGTGGACTACGCGCTGCGCTTCAAAAAGGAGTTTGGTCCTGGCACGTGGGTCTGCGGCTACGCGGACGACATGATTGCCTACATCCCCTCGCGGCGCGTCTGGGAGGAGGGCGGCTACGAAGGCGGGTCCAACCTCTACGAATACGGCCGCCCCGCGTTCCGTTGGTCCGGCGAGGTCGAGGATAGAATCGCCGCCACCGTCCACCGGCTGGTCGCGCAAGTCCGCGGGTGAAGGCGGGGGAGCTTTTCCCCTGACTGCGCCGGAAAGAGCAAACGCTCAGCTCCCCCAATCCGATACCTCATAACTCTTTTTGCGGATGGCGTGGCCGTTTTCGAGCAGCGCATTGTTGAGGTAGACCGTGTTGCCGTCGTCCAGGGTGAGGAAAACATCGGCGAGGTACCGGTCATATTTGTCGGGCTTGGTGGTGCAAATGGTCACCCCGGTGGTGCGACCGACGAGGCCCTCGACGAAGCGCTTCGCCGCCCGGCCCTCGGCCGTATCCATCTCGGGACAGTCGAGATCGCGCAGCCGGAGCTTCTGTTTCACCCAATACCGGGGCCGAAGGTAGACTTTCACCCAGAGCGTGTCGCCATCCACGACTTTCAGTACCGCGGCCGAGTACGTGAAGAGGTCAGCCTTGCCGCCGTTGGCCGCGGCCGTGATGCGTCCGTCGGCGTCGAGTTTAACCAACGCGCGGGCCGCGAAGTCCGCGCCCTCCGGCAGGTCGAGGTAGGTGGCGAAGCCGAGATCCACGGCCACGGAGTCGCCGGCCGCGATGACCTGGCAGATCCCGGGCGTGCCCCGCTTTGGGGTGAGCGGCTTCGCGTTGCCTCCGGTGATAGCAACGGCGGCGTCATCGGCCTCATTTGCCACTGCCAGCGCGCGGATGCGCTGCTCCAGTCGAGCCACCGGCCATTCGTTCCGGTTGGCCTCGGTCGCGAGCGCGCGGCGCTGCTTGGGATCGGCGATCGGGATCAGCACCCGAAAGTGAGCCCAGGACAATTGTCGCCACGTGGCGACAATTGGGAACGCGCGGAAGAATTGCACGCAGCGGAACAGGATGCTCCGGTCCACCTCAGCGCGTATTCACGAAGGGAAGGTGCGGGAGATGAGGGCGGAGACGGCGCGGCGATCGTGGTCTTCGGCCATGCGCGAGGTAAAATCGGTCGTGGTCTGATGGGAGCGAGTGCGCCAATGGATG
>JBIJCX010000639.1:0-2897 GCA_044344465.1 Opitutaceae bacterium
CGGCGGCTGCTCTCATAGTAAAGCACGCTGGCATCCATGCGCATCCAGTCGAGACCGATGGAGGCGTTGACATCCTTGGCCGGTTGAAAGTTGAACGAGGCGCCGGCAGATTGCACCGTGCTGCTGATATCCTGGGTGTAGGTGGCGGGCGCGGCGACGGCCTTGTCCGTCCAGGTGTTGTTGTCGTTCTCGCGGTCCTTCAGGCCGTAATAGCCGCTAAAAAGCAGACCGCTTGGCGCGGTGTAACTCACGGCCGCCTTGAGGCCGAATGCCCGGCTAGGTTCGGTGACCAGGCCGGTCTTGTCCGCCCACGCATAGGAGGAGGTCAGCCGGAGCGTGACGCCCTTCATGTTCAGGGAACTCCATTTGGCATAGATCTCGTCGGTCTCGGTGTCGCTGCGATAAAGAGAAACCGAAGGGATGATCTCGGTGGCGTGGTAGGTGAGGTCGCGCTCCTTGTCCTCAGCCTTCCATCCAACGGTGAGGGTTGAACCCAGCCCCTTGGGGCGAATCACCGCGGCCAGGCCGTAACCGACAGACTCGATCCGATTGGTCCGCACGCCCAAGGTTTGGGACGAGGTGGCGATCGCGTTGATGAGGCCGGCGACCGGATAGCTCGATTCGTTGTCACGCTGGCCCAGGTTGACGAAGCCTTGGAGGCAGGTCATCGGGTTCACATTGGAGGCGAAATTGACGAATGCGTTTTCCGTGCTGACCCGGCCGGTGTTGTAACCCAGACGGATCTGCGGCTGCGTGAACGAGTCCTGCTTCAACGTCGACCGGTTATAGCCGGCGGCGAGATTGGTGCTGCCCATGGCCTTGTTCAGCCGGAGCGCGTGGCTGACCAGCGTCGAGTCCGGGCTGAAGCCCAAAGGTCGCGTCTGGTCAGCGGTGGGATTATAGAAGAAGGGCGCCGCCAGCGGAATGTCGCGTTGGGTGAGATCGCGGGCGCGGTTGTCGAAACCCTCCACTGCGCCCGTGTAGGCAAGGTTTACAATATCCTTGGGCGAGGCGGTGAGGTTCCAACTCAGGCGGTTCATGTTTTCGTCGACGTTTTGCGCGACTCCGCGCCAACGCTGGAGCACGAAGTTGGTGAGGGGCGGGATCGGGGCCTTTTGCACGTCGCTGCCGCCGAGCGCGTAGCTCAGGCGCCGTTGGCCATAACGGAGGTAACCGTGGTAGTTGATTGCGATGGTCGTTTTTGCTCCGAGCACGCCGGGCTTGATCATGAAACCCAGGCCATAGGCGAACCGGCTGACCTGGTAGAGCGAGCGGCTCGAATCGTCGTTGAACTGCGCCACGTAGCCGGAATTCGAATTCGTCGAACCAGCCGGGTAATAGGAGGGATCGATGCCGCCCGCCACCTGGTTCGGCGAGAAAAGAAAATCGATGCCGCCCGTGGATCGCCGGAAGAAATTATAATCAGCGGAAAGTTGAAGCCGTTCCGTATCCCACTGGGCCCGGCCCCCTTGGCGATACTGGCCTTCGCCCCAGCGGTTCAGGGTGAGGTGGCCATCTTTCCCGTATTTGTAGTCCAGTCTGAGATCCATGTCCATATACAGACCGGACCGACTGTCGCCGGACCATCCCTTTTGGGCGCGATAACGTTCGAGGTAGCTGGTCCGGTCCGCCCCCACGCCGTCGAAATGATCGAAGAAGTAGATCTTTGGCACGATCTCGCCGGTGAGGCCCGCGTCGCTGCTGCTGCCTTCGGCCGCGTTGATTGGGATGAGGGGGAAAACTGCGCCGCCAGCCAGGACGAAAGAGAGGAGAATCTTGGTTTTCATTTACGTTCAGGGTATTTGAATTAGTAGCGCAGGTGTTGATCGTGGCTGCTGCCGTGAATCTGGCTGTGGCAGCTGCTGCAGTCGCGGAGGACGGCCGCCGAAATCAACTGCCCGTTCGTGGTGGCGCCGCTCTGGCCATGCCGGTTGTTGGCGATCGTATGGCACTGGAGGCAGAGCATAGGCTGACTCATCGTGAGCATCTTCCGGTTCGGCGAACCGTGCGGATTGTGGCAGTTCGAGCAGTTTTCAGCGGCGGGGCCGTGTTCGAAAACGTGGGGGCCGCGCACCGACTGGTGGCACGAGGTGCACAGCGTGTTGGTGCTCGTGAGCGTGGTTTGTTTGTTGCCGTGCGCGTCGTGGCAGGTCGTGCACCCGACTGCGCCCTCTTTCAGCGGGTGGTGGGAAGCCATGCTGAATCGAGCCTGCACGTCCTGGTGGCAATTCGCACACATCACCGCGTTATTGATGATGGTGACGTTGTCGCCGACCTCCTTGACGCGCTTTTTCGTGCCTTTCTCGCCGCCGGATTTCACATGCAGGGAGGCGGGACCGTGGCAGGCTTCGCAACCGAGCTCGACGCCCTTGGTTCCCGTGGCGATCAGCTGGGCATGGGTCGTATCGTAGAAATGGGTTGTGACATTCTCGTGGCACTCCGCGCACGCAGCGGATCCGACGAAGCTCGCCCCGGCAATTTCCGGCGGTGTCACCGATCGGTGGCTCGTCATGACGCACGAAACGAGCAGGAGACCCCATGCGGCGGCGCCTCCAAAGATGAGTGGGTTCTTGGTACGGCCAATACAGGAGATCATGATTAATTATGCTTTTGGGGTAATTCAACCAGAGCGGGAAAGCTTCCCTGAAGTGGACCCTGATTGACCGGCGGAACCATACGTCGCTCCAGCGTGACTGGCTGTGCGCCGATTGCACTTAGTCGCGCATATGTTGCGCAGAAAGGGATCGGGTCGGCGTCGAGCCAACCGGATCGATGTTCGCGCTTACGATTTCAAAATATCGATCGTGAGTGAGGACCATCGGGACATTGTGCCCGATTGCTGCCGTACACTCCGATCGCGGAGACAGCGTCGCGCGCAGGGTGGGCGCGCCCCGCAT
>JBIJCX010000640.1:0-2894 GCA_044344465.1 Opitutaceae bacterium
AGTGGGCTTTTCTCGCAAATCGAGACGGCAGCCTAACGTGTTGCCTCCCTAAGCCGAATACAAAGCGCAGTACTGAGCATCGGCCGTGCCACGCGATTTCAGTGTCTGATTTTCAATTTGGACGGGCTTGTTCAACAGGAGTCCTGTGTCGCGCTACGGCGACACAGAACTCTCGGGGTTACATGTTACAAACTGACCATCCCGCCGCACCCGCCAGCTGAAAGGTAGCGCCTCAGCACGGGTGGTCGCTAACATGTAACAGGCAGCCCCCATTCCGAACTCCGTAGTCCAGCGCGTTTCAGCAACAGACAGCAATTTCGCGGTTGGGCGACCAGCTGCTGCTCCCGACGCTTAAAGCAAGAGCGTCGCCTTCCAATTTCGACCGCTGCCCCTTCACAAAATCGCACCAGATTTCTTCGGCGAGCTGGTTCGCGAACTCGTAGGCCTCGACCCCAGCTGCCTTTTCTTTCTGCCAGATCGGAAGAAGAAACTTAAGACTCATTGCTCGAGGCTATACTGAATCGTCAGAAAAGGGCGACCGCCGAAAAGCGGTGGTCGCCCTGCCAAGCCTGTTCACTTCTTGATCAAGCGAATAATAGCCACGACCTGTGTTAGCACCAAGAAGAGTGCCAACAGTGTGTCAGCTGCCATTGCGAAAAATGGCGTTCTCAAACTTCCGAGGCTCGCCCTCCTGCGGCCTTTCGGTCGGAGTGGGTATTAGAAATGAAAACCCCGTTTGAGAACGACGGAGCGAGACTGCCAATCCGGAAATTGATTCCAAGCGAATTCAGTTCGGTTGTCGGTAGGTTGCCCGAAGACCAGGGCGATTTCGCGGAGAGGGCACCGCGCCTCCATCATACGCACCGACAGGTTGCAGCTGCGACCCTTCAGAACGGTTCGCCGCGCAGGAGCTGGTGCTTGCGCCGCATGTAGTGTTCGAAATTTGCCCGCGACACATCGGGCGGCACGAGGTGATCGACCGTCGGGATGAACCCGCCGTCGGCGATCAGCGGCTGCAGGGTGCGCAGATGCGCGTCGATTGCGGCCGGATTCTTGGCGAGCTCGCGCTTGTCGACGCCGCCCCACAGCCGCAGCTCGCGGCCGAACTTTCTCCGGATCGCGCAAGGGTCCATGTCCGAGGCGCGTTCGAGCGGCCAGATGCCATCGACGCCCGCCTCCAGGAACAGCGGGATGACCAGTTCGCAATTGCCATCCGTGTCGACCATGAACCAGCGCACGCCGGCGGACTTGAACCACGCGACGAGCCGCTTCAGCTGCGGCAGGATGAAGGTGCGGTAGGTGGCGGGGCTGAGCAGCGGGCCGTTCTTCATGCTCAGGTCCTCGTTGAGAAAGACGTAGTCGGGCCTCACACCGCGCTCCAGCACCGGGCGGGCCGTCTCGATGGTGAAATCCGTGATGAACTCCATCATCTCGTGCATCAGCGCGGGCTCGTCGTGCCAGGCGTAGCTGAGGTTCTCCGTCCCCATCCACTCGCGGGCCCGCCAGTAGTAGCCGAGCGTGCTGCAATTCCGGCCGAGGATCAGCGGGTGGCGACGTTGCGCCCAGCCCGGGAGTTGAATCTCGTCCCAGAATGCCGGGTAGCGGCTGGGCGTCGAGGGGCGGTAGCGGTGCTTGAGGTCCAGGAAGTCCTGGCGCGTTGTCACCGGAAAACTGATATACTCGTCCATGCTGGCGCGCATGCCCCCGGCGGCGCCCGTGATCAGCGCGCGGGAAATCACGCCGTTGG
This sequence comes from Opitutaceae bacterium, assembly GCA_044344465.1. Lineage (GTDB taxonomy): Bacteria > Verrucomicrobiota > Verrucomicrobiia > Opitutales > Opitutaceae > ER46. The sequence goes on from JBIJCX010000640.1 coordinate 1,748, forward strand.
GCCGCTGGATGATCTCCGTCTCCCCCTCGCGCCGGATGGTCTTTTCCTCGTACGGCGGGATCATGTCGAAGCGCACGTCGATATACTCGCGCGGGTCGAGATCCCAGCGGGCTTCGCCCACGAACCAGTCCCAGTGCAGGTCGTCGGCCGGCAGGCCCTCGTCGCGCCAGCGGTGCCTGGTCTGCACCCACACGCCCACCTCGTGGTTGGGCACGCGGTCGACCGGCTGGCAGTGCATGCAGGCATGGAAACGTTCGAGGGGAGTCATGAGACGAATGGAAATCGGAGCGGGGTGGGGTGGCTCAATAGGTGCAGCGGCGGGCCTCGTCGGCGAAGGCGTGCAGGAGTTCGGGTTTCGCCGCGAAGAAGTGGTCCGAGGGGCTGAGGATGAACCCGCCGCCCGCGCCGGCCTCGGCGAAGCAGCGGCGGACCTCGGCGCGCGTCTCCTCCGGCGTGGCGGTGGTGAAGAAGCGGTTCTGGTCGAAGCCGCCGATCATGCAGACTTTGTCGCCGATGCGGCGCTTCGCCTCGGCGAGGTTGATGTCGCCGCCCATCGCGCGCGGCGTGAAAGTCTCGAGCGCGTTGGCGCCGAGCCCGACGAGCCGCTCCAGGATCGGCATCATGCCGCCGCAGGTGTGGTAAACCACGCGCTGGCCGGCCGCGCGGGCGCGGGCGATGACCTCGCGGTCGTAGGGCGCGACAAACTCGTCGAAGATCCGCGGCGAGATGACGGTCGAGGAGGCGTCGCCACCGCCGTGTTCGATGAGGTCGTAGCGCGCGCCCCTCAGGGAGTCGGCGAAGCGCACCTTGCGGTCGCGCAGGATGCCGAGGAACGTGCGCACCCAAGCCGGGTCGTCGTAGGTCTCCAGGATCATCTCCTGGACGCCGTGGAGCACGCAGGCATCCTGCCAGCACCCGGGCTGGCCGTAGAGGTCGAAGCAGTTGATGTTGCCGCGGATCAAGGCGCTGTCGCCGTGGGCGTCGGCCTGGCGGTTGATGGCCGCCACGTCGCACAGCGGCTGGGGCGCGAACTCGGCGATGAGGTCGATGTCGGTTTTTTCCTTGATCAGGCGCTCCGAGACCCACGCCGTGCACTCGTTGCTCTGCAGCTCCATCGTCAGCGTCTTGCGCGGCGTGATGATGGCGT
>JBIJCX010000641.1:0-2889 GCA_044344465.1 Opitutaceae bacterium
CTCGGCCCTCCGTCGAATGAGCAAAATCTAAAGACCCCATGAATAGCCGCGCACGGGGGCTTGAGCCGTGCGTGCATATTTATTCCGAATTGACATTCTACGTCCGGAAAAGTCCCGTGCGGCATGTCCAGACTCGCTCCCTTGCCCCGGACCCGGCCCGCTGCCGCGGGCGGTCGGGCGGATTCCCCTCCGACCGCCGATGCGGGCCACCCGGACGAGCAGCCGCGGGCGGCCCGAATGCCGCCGGAGCATGCGGACGATGAGCAACTGCGGCTGGTGGCCCGGCTCTACTACTTGGACGGGCTGGGCCAGAGCGAGGTCGCCCGCTTCGCCAAGGTTTCCCAGGCCAAGGTCTCGCGGTTGCTCGCGCTCGCCCGCGAACGCGGGATTGTCCGGATTTCCGTGGCCGATTACGAGCCGCGCCGGCGCGAACTCGAGGAGCGGATCCAGGCCCGCTTTGGACTCTCGCTCGTCGCGGTCCTCAAGGGCCATGGCCGCGTCGAAGTCGCGGATCTCCGTCGGACCGTGGGGCATTTCGGGGCCGCCATCGTGAACGGCATTCTCCAACCCCACGATGTCGTGGCGCTCGCGGGCGGCCGGACGATTCACGAATTAGTGCAGCATTTGCCGGAGTCAGGCGCGAAGGCGCTGACCGTCGTGCAGGCGATGGGCAGTGTTGATTCCAACGTCAGCGTCTTCGATGCGCAGGAGATCGGCCGCGTGATGGTGCGGCGGCTCGGAGGCGTCTTTCTCTCCCTCAACACCCCGGCGTTCATTCCCGAAAAACGGACGCGCGATGCCCTGCTCGAGCTCGAGCAGGTGCGCAGCGTCCGCACGAACCTCGACCGCGCCCGCGTGGCGCTCGTCGGGCTGGGGACGCTGGCGAATTCCGTCTTTGTCGAGCGCGGCACGCTCGATGGGGCGATGATCCGGGAGTTGCAGAACGACGGCGTCGTGGGCGAAGTGTGCGGGCGATTCTTCGATGCCCGCGGCAACGAGTGCGCGACCGCCTGGCGCGACCGCGTCATCAGTGTGCAGCTCGCCCAGCTGCGCAGAATCCCGATGGTGATCGCCATCGTCTCCGGCAGCGATCGCACCGCGGCCATCGAGGCCGCCATCCGCGGTCACCTCATCAAGGGGCTCATCATCGACGAGGCCGGGGCAACGGCGCTTCTCGCCGCCCCGTCTGCCGCGCCCGCCCCCGCCGGCCGGAAAAAGGGCCGGAAATGAAGCCGGCAAACCTGCCACGGGCATGAACGCCGCCGCCCGCGCCACGTTGGCCGCCGCTCCGGCCAAACTTTCCCTCGCCGAGGCGCTCGCCTCTGCCCGGGAGACCCGCGCACTCGTCATCGGCCCCGGCGCGGTGCACGAGACCGCACGGGTGTTCGCCGGCCATTTTCCAGGGTGCAAGGCAGCGGTGATCGCGGACCCGAACACCCTGCGCGTGGCCGGACACGCGGTCGGGGAGGCCTTGCGCACTGCGGGAATCGCCACGGTCGAGCCATTCGTCTTTGACGACCCAACCCTGTACGCCGAGTTCGGCTTCGTCGCCCGGCTCGAATCCGCGCTCCGCGCGCACGCTGCCATCCCGATCGCCGTCGGCTCCGGCACGATCAACGACCTGGTGAAGCTTGCGGCCCACCGCGCGGGCCGCCCGTCCTACCTGTGCGTGGCCACCGCCGCCTCGATGGATGGCTACACCGCCTTTGGCGCCTCGATTACCTTTGAGGGCGCAAAGCAGACCTTTAACTGCCCGGCGCCCCGCGCCGTCGTGGCCGACCTCGACATCATCGGTCGCGCCCCGCCCGAGATGACCGCCTCGGGCTATGCCGATCTGCTCGCCAAGATTCCGGCCGGGGCGGATTGGATTCTCGCCGACGCACTCGGCATCGAGCCGATCGATCCGCGGGCGTGGGCGATCGTGCAGGGCGGCCTGCGCGACGCGCTGGCGGACCCGGCGGGCGCCCGGGTGGGCCGCACGTCCGCGATCGCCCCGCTCGTCGAGGGATTGATGCTGGGCGGCTTCGCGATGCAATGGTCGCAATCGAGCCGGCCGGCATCGGGGGCGGAACACCAGTTCAGCCACTTGTGGGACATGGAGCACCACACGCACGGTGGCGCCGCCCCGTCGCACGGTTTCAAGGTCGGGATCGCCACCCTCGCGGTCACGCGGCTCTACGAACAACTGCTCGCGCATGATTTCGTCTCGCTCGATCCCGAGGCCTGCGCCGCCCAGTGGCCCACGGCGGAGACCGTCGAGGCCGGCGTGCGCGCGCGTTTTGCGGGCACCGGTTTTGTCGAGACGGCCGTCGCGGAAACCCGCGCCAAACAGATCGACCCCGCCGTATTGCTCATTCAATTACGGCGGCTGCAGGACGTGTGGCCCGCGACGCGCGAGCGGTTGCGCGCCCAGTTGCTGCCGGCCGCCGAGGTGAAGCGCCGCCTCGATCGGGTCGGAGCGCCGAGCGAGCCCGAACAGATTGGCATCACGCGTGACCGCCTGCGCGACGCCTTCGGGCGGGCTTACCATCTGCGCCGCCGTTTCACCGTGCTCGACCTCGCCGTCCGCACCGGCCTGCTCGACGATCGTCTCGACGCGTTGTTCGGGCTCGGCGGCCCCTGGCCACTCTGATCCCAACTCCAGTCCGCCCAATCAACTTCATGAGCCGCGCCGCCGCCACCCACCCCACCCCGCCACCCGCCGGCGACTCGAAGGAGATCGCGGCCCGGTTCCGCACCTGGCAAATCCGGACGCTGGTCGCGACGATGTTCGGTTACGCGGCGTTTTACTTCGTGCGCAAGAACCTGAGTTTCGCCATGCCCGCGATGCAGGCCGACCTCGGCATCACCAAGGCGGACCTCGGCATCTTTCTCACCCTGCACGGCCTG
>JBIJCX010000304.1:0-10438 GCA_044344465.1 Opitutaceae bacterium
CGGCCGCCGCCCCGGCTGCGGCCGCGCGGGAGCGCGCCCCTCCATGATCCGCAGAGGTTGCGCTCACGCGCAGGGGTGCAGCTCAGATTCTTGCCGCGCGAGGAATCCCCTTGGGTGGGCGGGCCTCACGTTGGGCCGGGTTTTCAAAATTGGTTTTCCCGGTCACTTTGAGACCAAAAACCAACGCCGAGCCGTTGGGTGGTACCCTTTATGAACTCATTTTTTCCTGTCATCCTGAGAGCGCAGCGAAGGATCCAGCACGACGGCCGCATGCGAGAATCCTGCTGGATTCTTCCCCTCCGCTCCGGCTCCGGGTCAGAATGACAAACACGGGAGTTCATTGGCAGCGCAGTGCAGAATCCACTTGGATAAGGCTGAACACGCTGCTGGCCTCGTGAAAAGCGTGACTCCCCTCAACCTCTACGACCTCACCCGCGCGGAGCTGCTGGCGCTGTTCGGGCGCTGGGAGTTCTCGCCCGTGCACGCGGCCCGGTTGTGGAACTACCTCTATATCGAGCTCGCCGATTCGCTTGACGCGATGCCGGAGCTGCCGGCCAGGGTACGCACGCGCCTGATGGCGGGGACAAGAATCGGCTCACTGCCGGTCGCGCTCGAAACCGACTCCGCCGATGGATTCACGCGGAAATATCTGCTCACCCTGGCGGACCACGAGAAGATCGAGACCGTCCTCATGCGCTTCACCGGCCGCGTGACCGCGTGCATCTCGAGCCAGGTTGGTTGCGCGATGGGCTGCGTGTTTTGCGCCACCGGACAGATGGGCTACACCCGGCACCTCACGCCGGGCGAAATCGTCGCCCAGGCCGTCCACGTCGCCCGCGCCCTGCGCGAGATCGGTCCGGCTGTAGACCCGGCCGTTGGCCGGGTTGCCCGGTCAGCGATCGAGCCTGCAACGCATGGAGCCCGATCGGCATCCGCACCTGCAACGAAGCCTGCTCGGTCGCCGGCGCGTCCGGCCCGGCCGGCCGCGCCCCGGTTGCGGAATGTGGTGCTGATGGGCATGGGGGAGCCGTTGCACAACTACGAGGCGGTGATGCACGCGATCGACATCCTGCGCGACCCCAACGGCCTCGCCCTTGGCGGCGAGCGGATCACCCTGAGCACGGTCGGCGTGGTGCCCGGCATCCTGCGGCTCGCGGCCGAGAAACCATCGCTGCACCTGGCGGTTTCGCTGCACGCCGCCACGCAGGCGGAGCGCGCCGCCCTGATTCCGGTCGCGAAGAAATGGCCGCTCGACGAACTCATGGCCGCCTGCCGCACGTACAGCGAGCAGACCGGCCGGCGCATCTTCTATGAGTGGACGCTGATCGAGGGAAAGAACGACACGCCGGAGCATGCGCGCTCGGTCGGACGGCTTTTGCGGGGGCTCCGGGCGCAGGTAAACCTCATCCCACTTAATCCGACGACGGGCTACGGCGGCCGACCGACGCACAGCGACGCCGCCCGGCGGTTTCAAAAGATTCTCGCCGACGAGTTCGCCCTGCCGAGCACCGTCCGGCAGCGCCGCGGCATCGACATCGCCGCCGGCTGCGGCCAGCTGGCCTCCGGGTCTAGTTACGAGTGAACAACCGGGCGAATCCGTGCGTGAGAACCACGCCCAGAAACAGCGCGTTTCTAAAGGGAATTCCGGGCCAGAAGAAAGCGGGGGCTACCGGAGCTCGAACGCACTGACCACGGGTTTGCCGTCGAAGCTTTCCGGGATCGGGCGATCCAACAGCCACAAGGCTGTGGCCGCGGTGTCGTAAGTCGTCACCGGCGCGGTAATCGTGAATCCTCGCTTCACGCCTTTGCCCCACACGATCCACGGGATGGTCATGTCTTCCGGCGAATTCGATCCGTGGGTCTTGTCGCGGCCCCCGTGATCGGCACTGATGATCACCACGCTCTTGGCCGCGATGCCGGCCTTTTCAATCGCCGCCTTGACGACCGCGAGCGCGGAATCCGCAACGGCGAACGCCTCCATCTGCTCCGGGGATCCCCAGCCAAGTTTGTGCCCGACGGAGTCCGGATCCGGGAAGTGGATGAAGCAGAGCTGTGGCTTCCTGGCCACGATGTAGGCCGCGGCTTCCGCGGCGACCACGGCGGCCTTGACGGTGCCCTCTTTGACCACCTTGGCCTTGCCGTCTTTCTTGGTGGTTCCTGCTTCTTTGATTATCTCCTCCTGCTTGCCGGCGGCATACGAGAATTCATCCACGGTTCCGGGCAGGCTAAGGTGCCGCATCTTTTCCTTGCCGACAAACATGGCCGTGGCCGCGCCGCCCTTCTTGGCCTCGGAGAAGACGGTCGGAACCTTCACGAAGCCGGCGCCGGGGAGCCAGTTGTTCCAGGAGATCTGGTGTTTATCCGGGCCCACGCCGGTCAGCATCGAGGCATGGGACGGCAGCGTGATGCTCGGAAAAATCGTTTGGGCCGCCCAAGAGTGCGCTCCCTCCCGGACCAACTCCTGCAGGGTCGGCATCACGCTATTCTGCATCACGGCGGGTTTCCCGCCGTCGATACTGATGATGAAGACGTGCCCGGCACGAGGTGCCGCGAAAGCACCGACGGCGGCGAGCGCCAGGGCAGGAATAACGATGCGGCGGCGAATGAATACAAGCATGGGACGTGAAAAGCCCAAAGTGGACGCCCGGACGATTTGCGCACGCCAAAACTCAATCGCTGAACCTGGAGGAGCCAGGCCGACGTCCGCTGGACGGACGGCTGCAAACGCGGAGCTGAAATCGCCCGCCACAGCGGCTTCGCCTCAACCCATCGGGCCCTTCAGTTCCGCCGCAGCGATCATTTCCGCGGCGACGAAGCGCGTGAAATCGCCGATGTCGTGCCGCATGGCGGCGTTCTCCAAGGCCCGCATATAAGCGCGACGCTGTTCCACGCGGATCACCGCCCAGGGATAGCCGCCGGAGGCGAGCATGGTGTTAAGGATGAAACGGCCGATCCGGCCGTTGCCGTCGGAATAAAGATGAATGTAAACGAAGAGAAAATGGCCAAGCACCGCCTGCACGCCGGCGGAAGGCTCCGCCGTCAGCAGTTCGAAGAGCGTATCCAGGAGTTCCGGCAAGGCTTCGTGCGGCGGTGGCACATGTTCGGAACCGCGGATGAAGACCGGCCGGTTGCGGTAGCCTGCGAGCGCATGGGCGGGCAGGAGTCCGGATTGCACCGAGGGACTGAACAACGCCCGATACCAGTTCGGCAGACCGCGATTGACGACCGCGGGCGCAGGCCGGCCGCCGAGGATTTCCCGCAGGCTCGCCGTGACCGCTTGGAACGCCTCGTGATAGCCCTTCGCAGCCATCGCGTTCACCTGTTCCTGATCCGCCCCGTCGGTCAACCGTTCCAATGACCGAAAGATCTGCCAAGGTTTTCTTTGCGCAGAAAGACCTGCCACGATTTTGACGTGCAATCTTGTAATCGCCTGACTGGTGAGATGTTTTGTTTCTAGCGACCGTTGCTTGTTAACAACCAGCAAATGCTGATGTCGGAGCCTGCCCTCAAGTGTGGCCAATGGCCCTTGAAATCCACTGTACTGTCACCGGCCAGGTAAATGCCGAGCTCGGCATCGGCTACCTGGCCGATTTATTACCGAATGCTCACGTTATCGACGTAGTATGTCGCCGGCGCCACGGAGTCATCGGGATGCGGCAGGTCATCCTCGATGGCGTAACGGTCCGACTGCCGCGTGGGCTCGAGGCGAAAGGCTCCGGTACGAAACGAGAGCCGCTCCACCGTCGCGGCGACTTCGGCGAAAGCTGCGTGCTGGAGCACGCGCCGGCCGTCGAGCGCAACGTCGTACCTCGCCGCGGTGGTGTCGAGGGTGAGGCTGAACCGGAGCCACTCACCCGCCTGGTACGGTCCGGCATCCACGATCCCTTCGCCTGTCGCCACCCGCACCCGGCCATCTTCGGCCAAGCTCAGGCGGATCGGCCGGTGCCCCCTGTGATCGAGCACCTCGATCTCGAGCCGCCCCGTATCCGTCTGCCCGGCCCAAAGACTGAACTCGAGGCGCAGCGCTTTCGACTCGGCAAACACCCGCACGGCCTTGGCATAGTCCCAGGGGTCCCGATCCTCGAGTCGCAGGCACTTGTTTTCCGCCGACGGAAACGCCGCCACTCGCACGTCGGCCCAACGCGGACGGTATAGGTTCCACTCGGGCACGCGCCCACCCACTTCGACTCCGTCGAACGAATCTTGGACCGGACCGGTCACCTGATGGCGGATCGGCAGGGGCACGCGGCTTACCCACATGTCCTCCTTGTTGCCGCTGTAGGTGACCCAGAGGTCCTGGCCGGGCGGCGCGCCATTGCCCTCGGAGATCCCACGCACGTACTGCACGCCGAAATCCTTCGCCCGGCCGAAATACCGTCGAGGCGGAACCTCGCCGTTGATCAGCAGCATGTCTCCGAAAGTCACCCCGTCGTCACCTGTTACCACGGCGAGCGGCCAGCGGCCGCGCTCGGCCGGATTGTAGACCAACGCATAGCGACCGTCGGCGGTCCGCTGGCCCCAGGTCTTGGCTCCGCCCGTGACCAGGCTCGGCACCTGCACTGGTTCGCTCCACGTCCGGCCCTCGTCGCTGGACAGTGCTGACCAGGAGTGCTTCCACAACGCGACCGCCACGCCATCCTTGCGGTGAAAAACGGAGGGTGCTTGAAGGACCGGTCCCGGCACGGTGTAGAAACCATCTTCGCTGCGATCCTCCTCCCGCCACTGTATGGTCTTCAGCTTGTCGGCCAGCAGCGCATCGCAGGCGGCGACAAACTCCTTATCGGGTGAGCGGGCATAGAAGGGAAACCGCGGGGTGTTGGCCTCGCTGCGCTTGGCCGCCGCGTTATAGCGGATGAAATGGATCGGCCCGAACGTGCCATCGGCGTACACCTCCCGCACGACCCGACCGATGCCGGTCGCTCCCATCGGGCTCGGCGCATCACCGTAATGCCCGAGTACCAGCAACCGCCCGTTGGGCGCCACGTAAAATCCCATGCGTTGATGCATGATCGCCATGCCCGACTCGTGACCTGAGATGGGACCGGGGCGCAGGAGATAGATCGGGAAAACCTGCCGGGGCGGGTCCCAATGTCGGCCGTCTTTGGAGGTCACGAGCAGCGTCTGGCCGGGCGGGACATGCTCGCCGAAGGGGTTGCTCAGGTACTGCAGGTAGAACCGGCCGTGCGCGTACGCGAGCATCGGGGCGTGGTTGTAGGTCCAGCCGAAGCCGTCCGCAGCTTCCGGCTGCGTGCGGTTGGCGCGCATCACCTGGATGTTTTCCACGCCGATCGCCGGGCGAAGACCGCCCTCATGGGTCTCCAGGTCGATGCCCGTGTGCACGACGCGCACCGGCTCGGCCGGGCCGCCCGGTTCGGCGGCGAGCGCGCAGCCGAGACTCGCGGCGGCAATCAGGGATAAATTGGTTTTCATGGGCGAAAATACGCGAGTCCGGTGAATCGCATTTCCAAAACTACCGCTGACCCCGGCGGCGTTTCACCCTGCCGTTCAAGATCAGCCGGGGAACATGTACGGTCCGCGGTCCGAGCCGCGCGCGAGGGTGCGGGCGGTGGCGAGGGCGGCACTGTCGCCGCCGGCGACACTGCGGATCTCGGCGGTGGCCGGGTCGATCTCGATCCATGGACCCAGGACGAGGCGTTGCTTCGCGAGGTCGACGTCGTTGGCGGCGAGGTGGCGTTCGAGCAGATCCACCGTTTCCGCGGCAGTGGCGTGGTTGCGCACGGCTTCGCGGCAGGCGGACGTCGCGGCGGGGCGACCGAGGCGCCACGACAGGTTGCCGAGGTGGCAGAGCGCGGAGGCGGCGTGACCCTCCTCGGGCGGAGCGGTCAAATCCGACGGTCGCCGCGAGCGAATAGCCCCGAGGAAGTTGGCCATGTGTTTGCCGCCGCCATCGCCGGGAAACTGGCGAAGGCGTTTGCCCTCCCGGTCGTAGATCCAGCCGCCGCCCCGCAGGCCGACGAAGGAGCCGCCCTCGCAGTCGAGCGCGAAACCCTCGCGGATGCCGCGGAATTGATCCAGCGCCTTCACGCCGGTCTTGGCCGGCAGGTTGCGGTTTTCGACCACCATGGGGAACCCCGGGTAGTCGAACACGCAGAGCTGGGTGTTGGGTGTCTGCCCGGCGTCATCCACGGCGAAGCGGCCACCGAGGCACAGGGCGCGGCGGGGCAGGCCGGTGATGCCCGCCATCATGCGGCAAGCGTCGATCGGGTGGACGCCGCTGTTGCCGAGATCGCCATCGCCCGTGGACCAGACCCAGTGCCAGTCGTAGTGCAGCTTGGGCCGGGTGAGCGGATCGGCGGCGGCAGGACCGCAGTAGAGATCGTAGTCGAGCGAGGTGGGCCGGTGCGGCGCGACCCGGCCGATGCTCGGGCGGTATTCGTACCAGCCGATGTGGGCGGACGTGGGTTTGCCGATGTGGCCCTCGCGGATCCAGGCGGCGGCGGCGCGCAGTCCTTCGTCCGAACGGTACTGCGTACCGGATTGGACGATACGCTGATGCTGCCGGGCGGTGGCGACAATCTGCGCGCCCTCCCAGATGCTGTGCGAGATCGGTTTCTCGACATAGACGTCTTTGCCGGCGCGACAGGCCCAGACGGTCAGCAGGGCGTGCCAGTGGTTGGGCGTGGCGATGACGACGGCGTCAACATCGGGGCGATCGAGGATTTTGCGCGGGTCGGTGGCGGTGAAGGGATTCGCGCCGGCGGCCTTCGCGACCTCCAGCTGGGCGGCGAGACGCTCGGGATCGACATCACAGAGGGCGGTGAGCCGCGCGCCCTGGAGACCGAGCAACTGCTTCACGTGCCCTTTGCCCTTGTTGCCGAGCCCGATGACGGCGAGGCGGATGGCGTCGCTGGCGGGCGTGGCGTTGGCGGCGAGCGAACGGCGGACGAACGGGAAACCGAGTGCACCGGCGACCGCGGTCACGCGGAGGAAGGAACGGCGAGAGGTCATGGGGAGAGGGGGAAGAAGAGAGGGAGAGAGGGAGAGAGGGAGAGAGGGAGACGGAGAGACGGGGAGACGGGGGAGATGGCAAAAAACGGCAAAAAGCGGAAACGGCAGACTGACGGAGACTCGGAGGGGAGTATCGCCGCGGAGACTATTTCACGGCTGGGCGGAGAGCGCCTGAAATTGGCGGTTGATCTGCGCGAAATCGATCGGTGTGGCGGCCGGCGCATCGAACAGGAGTATGCCGTAGCGCAGGCGCAGCGTGGAACCGGCCGGGAGGACGAGTCGGCCGTTGGCGGCGGGAGGCAGCACGCGTTTGCCAAAGCCGTTGGCGACGATGACGCCGTAGTCGCGGCTGTGCCACCAGGTGGGGTTGGGATTGGTCGCCGCGGGAAAGATCGCCGCGCCGCGGATGCGGCCGTCGATCTCACGCGAGTAGGTGGCCCAGGCGGAGGATTTGCCCCACGCGGCCTTCGCGCCCTTTTGCCCGTCGCTATTCACCACGAGGCCGCCGCTCTTCTCGGTGAGTTCGGTCGCAACGCGCACGCCCAGTCCCATCTCCTCCTGATCGCCAAAGATCAGTTCTCTCCCCTCGCCGCGGATCTCCGCGGACCAAGTGAGCAAAAAGGTGGAGTCGCTGGAGCGCGCGAGCGTGAAACGGGACTCCTGCGTGCCGAGCGGCGAACCATCGCTCGCGAGGAGGCGATTGCGGGTGGCAAAGGTGAGATTTCCGCCCTGCAGCGCCGGTGGCGCCGAAAACGCCACGTGTTCGATGCGCGCCTTGTTGCGCCAGAAATCCTGGCCGCTGATGTCGCCGAATGCCAGCCACACACCGGGATGCATGGTCGCATGGTCGGAGGGCTCGCCGGAGATGGGGGGATGATTACGCGTCACCTGCACACCGCTGGGGGCACGGAGATTTTGGAAGTGCGGCCGAAGGATCGCGGCGTCGCGGAAAACGTAGTCGGCGACGGGCCGGCCGGCGTGGGTGATGCTGAGGCGGTCGGCCTTTTGTTCCCAGGCGAAGCCGGCGTCGGCGACGGGCTGGGCGGCGAGAGCGGCCGAGGTGAGGACGAGCGACAGCGCGGCGGCCTGGGAGATATTGAAGCGGGACGCGAGCATGGGGCAAATTTTCAATCGGACATGGATTTCCGGCTGGTGTCGGGGGCGAACCAGATGACGAAGACGCCAAGGCCGTAGATGAGGGCGGCGGCGGCGCCGACAGACGGGTAACTTCCGTCGAAGGCCGTGAAGACGAAACCGGCGGCGAGCACACCGCCCGCGGTGGCAAAGCGGCCGACGTTGTAGGAGATGCCGCTCCCGGTGGCGCGCACGTGGGTGGGAAAGAGTTCGGGCAGAAACAGCGGTAGCCAGCCGAAGAAGAGCGTCGCGACGAACCCCTGGGCGAAGACGATCGGGAAGAAGGATGGGCGCAGGGGCGCGGTGAGCTGGAACATCGCAAGAGTCAGCGCCAAGGAACCGATGCTGATCAGGAAGTAGGAGAAACGACGGCCGAGGAGGCTGGCGATTTGCGCCCCGGCGAGACTGCCGAGGATCGCACCGAAGGCCCACCAGCCCTGCGTCATCGCCTTGTAGTCGGCCTGCACCGCGCCGCCGATCTTGTCGGCCCACGGGATCATCCACTTGCTGGCGGCCCAGGCGCCGATGAGCGGGATGGAGCCCAGCATGATCCCGATGAGGGTGAGGCGCAGGAGCGGCGGACGAAACAGCTCGCGCAACGGGGCGGCGGATTTCTTTTCCACGCGGCTTTCGCGGGCCGCGAGCCAGGCGCGCGATTCCGGCAGGAAGAAGATCACGAGCAGACCGAGGATCGCGGGCGCGCCGGCGAGTTGAAACAGCCAGCGCCAGTCGGTGGCGGTGACCGACCAGACCTGGGCGATCTGCGAGAGGAGGAGGATGCCCGCATTGATCGCGGCGCCCATGAGGCCAGCGACAGTGGGGCGGGCCTGGTCGGGCCAGGATTCGGCGACAAGGGCGACGGCGTTGGGCCAGACGCCACCGACACCGAGGCCGACGAGGAAACGGAGCACGAGCATCTGCTCCTGCGTTTGCACCCAGGCGCCGAGACCGGCGAAGATCGAATAGAAGAGGATGCTGATGCCCATCGCGCGGGTGCGGCCAACGCGGTCGCCGAGGCTGCCGAGCAAGATGCCGCCGATGGCGGCGCCGAGCATGAGGGCGGCGGTGAAGCGGGCGAACCAATCGCCGCCGAGCATGGCGGTGTAGGTGGGGCCGAGGAGATTCTGCGAGACGGAGAGCGAGGCCAGCGGCATGAGGCCGAGTTCGAAGCCGTCGAAGAGCAGCGCGGCAAATGCCGCGGCGAGCACGGCATAGCGGGCGGTGCGGGAAAGGGGCGGCGCGCTCATGGCCGGGTGCCGGGCTGGGCGGAAGCCTGCAGCACCTGGATGATCGCACTGTTGTCGAGGGCGCCCAGGCCGGCGGCTTCGGCGGACTCGAGCACGGCGCGATGCGCGGTGCTGAGAGGCATCGGCAGGCCGGCGGCCTGGCCGTGCTGCAGGATGAGGTTCACGTCCTTCAGGTGCTGGGAAAGGCGCGCTTCGGGAGCGAAGTCCCCGGTGAGCATCTTGCTGCCCTTGCGGTCCATGATGCGCGAATACGCAGGCCCATGCTGCATGATGGTGAGAGCCTGCGCAGCATCGAGGCCGAGGCCGCGGGCGAGGGCGAGTCCCTCGGCGAGGGCGGCGCGGTTGAGTCCGAGGACGACGTTGGTGACGAGCTTCATCCTGGCCCCGGTGCCGGGGCCTCCGGTGTGATGCGTTTCGCAGCCGAGTTTGACAAAGATATCGCCGCAGGCGGCGTAGGCGGCGGCGTCGCCTCCGACCATCATGATGGCCGCGCCGTCGCGCACCTGGGCGCTGCTGCCCGAGACGGTTGCGTCGAGGTAGGTGACGCCACGGGCGGCGAGTTCGCGGGCGAGGAGTTCGGCGGTGGCGGGATCGCCGGTGGTGGTGTCGATGATGATGGCGCCGGGCTGGAGGCCGGCGGTGTGGTCGCGAACCACGGCGGCGACCTCGCGATTGGTGGGCAGACTGAGGATGATCCGCGAGTGGCGGAGGAACACGGCGGCGGCATCGGCCGCAGCCGTGCCGCCAAGCCCGCGAAAGATCGCGAGGCGATCGGGAGCCAGGTCATAGCCGGTCACGGCAAAGCCACCGGCGATGAGCCGCTCAGCGAGGGCGCTGCCGAGGAGGCCGGTGCCGATCAAGCCGAGTCGAGAGGAGGAAGCCATGGAAACGGTGAGCAACGGGGCGGAGCGTGACACAAAAAAGACGCGGCGCGAGGAGAGCGCAAGATGGGGACGACGGCAAAAGAGAAGACGCTCCGAGCAATGGGCGTAGAGTAGGCAGGGAGCGTTTACTCTCCCCGCCCCTCATCGAACCGTGCGGGCGAGTTTCTCGCACACGGCTCTCCGGGATCGTTCACCGCGGCGGCT
>JBIJCX010000643.1:0-2868 GCA_044344465.1 Opitutaceae bacterium
TCTTCAGGGGAGCGCCAGGGGACAAATTTGCGGATTTTTGCCGAAAAATGCGGATTTTTGATCCCTTTCTGGTCCCTTGCGAACTCCGGCCAAAAAACAAAAAAGGCCCTGCGATGCAGGGCCTTAAAGTGGCGGGATGGACGAAACTCGAACCCGCGACCTTTGCGTGACCGGCAGAGGCCCCCCGTCACGACACCTCGTCGTCCGCCGGCTGGTACAGACGCACTCTTGCGGAATCCAGGTTAGATTTTAGGACCTGCAATACGGTGCGTCGGTGCTTGCGGATTACGGAGGGACTCCAGGTTTTTGAGTCCGTAGATGAAATAGGCTTCACGGGCGGTGAGCCGGTCGTAGTCGAATCCGAGCTGGGTGGTGATGGTGGAGAGCTCATGGCGAAAACGGGCGCTGATGCCCATGAGGACGGTGTTGTCGGGGACGAGGGTGGTGCCAAAAATGGCGGCCGCGAGGGAAGTGGCGGCGACCACCGTGCTGCCCTGGTGCTCGATATGGCCGCGCAGATTGGCGATCGTGGATCCGAATGTACAGATATCCTGGCAGATCAAATAGGTGCCTTTCGGAACGCGCCCGTCGAAGCCGGACTGCTGGACCAGCCGGGCAATTGAGGTGGTCGACAAATCAGGCGCCGCCTTCTCGCGCACGACGTGCGCGACGAGCGTGGCGCCGGTCTGCTCGGCGAGGATTTCGGCGAGGGCGACCGGAATCGCGTTCCAACGGCCGGCGGAATCGCATTGCACGACCGGGCAAATGTAATCGACGCGCCCGGTCCACACGGCCGGCTTGGCCAGGTCGCGCGCGAGCCTTTGGGCCGCCGCAAAGTCGCCCTGGCTCGCCTCGGGAAAAGCGGCATGGGCCTCGACCGAGGCGCGGGTGGTGTGGACGATGACGGCGGGGAATTTGCCCCAGGGGAAACGGGTGACCATGGATGAAAAAATGAAAACGGCCGGGCCTCGCCAGCGGGCCCGGCCGGAAACCGAATCGGAACGCAACGGTTGAACGTTACACGGCGATTTTCGGCCCGGTGCGCTGGGCGGCCACTGCTTGGTCAGCAATGGCAGCTTGCGCGATGTTGCGGAAAGCCTGACCCCGCTTTTCGGCGGGAATCCTGGCCATCGTGGCATCGACGCGGGCCTTTAACTCCGGGTTGGAGTCAACCACCTCGCGCAGGGCATTGACCTTCGTATCCATCGACTCGGAAATCCGCATGCGGTTGAGCATGAGTTTCCGGGCCAACACGGTCTTGTCCTGCGCCATGTAGTGATCGTAAAGCCCTTGATTTTTCGCGATGAACTCATCGATCTTCGCGTCAACCTCGGGATTTATTTTCGGGCCGGCCGGTTTTTTCGCCGCCGTAGCGGCGAGCTGACTTCTTAGGGTGCTCATAGACGTATTGTTTCACGTAGGCCCCGCGTTTGTTGCCCGGTGCGAGGTTATGAGTGGCCGGGTCGGATCGCAGCCGTCGCCTGGAGGCGAACGGTCGCGGCCCGAAAGTGCAGGAAAGTTACGGCTGGGGCGGTACTGATGCAAGAGTTACTAGGTTCCTAGCTTCTGTAAGGGTCTGCGCTTCGCGTTCGTCGTCGCCCTCCTCCACGAGATCGAGCGCATTGCCGGTCAGGCTGAACACGATGGATTTCGCGAGCACGGTGGGCTCCAGGGAAAGCAGGTGTACGGCCATGATGTCCTGCTCGCCCAGTTCGAGCCCGGTTTTTTCCCGGACGATGGCCTGGACCCGCTGCACCCGGGCGCGGCTCTGTTCACTCATGATGCTCATGGGAGGGCGGCGACCGGCCGGGCGTTTATTTGTCGTTGCGGATGGGCGCCATTGTGGACCCGGCCGGCGCAACCGGAGGCCGTGCGCGCTGGCGGGTAAACCCTGACACTTTCGGCGCGGATGCCAAAGAACTCCGATGTGTCGGCCTGATCGCCGTTGATTCTGACGTAGTCGAGCGAGCCGGTGACCGCAAAATGCGTCCCCTGGCGGATGACGTCCCGTGCCAGGTGGATGGTGTTTGGCCCGAAGAGAACCCAGATTGGGACAATCGTTCCCCGGGCTGGTCCGTCGGATCCTGGTGGGTGGTTGCGGTGGTGAAGGGCAAAGACGGTCGCGAAGTGTTCGCGATCGACGAGGTCGGTGGCGGCGCTCACCTCGAGGGTGATCGCGTTCAGCTTATGACTCATGGTTGCGGTTGTGGGGTTGGACTGACGGGAATGGTCGCGGTGATGAGGGCGGTGGCGAAGCGCCGGCCGTCCGGGTTCACGGCCAGGGTAATCGAGTCGATGCGGGTGCTCGGGCGCTCCTCGAGTTTCTTCAACACCCGCTGAAATTCCGGGTAGTCGCGCAGCGCGGCGTCCTTGGAAAACGCGTAGCGGTGCAGCGAAATGCCCTGCTTGCGTTCGATCGCGTTCGAACGCGCGATCCAGCCCTTGGGGAGCTCGGCGATGAACGATTCGAGGGCCTTCGGCGTCCAGAGCGCGGCGGAGACGCGCGCGGACTTCGTTTCCAGGTCGGCCATCGCGCTGGAGAAGCCGGCCAGCGAGCGGTATTTTTCCTCCAGCGCGCGCACGGCCGGGTCGCTGCTTGAGACGTTGGCCGGTTTGACGAGGCGGACCGCGACGATCGCGACAAAGAATCCGGCCGCGAGGAGGCAGAGAACGAGGGTGGATTTCATGGGTTGATCGTGCCGTTGAGCGACCAGGCGGAGGACGCGAGCGCGGCCCGGGGCGTCTTCAAGGTCCACGGCCGCGAGCCGCCGCCGATGGCATCGAGAAACGCCGGGAACGGACCTTTCTCCTGGCCGATGCCCTCGTAGGCGACGCCCTCAAGCGTGAACTGTCCACCTTGGTACCGGT
>JBIJCX010000306.1:0-10368 GCA_044344465.1 Opitutaceae bacterium
GCCGGGGCGCCGCCGGGGGGGGGGGCTCATTACCGGCCGGCGGTCCCCCCCCCCCCCCACGCCGGGTCGAAAATCACGCAGCCGTAGGAGCCAGCCTCAGAAAAACGTGTAGTACTTCCCCTCGGCCAGCCGCGCGATGAGCAGCGCCAGCTCCAGCGCATGGTAATCGCCCCACAGCGAGGACTCGCCGCACGGCACCCTCTGGCCGGGGGGAACATAGTCCCAGCCGTTCGGCCGGTGGTAGACACTGTGGAGCAGCAGGCCCTGGTGCCTTTTTTCGGTCGAGAGATAGGGCTCGGCGAAAAGCGTGTCCGCAATCGTGAGGCCCGCCTGGAAGTATTTCTCTCCCGCCGCCTTCTCCCCCCGTGCCGCGAGGTACCGGCCGAGACGGAGGAAGCCCTGCGCACTGATCGCCGCGGCCGAACTGTCGACGGGTTCGTGGGGGTTGAACGGATCCGCCGGTTTCTTGGTGAAATCGCCGAGCCGGTGCGTGTTGAGCGCGCAACTGTCCCAATACGGAATGCCGTCCTGCGCGGCGTAGCCGTCGAGGTAGTAATCGCTGGCCGCCCGCGCGGTCTCGAGGAACAGATCCGTTACGGCCCGCCGCCCACCGACCGCGTCGAGGTCCACGCCCTTCACCGTGTCGAGAAACTCGAGCTGCTCCGCGTAGCCGCAGATGATCCAGGCCGCCCCGCGCGTCCACGTCGTGAAGGGCGAGTAACCCTGCTGGGAACTCGGGCAGCGGAACTGGCCGTCGTTGCGGTTGAACACCGACTCATGCGCCACGCGGCCGCGCACGTCGTAGCTGTCCCGGCCCTGGCCGAAGAAGACATTGAACCGCGCGGTGGTTGCGGCGTGCTCGATGGCGCGGTGGAGCAGGTTGATGGGCTTGTCACCCTCGCCCATGAGCACATGGCCGAGTTGGTGCGCGACGGCCAGCGAGCGCATCGAACGAATCGTGTCGGCGAAGAGCGATTGCGGACCGTTGAAGGAATAGACGTAACCGCCCGGCACCACGCCGGTGCCCGCCGGCGTGCCGGCCACGGGTGACCACGGGGTCCGGTACGCGGTCGGGGCGTGGCGCGCGGCCTGCACCGCCCCCGAGACTTTCAGCGCGACCTCGGTGTAGTTGAGCTCGTCGGGGTTCGACGGAATTTTTCCCTCGAGCATCAGGCGGCGCAGGTTGCCGTAGGTGGAGACGTTGTTGAACCCGTGGTCGTGCACGCCGACGTGCGAGACGTGCGAGGCCATCAGCTTCAGGGTCTTCTCGCGGCCGAGCTTCAGCATCGCCTCGTCGCCCGTCGCGTCGAAGTGGAGGAACGCCATGCCGAACTGGAAGCCCTGGGTCCACTCGGTCCAGCCGCGCGAGGTGTAGCGGCCCTTGACGGTGAACACGGGCGTGCCCTTGGCGGGATCCCACGCGGCGTCGATCGCGCGGATTTTTTGGCCGGCGAGTTCGAAAACGCGGGCCGTTTTCTTCTGCAGCTTTTGGGGCGTGAGGCGGGTGTTGATCTTCATGGGCGAAAACTTGGTTGCGTTACACACGAAAGGCCCGGCGCGGCGCCGCCGCAACCAAATCAAATTGGGCGGCCTCGACGGAGCCCGGCCCTCCATTTTTGGGGTGCTCGAATGTTGCACCCCAGCGACGACTTTGTTGGCCGCGCCAGCCACGACTCGACGCGGACACGTAACCTGGTCACCGTGCCGCCCATGCCCGTGCTCGCCGAAAAATTCCTGCAGGCCTTCATCCCGCTTTTCGTCGCCATCGATCCGATTGGGCTGGCCGCGATCTTTCTCGGGCTGGGGCGGGACGTGTCGCAGGCGCAGCGCCAGCACATTGCGCGGCAGGCGACCCTCACGGGTGGAGCGGTGGCGTTGGTCTTTCTATTTCTGGGCGCCTACATTTTCGCGGCGCTCGGCATTTCGGTGGGCGATTTCCAGATCGCCGGCGGACTCATCCTTTTCATCCTCGCGGCCCGCGACCTCCTCCACTCGGCCGCGGAACCGGAAAAGATGCCGGCCGATTTTGGCGTCGTACCGCTTGGCATGCCGCTGATTGCCGGACCGGCGCTGATCACGACGCTGATCCTGCTCGCGCAAACCCTGGGCGTGTCGATCGCCCTGGCCGCGTTGGTCGCCAACCTCGGGGTGGTCGTGCTCGCCTTCTCCTTCAGCGACAAGCTCGGGCAGTTGATCGGGGCGACCGGGATGCGCGCGATTTCGAAAATCGTCTCCATGCTGCTCGCCGCGATCGCGGTGAACATGATCCGGCAGGGGCTGAAGTAGGGGAAACGGCGCCGCGCCGTTTCCTACCCCGCGAACGTCGTCAGCAAATCCGCGTAGATCTTCGCGCTCGCGAGCAGTTCCTTCACCTTCGCGCACTCGTCGACCGCGTGTTCCTTCCGGCCACCGGGACCATAGCCGGCGGTGGGAATCTTCAGCACGCTGGCGAAGAAGTGCATGTCGTTGAAGCCGGTCGAGACGCTGAAGACGGTCGGCTCCCGGCGCACCCGGGCGACGCTCCCCGCCACCGCGCCGAAGAACGGATGGGTCGGCGGCGTGAAACACGCGAAGTTCTCGGAGATCTTCCGCACGCTGATCCGGCACCCGGGCACGGTGCGGGCCGCCGCCGCGAGTGCCGCACGCAGGTCCCGCTCGGCCGCGGCGTGGTTTTCGATCGCCAGCACCCGGCGATCGATGGTGAACGCCGCCTGGCCGGGCACCGTGTTGATTTTCGCCCCCTCGCCGCTGCCGAAGACACCGCCGACGTTGATCGTCGGGCGCATCGTCTTGCCCTCGGGTGTGACCCAGGTGCAGCGCGCGAGCTGCTCCTTGCAGGCCTCGAGCGCGAGCACGAGCCCGGACATTTTCTCCAGCGCGTTCACGCCCAGATCGGGGCGGGAGCCATGCGCCGCCTGGCCGTGGACCGTCACCTCGAGCCAGACGACGCCATTGTGGCCGCAACAGACCTGGTTGAGTTCGCCGCCTTCCATGACCACGGCGAAATCCGGCCGGATGGGGGTGTGCTGGACAAGCCACCCGGTGCCGAGCGCCGAATCAGTTTCCTCGTCGGCGGTGAACGACACCTCGAGGTTCAGGTGCGGTTTCACGCCGGTGGCCCGCAGTGCCCGCAACGCCGTGAGCAGGCTCGCGATCGAACCCTTCATGTCGGCGGTGCCCCGGCCGTAGATCCACCCGCCGTCGATCGCCCCGCTGAACGGGCTGCCGTGTTTCCAGCGGCCGGAGACCGGCACGACGTCGTAGTGAGCGTTGAAATGAATCGTCTTTTTGGCTCCGCGCACGGGCAGGAGGCCGAGGACGTTGAACCGGGGAAACCGGCGGTACTCGGGCGGCAGGGCTTTCTTCAGCGTCGCGGCCGGGACCGCGTAGCGGCGCGTTTTCATCCCCAGTGACTCGAGTTCGACGACCAGCGCCGCGGTGATGGCCGTATAGTTCTCGCCCGGCGGGTTGACGGTCGAGATGCCGACGAGCTGTTGCAGCCGGCTGATAAGTTCGGAGGGGTGGCGGTCGATGAATTCGGTGGGCGTCACGGGGGGTAAACGTGCCACGGAAAGGCCGGAACACACGGAAATTTTTGTCGGTCAACGGACCTTCGCGCAGACGACGCAATCGCGCGGCTCCGGGCCGAGGGTAGGGCAGGTGTGCCAGCGGCGCAGCACGCCCTCGCGCACCATGCCGGCTTTTTCCATCACGCGCACCGACGCCGGATTCTCGACGTCGCAATAAGCCCACGCCCGGTGAATCCCCGGCTGGGCCAGCGACCACTCGACGAGAAAGGTGAGCGCCTCTGCCGCCATGCCGTGACCCCAGAATTTCTTCGCGAGCACATACCCAAACATCGCCTTGCCCGCATCGTCGAGGGTCACGCCGATGGAGCCGATCGGAGTTTCGGTGCCCTTGAGGCAGAGCAGCCAGGCGAGGTGGCCATGGCCTTTTTCCCAGTGGGCCACGCATTCGCGGAGAAAGGCGGTGAGCGGCGGCAGGCGATCGTAGGCGCGCCAGCTGAGGTAGCGGGTGACCTCCGGGTCGCTGGCGTAGGCGACGAAAACCGCGGGGCCATCGTCGGCCCGGGGCAGGCGGGCCACGAGCCGGGCGGTGGCGAAGCTGGCGGGTGGGCGGGGCATCGGCGACGGATTACTCCCCGGGCGCCACCTGGTCGCGCACGGCTTCGAGCCAGCCGGTGATCGCCTTGATTTGCGCATCGGTGAACCGGGCATCGCGATGCACGAGCGTGTAGGAGGCGAGGGGCATCTTGCGGGAGGTGATGAGGTCGATCATGTCGTCGAGCTTCGTGGCCTTGCGCTTGACGGTCAGCTCGCCGAAGTCCGACAGGTTCAGCTCGCGTTTGCCTTCGGTCACGTGTTGCGCGAGCCACCAGGCCAGGGGCTGGATTTCCGCGTACCACGGATACCGCGTGTTGTCCGAGTGGCAGTCGTAGCAACCAATCGTGAGCAGGTTCTTCACCTCGGCCGGGGCGGGGTGGAGCACGAGAAGATCCGTCTTGGCGGGCATCGCCGAGCGATTCTTTTCCGGGCGGGCAAACTGGAGGCCGAAGAAGACGACGAGGAGGCCAAGGATGATTTTCTTGAGCATGGCGGAGACCGGGATGCTGAGGTGAGCCCTCAAGATGCAACCGGCGGGGCCGCCGACAAGCCTGCGCCGATCCGTGCCCCCGAAAAACCTCTGCGACCCATGACCTGAGACCTCGAGCGAGCCGATCCAGCGCGAGTATTCGTGGGCGGGCAGTGCGGTCGCAGTCTGGCCGGTCTGGGCGTCCTGCAGGAGAGATTGGCATCGTGAGCCACCCGGGCCGTGAACGCCGCGCTGACCGTCGGCGATCCGGCATGCACCGGTCCCGCAAGATGCACGTTTAAACGCAGGATTTGCCGAGCTAGTTTCGCGCCTTTAGCGTAGTCTCTCGCTGCCATGGACTGGATTCTTCAACTGTTTGCTCACGACTCGGTGGCTCGCACCGTGATCCTGCTCGGGGTGGCTGGTGCCGCCGGCACGGCCCTCGGAAAAATCCGCATCCTCGGCGTTACGCTCGGCATCGCCGGGGTGCTGTTTGCCGGGCTTTTTCTCGGCTATCTCAAGCTGACGATTGACGCCCACGTGCTGGAGTTCGTGCGCGAGTTTGGGCTCATCCTTTTCGTCTACACGCTTGGCCTGCAGATCGGGCCGGGATTCTTCGGTTCGCTGCGGGCGCGCGGCTTGGCGCTGAACGGCTTCGCCGTGGCCATTGTCCTGCTCGGCGCGGGCTTGGCCGTGAGCTTGATTGCGACGGGCCTCGTCGCGCTGCCGGCCGGGGTGGGCCTGCTTTCGGGCGCAACCACGAACACCCCCAGCCTGGCCGCCGCCCAACAGGCGCTCGGGCAGGTCGGGGCGCCGGAGTCGGCCGCGGTGATCCAAGGCCTCGCCTATGCGGTCGCCTATCCCTTCGGCATCATTGGGATCATCCTGACGATGATGCTGGTGCGACGCGTGTTTCGAGTCGACGTGCGCACCGAGGTCATGGCGGCCGAGACGGCGCAGGCGCCGGCGGTCCCCAAACCCGCCACCCGCAACTTCGAAGTGCGCAACCCCAACCTTGTCGGCCGCGCCCTGGGCAAGGTGCCCGGCCTCGACGGTTCGGGCGTCGTGGTGTCGCGCCTCTCCCGCGCCGGCAAAGTCGAGGTCGCCCGCCCCGACGCGTTGCTGCGACTCGGTGACATCCTGCATGCCGTGGGCCCCGAGGAAGGGCTCGATGGCCTGCGCGTCGTGGTGGGAGCCGAGGCCGGCGTGGATCTGAAGGCGTTGCCCGGCTCGGTGACGAACCGGCGGCTGATTGTGACGCAGAGTGAAGTATACGGCAAAGAATTGGGAGAGCTCGATTTCTTCTCGGCCCACAACGTCGTTGTCACCCGCGTGACCCGCGGCGGCATCGAGTTTTCACCGACGCCGGGGTTTCGCCTGCAATTCGGCGACATCCTGATGGTCGTCGGCGAATCGCCGGAAATCGACTTGGTGGCGGCGAAGGTCGGCAATTCGAACAAGGCGCTCAACTCGCCGCAGCTAATCCCGTTTTTCATCGGCATCGCCCTCGGTGTCATCGTCGGCAGCATCCCGCTCGCGCTGCCCGGCCTGCCGGCCGCGGTGAAGCTCGGCCTGGCTGGAGGCCCGCTGGTGGTCGCGATCCTGCTTTCGCGGGTGGCCAGCACGGGGCCGCTGGTCTGGCACATGCCGACCAACGCGAACCTCATGCTGCGCGAGGTCGGCATCACCCTGTTTCTCGCCGCGGTCGGGCTGAAATCGGGCAGCAAGTTTGTCGAGGTGCTGCTGGGCGGCGACGGGCTGCGCTGGATGCTCTACGGGGTGGTCGTGACGGCGGTCCCGCTGGTGTTGGTCGGAGTCGTGGCGCGGGCCTGGAAGAAACTCAACTACGCCGAGCTCTGCGGCCTGTTGGCCGGCAGCATGACGGATCCACCGGCGCTCGCCTTCGCGCAACAGACGACTGGCAGTGACGCGCCGGCGGTGGCCTATGCCACGGTCTATCCGCTGGTGATGTTGCTGCGCGTGTTCTCGGCCCAGCTCGTGGTTTTCCTGCTTTGGAAAGCGGCGGGATGAGCGGGGACAAGCAGGCGATCGTTTCACCTCCGGACCCGGCCTCATGATTACTTTCCGATCGCGGAGGGCCGAGCTCCGTCGAGGCCGGGTCGTTGCGGTGGGAATTCGGCCTCGGCGGAGCTCGGCCCTCCGGTGGGAGCGCAAGATCTAACGACGATGAGGCCAACCACCAATCACCCCAACGCCTCGCGCACGAGTGCGGCGATTTCGGCGGGCAGTTCGAGCGCAAGGGCGGCCTGCTGGGCGGCGGGACTCATCTTCCGCCAGGTCTTGCGGATGATATCCACAAATTTTTCGCGGGGATACTCCGCGTGCTGCACGGCAAAGGCCCGGATTTCATTTTCCAGGAACACGAGGCAGGCCGCGTCCTCGAGCGCCTGCGTGCCGGCGTTGGTCTTGAGGCCGGTCTTGGAAACCCACGTTGCGACTTCGGCGGCGTCGACCGCGGCCACGCCGGCGGCGAGCAGCAGGGCGCGGGCCCGTTCGGCCTGCTTGGTGTAGAGCGAGCGCCGCCACGCGAGGTAGCCGGGCTTGCCTGCCGGAAAACTCGCCCGCGGAACCACCCAGCGTTCGAGATGCTGGCTGCGCGCGGCGAGCCGCAGGAGCGGCGGGGCGTCGGGGACCAGCCGCACGACCCACGCTTCCATGCGATCGGCATAGACCAGCTCCGCCGCGCGACCGTCCGGAGCCCGCGTGGGGTCGGCCGCGTGCGCGGCGTCGATCAAGGCGCGGGCGTGATCAAGAGCGTCCATGGGTGGCAGTCGAATCGTTCGCGCGCGGCGCCGCAAGCGGCGGATTCCGCCACCGCGCCGGCCAGGCCTCGCCCTCTTGAATCTGCCGCCGGAAAACTCCTGTGCTCCGGGAAGGTTGTCATCTCATGGATGACATCCTGAACTTACCGGTTTTTTGGCGCGGAACGTCCACGGGCGGTTTCAGTGCGCGCGATTTACCGGCTGCGGCCCAGGTGTGGATCGGGGTGTTGCAGCCGTTGATAACAGCCTTATCCTCCCGGCCATGTTGCCTGCGAATCTGCCCGGTCCGGCCGCGCGTGGCTGGTTAATCATCGCGCTGCTGGTTTTCACCTCGTCCGCTCGCGCCGCCGTGGCCACCGCGCCCACCCCTCCGGCGCCGGCGACCAAGCCCGCCGATCCGGACGGGGCGCCCATCGAGCTTTCCCCGTTCGAAGTGCGCGCCGAGGCCGATGTCGGCTACCAGGCCGCCAATACCACCAGCGGCAGCCGGCTCAACTCGCGGCTCCGCGACACCCCGGCCGCCGTCTCTGCCTTTACGCCGGAGTTTCTGGCCGACATCGCGGCGACCAACCTCGAGGAAATGCTCGCCCACGCGACCAACATCGAGATCGAGGTCGAGGACTCCAACGCCGGCTTCAACAATCCCCAGGGCCGCGGCGCCGACGGCAACGACTACCAGTTCCGCATGCGCGGCTCGCCGGCCGGCGCGTCCCGCGACTTCGTCGAGTCGAGCGTCCCCGTCGACCTCTACAACGTCGAGCGCGCCGAGGTGGCCAGCGGCCCGAACTCCATCCTCTTCGGCCTCGGCCAGGCCGGCGGCCTCGTCTCGCTCAGCGGCAAGAAGGCCAGCCTCAGCCGCAACCGCACCACGGTGAAGGCCATGTTCGGCTCGTGGAACTACGAGCGCTACGAGGGCGATTTCAACCGCGTGTTGATCCCGCGGAAACTCTCCCTGCGCCTGCTCGGCCTCTACCAGAACAACCAGGGCTGGCGGTACTGGGATTTTGGCGACCAGGCGCGGTGGACCGCCGCCGTCGCGTATCAGCCGTTCAAGAACACGACCGTGCACGTCTCTTTCGAAAAGGGACACATGGACAACAGCCTGACCATCGGGTGGAACGGGCAGGATCAGGTCACCGCCTGGCAGGATGGCGGCCGCCGGGTCTTCGACGCCACGGCCGTCCCGGCCGGCTCGGGCACGGCCCGGTTCAGCGCGACGGCGAATCGCTTCACCTACAACCAGCAGAATGGCGTGGTCTACAACCTCCGCGGCGAGTTTCAAACCACCGGCCGGCTCGGCGTCGAGACGCTGCTGCCCCCGGAAATCTCGCCCTACGACTACAACCTCACGGGCCCCGGCGGCGTGCGGCACCAGACCTTCAACACGAGGCAGATCCAGGTGCAGCAACGGCTGCCGAGGAATGTCGTGCTCGAGCTGGCCTATTTCCGCAACCAGACCGACGTCGAGGCGAACGGCCTGGCGTTGGGCGGCGCCAATCTCCGGGCCGACCCGAACCTCACGCTGCCCCGGCCCGATGGCAGCACCGGCACCGTGCCCAATCCCTACGCCGGCCGGCTCTATTTCGAGTCGCTCTGGTTCAAGGATTGGATCGTCACCGAAAATGAAATCTACCGCCTGAGCGCCGCGTGGGACGTCGGCCGCGCCAACCGCTGGTTTGGCCGCCATCGTGTGGCCGGCCTGTTGGAAAATTCGAACCAGGATCGGCTCCGGCGCTGGCGCAACGAAATCCTCGTCGATCAGAACAACGTCCCGATCACCAACGCGGCCAACGCCGAGGGCAACCAGAACGAGATCACGCGGCGGAACTACGTCACCGAGGGCGACTACCGGACCTACTATGCCAGCGACTCCAGCCTCCCGATCACGCCGTTCATCTGGAACGGCCGGGAATACAGCACCACCTATGCCTCGCGCGCCCGCGCCAACACCCAGACGGTGAAGGAAATCAACAGCGTGATGTTCGCCAGCCAGAGCTTCTGGTTCAAGGAGCGGCTCGTCACCACCCTCGGTGCGCGCCGCGACGACATCAAATTCAAGAACGCGCAGGAGGCGCGCGTCCTCGACGCCAACGACCCCCGCGTGCGCTCCAGGCAACTCGCCGCCGGCGAGTGGTACTTCGACGGCACGTATGTCCGGCACCATTACAAGCCGACGACGTTCACCGCCGGGGCCGTGTGGCACGCGGCGAAGCGCGTGTCGCTTTTCTACAACCTCTCGCGCAACAACGGGCAGCCCCGTTTCGATCGCACCGTGCTGCCGAATGGCGGCGTGCCCGAGCCCACCGAGGGCCGCGGCCGCGACCTGGGCGTGATGATCGACGTGCTGGGCGACGACCGGCTGTTCATCCGCACCACGTGGTTCGAGACCAAGCAGCTCCACGACGCGCCCATCCTCCCCGGCGGCGGAGATATCGGCACGGACAACCTGGCGGCCATGTTGAATGCGCTCCTGAACGCCGGAAAAATTTCCCAGGCCGACTACGATCGCCAGGCCATCACGTGGACCTCGGCCACGATCGACATCTTCACCAAGGGACTGGAAGTCGAGGTCGTGGCGAACCCGACGAAGAACCTCACGTTGCGCGCGAGTTATTCCCACTCGGAGCGCCGGCGGGAAAACTTTTTCACCGAGGTCTTCGCGTTCTTCGGTTCGCGGGTGCCGCAATGGCGCACCCTGCTGGCGAACAATCCGCCCGAGCTCGCGACGTTCAACACCGCCGTGCGGGATCTCGACAGCGAGATGGCCTACCAGGTGGACCGGCAGAATGCGCCGTTCGGCGCGCGGCCGCACAAGCTGAACGGCACCGCGCGCTATCGCTTCAGCGCAGGGAAATTGAAGGGCCTTTTCGCCGGCGCGTCGATCCGCTACAACGGCAAGAACTTCCTCAGCCAGAATCTCGCAACCGGCCGGGTCTATTGGGGCAACGAGACGATCCTGGGCGACGCGTTTGCCGGCTATCGCACCCGTGTG
>JBIJCX010000676.1:0-2514 GCA_044344465.1 Opitutaceae bacterium
AGGGTGCCACCCAACGGCTCGGCGTTGGTTTCTGGTCTCAGAATGACAGGGCTTTTCCGACGCCCTCTTAGCTCTGGAGATCGGTCTCTCAGCTCTGGACGCTCAGCTCTCGACTGGATGGACACGGCTGAGCCCGCGCCGCGTTAGAGATCAAACGTGGCGGTGAGAATGAAGACCCGCGGGTCGATGATGCGATAACCGTTCGGCGTCCCGTCGGGAAAGGCGCTGATGGGCTGGAGCCGTCCGTTCTCGTGCAGGTTGCGCACGTTCAGCTGGAAGGTCGCGCCAATCTTCTCGGAGAAAAGCCGGGCGCGGTAGGAAACAAACGCGTCGGCATAGAGGTTCGCCTTGGCGTAAACCGGGCGGTTGGTGTCGAGGGCCGTGATCACGGCGGGCAGCTGCTCGACGCCGTAATAGCCGATCGCACCCTTGTCTTCCCAGCGGAGGGCGCCGCCGAGCGTGAGCCGCTTGAGGTGCTTGTGCTCCGTGAGTCCGGCGAGCCGGTAGCTCGTGCTCATATTCGCCCGGTATTGGCGAATCTGCGGCCGGCTCTTGCCTTCGGTGGCGATGGCGACGCGGAGCGGCGCGATCACGCTCGCGGTCAGAAACTGGGAGGCGGAACTGTTGCCGGCATAGCGCTCGGTAAACCACGGCCGGCCGAGCTCAGGGTCGATGATGCTCTGCCACACCGGCAGCCGTTCCACCAGATACTTGGTCATGCCGGGCGACAGGCGGGCGTCGATCGATTCCGTCTTGGTGACGTTTAGCTTCAGGGTCCACGCATTGGTGGGGCTGAAGTTGAGTTCAAGCTCCGTGCCCTTTGCGACCACATCGCCGGTCTCACCGATCGGATACTCCTGCGGGATGGTATAGTCTTTATCGAGGCCCATGATCTTCGCGACCTGGGTGTTGATCTCATCCTGGATCAGCGCGGCGCCCCGGGCCGCGGCGGCGTTGATCACCCAACTGGAGGCGCGGTCATAGAGGAGGTAACTGCCCGAACCGGATCCCTGCGTGAGAAAATCGAGCGAGCGCATTCGTTGGGCGATGATGGTGCTGCTCCCGTTGCGCGAATTGATCTGCTTCGTCTCATATTGATTGAGGCGGGCGACGAGCCGTCCGCCCATTAGATTCAGCGCAAAGCCATAGTCCTTGCCCTCGCCGGTGGGGTCGGGCAGCGGCCGGCGGAACAGATCCATTGCCGGGCCCGCCGGCTGGAAGCTGTCCGAGACGTTGCCATAGACACTCAACCAGGGGCGCGGCCGCAGCACGAGACCGGCCGTCTTGGTGAGACCTTCACGACTCCGCCAGTCGGCGGCGGCCCATTGCTTGAGCGACTCGCGATCCACGTCGATCGTGTTGCCGGTGGAGATGAATTTAGGCGGGGCGCCGTCCCGGTTGAAACTGCGATCCTCGCGGATGCCGAACGTGGTGATGACGCGCCCCTGCAACAGATGACTCTGCAAGACCGCGCCCTGCGTCTTCAGCACGGAGCGGGAGAGCGCGAAGTCGTTGCCCACGATCGACGTGCCCAGCTTCGCGCGTTCGGTCACGAAACTGCGGGTGACGCCGTTGCCCCAACGGTAGTCATACTCCTGGTTCGAAACGAAATTCGTGGGCGCCGTGTCGGCGTTCTGGCCGACATTGTCGCCGACATAGTAGCGGAAGTATCCGCGCGTGATGGCGGGCGTGGTCGGAAAGCCCGGGGCATCGACGACGCCGGTGGTCGGGAGCCACGAATGGGTGGACTGGAGCACATCGCGGTAGGCGATCCGGCTCGATACAAAATCCTTGTACTCACCATAGGCGGAGACTTGATGCAGGCCGAGCCAGCGCAGGGCATTCTTTTCCTGACGCAAATCGAGTTTATAGGCGAGTTGCACCCGGGACGTTTCGCGCAGCAGGGGATTGTCGACAAATCCCTTCACGCCGAAAATTCCGATGAACGGGCGCAGGAAATAAGGATTGGGGCTCCCGTCGATCATCCGCTCATTGACGTCCACATGGAGCAGGCCCGTCACGCCACTGCTGCCGGCCACGCCCATGATGTTGCGGGTGAAACGCTGGGAGTCTTCGCGGAAGTAGCCGGCCTGCAGGGCGAGCATCTGCCGCGGGGTGTCGAAGAAGATTTGCTCCAGCTGGAGGTGCGTGGTCCGCGTGGTCTCCTTGATCCGATTCACGGCCGCGAGATTGATCGACGTCCAATCATAGAGCTCTCGGCTGCTCACCGAGGGATCGCTCGAAAACAGCGGCTGGGTCGCGCGGATGGCCTCGGGCGTTGTATTCACCAGGAAGAAGTTCTGATTGGGCGTGCCGGGGTTGGTCGTGCTGGTGGTGCGACTGGTCGACCAGAAGCCGAGCCCTTTCTGATCGATAAACAGCGTCGAGAGTGTCGCGAAGTTCGAGTTCGAGAAATAGGTCGGGATGGCGTTGTTGGCGTACGGTCCCAGCTTCGCCCCGTTCAGCGTGACCATCGCGGTCACCGGATCCCAGGTCGGCGAACCGGCCTTTCGC
>JBIJCX010000644.1:0-2855 GCA_044344465.1 Opitutaceae bacterium
AACTGCCTGACGACGCGGAGACGGCCTTGGAATCACGTCCGGCGGCCCGGGCTTGGTGATGCTTTGGTCGCTTCCTTCTTTCCCAAGAAGAGCTGTTGTAGCCCGCGGCGTGAGCGGCGGGATTGCCGGTCGTCCCTGCGTTCCCACCTTCGCCAAGGCTTCGGTGGGCAGGCACGCGCAGGGCTACGAAAGCCGACGCTCGTTTCCGTCCGGAGCAAAACGCGCTTTGCGGCTTGAGCTGCGCGGTTACGGCTGGGGCGCCGCCCAGATCGCCACGCCCATCTGGTAACGCTCGTGGTTGACCACGCGCTTCGCGTAGTAGGCGGTCACGATCTTGCCATCGGGCCGCTGCAGGCTGCTCGGGTAGCCGCAATCACTATCGAGCGTGTCGACCAGGCGAACCGGCGCGCCCCAGGTCTTGCCCTCGTCCGAACTGAACTTGGCGAGAACGCCGAATTGGCCTGGTACGCGATTGCCGTAACTCAGGAGCAACCGGCCGTCCTTGAGCCGTGCGAGGTGGCCGTTGATTTCGTTGCGCGCGGTGACGCGCTGCATGTCTCCCCACGTGGCGCCGTCATCGGTCGAGCGAAATATTTCCATCGCGTCGATGCGCGCCGCCGCGAGCCAGTTGCGACCGCCGAGATGGAAGATCGCGGTTTCGTTGTGCTTCGGGCCGATGGTCGAGGTCTG
This sequence comes from Opitutaceae bacterium, assembly GCA_044344465.1. Taxonomy (GTDB): domain Bacteria; phylum Verrucomicrobiota; class Verrucomicrobiia; order Opitutales; family Opitutaceae; genus ER46. The sequence continues at coordinate 691 of JBIJCX010000644.1, forward strand.
GCGCCAGGTGCGGCCGTCGTCGTCGCTGCGGAAATGCCATGAGCGCCAGCCCTTCGTGCGCGAGCTGACCGTAGGATCGGTGAACTCGCCGGCATAACACGACACGTGGAGTGCGCCATCTTCGCCCACCAGGATCGGCCCGAAGGGAATGAACGGCATCCAGCCGCGCTCGTTGGCGGGGAATTCTTTCTGTTGCGTCCACGTGCGGCCGCCATCGGTCGAGCGGCACACCCAGATCGATATGACGGCGTCGCGCAGCGTGGCCTGCTTGGGGCGTTCGGGTTGCTTCTCGTCGGTCCAACCGGAGCACAGCACGAGCAGGTCGCCGTTGCGCGCGAGCCCGGTGGCGATGTTCATCCGCACGGTTTTCGGATCGTTGGGTGCGGGGTTGCCGCGCTTTTCCCAGAACTCACCGTCCTTGCTCGCCCAGCAGTCGACATCGCCCTCCATGCCGCCGTGACTCGGCCGGTTGTGGATGATGGTGACAATCGTCCCGTCGCGCAGCGTGACGAGCATCGGCCAGGCGCAGACATTGTCGATCGCCATGTAGCGGGAGATCGAGGGAGGCGCAGCGGGTGCGGGGTCGGCGGCGCGGGCGGCGGGTGCCGCGAAGGCGACGAGAGAAACGAAAGCGGCGAGGGCGAGTCGGGGGGGAGGATGGAACATTGGGTTGAAAATCGGCGATGACGCGGGAGACAGACTCACGCCGGGGAAGGCATTTCGACGCGGACAGCTCGCGTGGTCAAGCGGCGCTAGTCGAGGCGGTCGGACGGGGCGTCGTCAACGAGCGCGTGGGGTGGTTGCGCGAACGGCCACGCTTTCGCCTGCGGCTCAAGCGCGGCTACGGGGAATTCCGAAGGTAGCCGCCTTGGAGTGAAGCGACAAGGTGGTGGGGTTCGAGCGGGGGCTATATCACTCCTGCACGGCATGCCAATACGCCCACCAAGTTTCGCGAAAATCGGTGTGACGAGGGTCGACCGCAGGAACGGCGGGAACACAAGCTCCGGAGTAGGGCCATTGTTCAGGGTTCTCGACCAGTTTGGCGCGGACGGGATTTTCGCAGATGTAAGAGACGAGCGCTGCGAACGCATCTTGACCGTGTTCGGTCGGTCGCAGCACATGGTCGTAGGCCTGCTTCTGCAATTTGCACGGAGACAGTAGCCGATTAATGGCTCGACGAACCGCCCGCGCCCAGAGCAACTGATCACACTCGAGTGTCGTGCCGGCGGCGAGAAGGTGCAGGTGATCGGGCATCAAACAATAAGCAGGGACGACGACGTGATATTTTGTGACGACGTTGGTGAGAACCACACGGAAATTCGTGAGGAACGGCATTGTCAGCCATCCGTGCTGCCGATCGGTGACGGTCATGGACCAGTGAACGAATTGGAGTCCGCGATAGGCGTCCGGAACCAGTCTCGGAAGTTGGCTGCGGGGTGCGAGGGGCATGTGGTCAGCCGGCCACGCTTTCGCCTGCGGCTCAAGCGCGGCTACGGAAAGTTTTGAATGTAGCCGCCTTGGAGCGAAGCGACAAGGTGGTGGATACGTGGATCGCAGAGGCCACGCTTTCGCTTACGCTCAAACGCGGCTACGAGAAACTGCGAAGGTGGCGCCTTACCGAAAATCGTGCGAGGCTTGGGCGGGCAGCGCGGATTCGGTCAGCGCCTCGATCCTTTCCGCCTTCACGTGGATCACCCCGTGCTGGTTCTGCAGTTTGCCGGTGATGCGCAGCGCGGGCTCCTGCGTGATCACGAGGCGTTGCCGCTCGAAAATCTGCGGCGTCACGATCGCGTTGGCGATGCCGGTCTCGTCCTCGAGGCTGATGAACATGAAGCCCTTCGCCGTGCCCGGCCGCTGCCGGCAGATGACCGAACCGGCAATCGTCACGCGCTCGCCGTCGCGGGCCAGCGTGAGATCCGCTGCCCGCCAGGCGTCGGTGAGTTGCGGCCGCGCGAGCGCCATGGGATGCACGCCGACCGTGAGCTCGAGCCCTTGAAAATCAGCGCGGAACCGCTCTGGCAGCGTCATCGACCTGAGAGGAGACTCGATCGTGGGGTCGAGTGGGCTCGCGCTTTCTGCCGGTGACGATGTAGGCGAGCCATTGCCGTTGTCGGAAATCTCTGTCCGGGCCGGGGGGGGGCCCGGGGGGGCCCCCCCACGGGTTG
>JBIJCX010000307.1:0-10321 GCA_044344465.1 Opitutaceae bacterium
TTTATTGCCGCGATGACGCCGCCCGGGCCAGGCAGAATTGAACTTCGGCTGCGCGAGCTCGGGCAGTTGTTCAATTCCATGGACCCTTCGCCGTTCATCGATCGCGACCTCGATGCCGATGCAGAGGAGTTCATCGTGAGCTGGGCGCGCGAGTTGCATGCCGCGACGGAGTATGAACTCGTGATTCAGGTCGCGGAGGCGCCCGCCCCCGATCGTGCCGCCGGAGCCGGCGATGCCGTCCGGCACTACTTTGCCAACCGGGCCGAGATCCGCCGGCGCGAGTTCAAGCTGCTGATGCGCCGGGGCCGGTTCAGCCTGCTCGTCGGTCTCATGTTTCTCGCGGGGTGCCTCCTGTTGAGCGAGATCGTGGCGAAGATCGGAGGCGGGACGACCATGGGAATTCTGCGCGAGAGCCTTACCATTGGCGGATGGGTTGCCATGTGGCGACCTTTGGAGATATTCCTCTACGACTGGTGGCCGCTCCGCGACGAACGAAGAATCCTCGAACGTCTCGGCCGGATGCAGGTCAGGCTCGTGCTGCCAGTGAACCAACAATCATGAATTCCTCTTCTGAACCTTTCCGCGACACGGTGCTCTGGCTCGTGCGTCACGCCCGGTTTCCGTCCAGCCGGCTGCCGGCGCGCGCCGAGACGCTGGTGTGCGTGGCGGCGCTGGCCGCGGCGGAGGAAGCGGCGGTGCAGCAGCGTTTTCTGATCCAAAGCCGCGACCCCGCGCAGACCTCGGCCCTCCGGACACTCGGGCTGCGCCGTTCGCAGGTGCACTTCAAGTGCGACAACAGCGCCAAGGTGTGAGGAAAATTGGTGTAACTTTTCGTCTTTCCGCGGGTTTTTCAGGCAGCAACCAAACTGCGCATGAAACCCGTCCTTCGCCTTCTCGTCGCGGCCGGCCTCCTGGCCGGCTCCCCTTTCACCGCCCAAGCCCGGATTGAGCGCCTGGTCGAAAAGACCTTTGCCGTTTCCGCCGCGGGCACGCTCCACGTCGAAACCCAGGGTGGCGAGATTCGCGTTTCGCCCTCCGGCGACTCCGTGGTCAAGGTCACGGCCCGGCAAAAAATCCGCGCCTCGTCCGAAGCCGAGGCGGATGACCTGCTCAAGAAGCTCGAGCTTGCGCTCGAGCAGAGTGGCAATGACGTGCGGGCAACCGCGAAATACGAGAAAAGGACGTCGGGCTTTCATTTTGGCAGCTGGCCGCCGGTGCAGGTCGATTTCATCATCACGGTGCCGGCTGGATTCGCGACCGACCTGCACACCTCGGGTGATGGCATCACCGTCGGTGATCTTGGGGGCAAGGTGAACGCGCGGACGTCCGGCGGCGGGATCAAGCTGGGCCGGATCGGCGCCGCCGTCGATGCCCGGACCTCCGGCGGGGGCATTTCGCTCGAGGCCGGGGGCGGGCCGGTGGAATTGAAAACCTCGGGGGGCAACATCACGGTGGGTCAGGTGGCCGGCCCCGCCACGCTCTTGACGTCCGGGGGCGGAATCCGAGTCGACGCCGTTGAGAACTCCGTGCGGGCGCACACCAGTGGCGGAAGTATTCGGGTTGGCATTACCGGCCGGCTCAGCGAGGATTCCTCGCTCAGTACCTCCGGGGGCGGCGTGCACGTGACCGTCGATCGGGGGGCGTCGTTTCGCCTCGATGCCTCCACCGGTGGTGGCGGCGTCGACGCCGAGGGACTTACGATCACGATCGAGAAGAGCGGCCGCGACCGCAGCCGGCTGGCCGGCAGTGTGAACGGCGGAGGTGCCGCCCTCAAATTGCGTTCGAGCGGTGGCGGGATCGTGGTGCGGACCCGCGGCTGAAACACCAGACCGGACGGATCGTGCCGGGGCGCCCGAGTTTCGCTCAATCGTGGCGGACCGATGCTGACCTTGCGCGCGAGCGGCGGTTCGGTGAAGATCGAACCCGGCCCGACCCTTTTCGACTAGCGCTGCGCCGTCGACCTCAACTTTCGGACCAGACTTCACCGGGGTTGAGAATCCGGTCTGGGTGCTCGACGCGGGGATATTCTCCCGCCGATCAAGTTTTGATTTTCAGCGGCGGCTATTTCACGTCATCGAAACGGCGGATGCTGACGGTGTCGCCGACGGTGAGGTTTGCCGCGGCGGCGGCGTCGGCGTAGTTGCGGCCGAGTCGGAAAAAACCTTCGGCGTCGGGAATCGCGAACCATGCGCCACGCTTCACGCTTGAGGAATCGCGTCCGTTCAGGACGCGGAAGTTCGCGCCATGGGCCGTGAGTTGAAACCAGTGCATCAGTCCGATCCCGGCATTCGCAAAGTCGCCGGGTTGCGCGTCGAGGATGAGCGCGCCGTAGAGGGGCGAGACCCCGGTGACGCGCGCATCGAAGCCCAGACCGTCGGCGTGCGGCCTGACCTGGGAGGGCTGGGGCGCGGGCACGATGGAGACGTCGGCGAACTGCACGCTCGCGGAGGCTTGACCGGGCTCGCCCGAACCCGGGCGGGGAAGCGCCGCGCGACCGTGGTCGAGCCACGCAACGAGTGCGCGCAAAGCGGCGAGACGTTCGCGCTGGTTGACGTTGACGTGGCCGTTGCGTGCGACGCGCAGGAGTGCGGGCCGCAGTGAGTCCGGCCGGGAAACATCGGTGGTCACGTAGTTGCGCGGTCCGTCAAACTCGCTCTGGTTCGCGAGGAAAAGGAGCGGGATTTTTGGTTCGAGGGAAAGGGCGATACTCGAGACTGGCTCACGCAGCTGCAGCGCTGCACCAATCGCGATCGCACCGGCGTAGTCGGGCCGGCCCGACTCGTCCAGGCGTGGTGCGCGCTCGGCGATGAGGGTGGCGATGAGACCGCCCATTGATTCGCCGGCAACGAGCACGCGGTCGGGGGTGCCGTATTTGGTGGCTATGTGGGCGCGGAGCGCGTCGAGATCGCCGATGGCATCGGCAATGATCACACCCGGTCGACGGTAGGTGGTTTTCGCGACCAGCCAGCCTTCCTCAAGCAGGATTCTGTCGGCGAGCGGCGCCGGCGAGAGATCGGCGACAAGCGGACGATCCGCGGCGCGCGCCCCGGGTGCGATCAGGAGGACGCTGCGGTTCCAGACCGGCGGGCGTGCCACCGTGAATCGGGCGCCGTTGATCTCGCCGGTTTCGAGTGTGGGCGCGGCCGGAACAGTTGGGGGGGACGGGCGGTCGCGAGGGCCGCCCGCGCGATTCCCCTGAGCCTGGGCCATCGCAGAGCGAGGCGTGGCGAGGGCAAAAAATGCGGCGAGGACCCGAGGTATCATCGCGACCAGCATACGGAGTTCCGCGGGCCGGGGACAACTTCAAGGTGGTTGTTGTTCATTTGGAGCTTTCGCGCGGGTGTCGAATTGTGTTCGAGTCACGCCGATGAATCTAGAGTCGCTGGCCAATCCCACGGTGCTAACCCAGCCGGTCTACGAACCGGGGAAGCCGATCGAATATGTCGCCCGGGAACTGGGGCTTGATCCGGCCGGCATCATCAAGCTGGCGTCGAATGAAAATCCGTTTGGTCCCTCCCCGCTCGCCCTTGCGGCGGCCAGGCTCGCCCTGGAAAAGGGCGAATTTTATCCCGACGGCGGTTGCTTCGATCTGCGGCAGAAACTGGCGGCTGAGCGCGAACTCAGGGCGGACCAGTTCATCGTGGGCAATGGCTCAAACGAGATCATCGAGTTGCTGGGGCATGCGTTCCTCCGGGCCGGCGATGAGGTCGTGATGGGGACCCCGGCGTTTGTGGTCTACCAGCTCGTCACGCTGCTGTTTGGCGCGAAGGCGGTCGAGGTGCCGTTGCGAGAATGGCGGCACGATTTGGCGGCGATGGCGGCGGCCGTCACGCCCCGCACCAAGCTGGTTTTTGTGTGCAGTCCGAACAATCCAACGGGCACGGCCAATACCGAGGCGGAAATGTGGGGGTTCGCGCGCGCGCTGCCGCCGCATGTGATCGTGGTCTTTGACGAAGCCTATGCGGATTATCTGGAGACGTCACCGGACTTGCGACCGCTGATCGCGGAGGGCCGGAATGTGGTCTGCCTGCGAACTTTTTCGAAAATTTTCGGACTGGCTTCGCTGCGCGTGGGTTATGGCTATGCCAGCGCACCGCTGTGTGCACTGCTGAACCGCGTGCGGCAGCCGTTCAATGTGAACGCGATTGCGCAGGCGGCAGCGGTGGCGGCGATCGACGACCGTGAGTTTGCCAACAAATGTGCCCGCGAAACCCGCTTGGGTTTGGTACAGTTGGCGCAGGGGGTTAGGTCGCTGGGTTTGGAGTTTGTCCCGAGCGTGGCGAATTTCATGCTCATCAAGGTGGGCGATGGGATGCGGGTCTTCGACGCCCTGCAGCGGCGCGGCATCATCGTGCGGCCGGTGAAGAGCTACGGCCTGCCTGCATGGATCCGCGTGACGGTTGGCACGGAGGCGCAGAACGATCGACTGATCGCCGAACTGCGCGGGGCGATGGCAGGGTTTCCTTAGGAGCCAGTCTTCGGCGCCTTGAATCATCAGGCTCGACATCGTCCGGTTTGTCGCGGTGACGTTTTTACCAAGAAAACTCTTGCCCCAACCGAGGTAACGCCAATTAGATGAACCAACCAACACCAACGTCGACGATGGTTCTAGCGGTAATGAATGTGTGAGAATCGCAACTGAGAACCGATCGTAAGCGTAAACACCACACGCGAGTCACAAAAACGGGCTTTCCAAAGTCCGTTTGATCATCCTCAATCACCTGCCCACCCACCTGACATCTTTGCCCATGAAGAATCTAATCCGTTTCGCACTTATTTCCGCCTCGCTGGGGGCGGGCGTCCATGCTGCTCCTTTTATGGCGGTCGGCGACGGTGCCGAGTTGTTCGTCACTGGAGCTTTGGGCGTCCGGGCCGACGACAACATTTATACGGTGGAAAACGCCACGAGTGACGTGATCTTCGACGTGACTCCGGGGCTCGACCTGACGTTCGGCAAGGATTCACAGGTCAAGGGCTCTCTCACCCTGTCGCACGCTTTTTCAAGCTACTCCGACAACAGCAAGCTGAACACCAATCTGTTTAATGGCGACTTCGGTTCGCAGTTTGACGACGGCAAGCTCAAGCTTGGCTTCAACATCGGTTATCACGAACTTAACCAAAACACCCCGGACGTTCGGGGTTTGACGCGCCGCGATGCGTTCAACACGGGCGGCACGGCCGAGATCGAGATTTCTCAGATCACGTCCGTTGGCGGCGGCATCGAGTTCAAGCATGAGAACTACAAGAAGGCCGGTTACACGGATTCCGACAGTCTGACCGTCCCGATCAATTTCTTTTACAAATGGACGCCGAAAGTTGATCTCAGCGCCGGTTACCGCTACCGCGACTATCAGGTCGACATCGGTGAGGACACGAAGGACCACTTCTTCAATATCGGTGCACGGGGCGAGTTTACGCCGAAGCTTTCGGGCAAGTTCGCGGTGGGTTTGAATTCCCGCAAACTCGATCGCAGCAGCGATGAAACCCAGCTTGGCTGGGAAGGTAAGCTTACCTATGAGCTCTCGCCCAAGACCAGCATCGGAATCAGCAGTTCGAACGATTACGGCACGACGCCCCAAGGCGCCCAGCAGAAGAATCTCTCGTTCGGTGGCGACGTCTCAAGCAAGATCTCCGATGAGTGGACCCTTAACGCTGCGGTCAACTTCCGGGCCACCAATTACTACACTCGGACCGACGATTTCATCGACGGCACCCTGAGTGCGATGTACATTGTCAACGCCCACATCCGCATCACCGGCTCCTATGTCAATCGCGCCAACATGTCGAAGCTCGCGGGCGGCGACTTTAAGCAGAACGTATTCAGCCTTTCGGCGAATCTCCGATACTAATCGCGGCGAGACCGCTTGACGAATCTTGGGCGGAAGAGGATCGTAACGGTCTTCTTCCGTCTTTTTTGTCTCTGATGAATCACTGCACCGCACGCTTAGCTTGTCTCTCGGCACTCCTTTCTATTTGCCTGTCGCTTGCACCTGCAGCCGAGCGGGAGAAGTCGGACCAGTCAAAGTCGGAGTCCACCCGCGAGAGTGCAACCAAGGGCGATTATGTGCTCCAGCCGCAGGATTTGATCAAAGTGCAGGTTTTCCAGGAGGATGACATCAACAAGCAGGGCGACGTTAGCATTTCCCAGGAACACGCGGTTTTCCTGCCCCTGATCGGCAACGTCAATCTCAAGGGCAAGACCGTGCGGCAGGCAGAGGATTTGATTCGGGGGCTTTATGACCGGGACTATCTGGTCAACCCGCAGGTGAGCGTGATTGTGGTCAAGTATTCCGAGCGTAGCGTCAATGTCCTCGGTGCGGTCAACAGCGCGGGGCGGATCCTTTTTCCGCAGGAACGTGGTCTCACCATCCTCGATGCCATTTCCCTCGCTGGCGGACAGAGTCGTCTGGCCGATCTCAAGAAGGTCAAACTGACCCGCAAGAACTCCGAGGGAGATGCGGTGACGACCACCATCAATGTCGATGAGATGATGAAGGGTGGAGGCCGCGATGCGGTATTGCTGGAAAAAGACGACGTGGTTTTCGTTCCGGAGCGCATCCTTTAATTTTTCGCCCGCACATGTCCAATGATCCCGGCTCGAAGCAGCCCAAAGACGCCAAAGAAGGCAGTGGCTACGGTTACAATTATGGCGGCGGCTACGCGGGCTATTCTGCCGGAGGCTACGGATACGGCTCCGAGGAAGGCGGCGCGGGGGTCCAGCGCACGTTTCAGGATTACCTGCTGATCCTGCGTGAGCGCATCTGGTACATCGTGGTTGTATTCCTCGTCGTTTTCTCCAGCTCCCTGGTTTACACGCTGAGTGAAACGAAAATTTACCAGTCGGCCGCGACCGTGCAGATTTTCCGCCGCGACGCGACGGTCATGCAGGTCCAGCAGGTGGTGGACACCGATGTACGTTCCGCGGAAGATCTGAATACTCAGATCAAGGTGATCGAGAGCGCGACCATCGTGCAAAAGGTGGCCGAGCGCATCACCGGTGATGACCTGCGGGCCTTTCTCGCGCCCTACGAACGATCCTCGTCGGACACATCCTTTGTCGCCACCAAACTCATCCAGAACCGCAAGGTCATCCCGCAGCGGCTCACTTTGGTGGTTATGGTCGCGTATGCCCATCCCGATCGATTTGTGGCCGCGAAGGTCGCGAATCTTTTCGCCGAGGCCTACATGGAGCACAACATGTCCCTCCGGACGATGGAGTCCTCCAACGCGGTGGAGAGTCTCAAGGGGACGGTGGAGGATCAGCAAAAACGCGTCGAGCGCATGGCGCGGGAGCTGCAGGCCTACAAGGAGAAGAACAACATGGTGTCGCTCGATCAGCGCAAGGACATCGTGAATGAATCGCTGAAGGCGATCAACGCGGAGGTCACGCGGGCTGGGATTGCGCTCAACGCGGCTGAGAACCGACGCAACCAGATTAAGGAACTGCGCGCAAAGAATGGCGACCTCACCGAGCTGCCTTTTATCGCAAACCAGGCGCTGATTACCCAGCTTACCCAGCAGCTCGCAGCCCAGAAGATCGGCATCGCCACCATGAGGGAGCGCTATCGGGACAAGCATCCCAAGATGATCGAGGCGGCGAATTCCTACTCCGAAACCGTGCAGCAGCTCACCAAGGCGGTGGAGATGGCGTGTTCTCAGGTCGAGTCCGACTACCAGTCCGTGCTCGGGACCTACGAACAGGCCCGGCAGGAGCTCGCCAAGCGCACCGAAGAATCGCTGCAACTCGATCGTGCGGCGTTGGAATACAACAACAAGGAACGGGAACTGAAGACCAACGAGCAAATCCTTCAGACCATCGTGGGGCGGAGTCGTGAAACGTCGATGACCAGCAGCATTGCGGCCCAAAACGCCCGCATCGTGGATCGGGCGGCGCCGTCGCCGGAAAACAAGCCGATATCCCCAAATGTCGCGTTGAACCTCGGACTGGGTGTCGTCGGCGGGCTCGGGCTCGGGCTCGCCTTTGCTTTCTTTGTCGCGTTCATCGATGACCGGGTGAAGAGCTCGTTCGACATCGAGGGCGTGGTCGGGCTGCCGTTGATCGGCGTCATTCCGCAGATCAAGCGGATGGACCAGACGGACAAGGCGCAGATCGTCGTGAACAATGCCGACCGGCAGGTGGCGGAGTCGTTCCTGACCCTGCACTCGAGTCTGCGGCTAAAGGATGAAAGCAAGAACGCAAAGTGTATTCTGACCACCAGCACGATCCCTGGTGAAGGCAAGTCGTTCACAACGACCAATCTGGCCCTGACATTCGCGGCCCATGGCGAAAAGGTCGTGGTGATTGATTGTGACTTGCGCAAGCCCAACATCCACAAGTCATTTAACCTGGAAAACCTGAAGGGCATCATCGACGTCTGCGCGGGCAAGGCCACCATCGATGAGGTGACCATCCGGAATGTTCACCCTAACTTTGACATCATTCCCGCCGGTGGCCGGGCGAAGAATCCGACGCAGATTCTCAACAGCAAGGGATTCGAGGTCATGCTCTCCGACCTGCGCAAGCGTTACGATCGCATCTTCATCGACACCCCGCCGCTGGCGGCGGTGAGCGATGCGCTGATCATTCTGCCGCTCGTCGATGGCTCGATCTTCACCATCTATTTCAACAAAGTCCGCCGGAAGGCTGCTCAGTTTGCCGCCAAGCGACTCTTGGAGGCCAACGTGCCCAACTTCGGAGCCGTGCTGAATGGGCTCAATCTCGCGGTATCCGGCTATTACTACGCGCAGTATTACGACAAGTCCTACAAGGACTACTATGTCGTGATGGCCAAGAACGAGAACGAGGGCGAGGAAGAGGCGCGTTGACGTTGCGGGTCCGGGCGCGGGGCTTGGTTCCTTCCGCAGGAAATATTGGCGCTGTTCAACGCGCCGCGGCGCGTCGGAGGCGATCGTTGATCGCATCGGCGAGTCCATCCCCGGGCGCGAGTTCGACGTGAATCCTTGTGAACTGCATCGCATCGACTTTGCGCAGGGTGGCAAAAAGTCGGCGCGCCACTCCCGGCAACTCACCCCGCGGGTCCAGCCAGAACACATTGGGGGCCCGCCGACCGCGCGGTCGGTGGAGGAAAACAAAGGCCTCGCTGGCGGCCTCCGGATCGACAATCTTGTCATGCAGCACAAGTGGTGTGCTTGGGCTGTAATGGCGCGCGAGCAGGCCGGGGGCAACCTGAGCCCGTGAATTGTGGCCGTGGCTTCGGGTGCGGTTAAGGAGCGGGACCTTGCACTTGAGCGCGCGCTCCAGTTCGTCTTGGGTGATGGCTCCGGGCCGCAGCAGCCGCGGTCGCAGTGGATTCCGCAAGTCCACGATCGTGGACTCCAGCCCAATCCGCGCGGGGCCACCATCGAGGATATGTCGGATATGCTTCCCAAGCCCGTCGCGCACGTGCGCGGCCGTGGTCGGGCTCACGCCGCCGAACGGGTTCGCGCTCGGCGCCGCCAGGGGCATTTTGGCGAGTGCCAGCAGTCGCCGGAACAGCGGATGGCTCGGCATGCGGACGGCCACGCTCTTTTTTCCGGCGGTCACGATATCCGGTACCGCGGACATCTTGGGTAACACCAGGGTGAGCGGGCCAGGCCAGAATCTCCTTGCTAGCGTCAAGGCGGCGGCATTCGGAGCGCAAATTTGCGCCAGCTGGGCGAGCGCATGAACATGTACGATGAGCGGATCGGTTGTCGGTCGCCCCTTGGCCCGAAAAATCCTGGCACAGGCGGTGGCGTCGAGGGCGTTGGCGGCGAGCCCATAAACCGTCTCCGTGGGCACGGCGACGACATCCCCAGCCCACAGGCGCCGGGCCAGGAAACGGAGGTTTCTACCCGTGCCGCGGTAGATGCGGGCTGCGGACCGATTCATGGTGGCACGAAAAAGGCCGGAGAGCAGCTCCGGCCGTCAAAGTTCAGGCGCTGGCCCTGCGCTTACTGCGCGAGCAGCAGGTTACGGGCGTGCTTCAAGGTCTTGGTGACGGCACGCTGGTGCTTGGCCGTAAGCCCGGTGTACTTGCGCGGCAGAATCTTGCCCGTGTCAGTGATGTAACTCCGCATCGCCTGCGGGTTCGTAAACGGAATTTCCGCCGGCGTGGGTGTCTGCTGCTTTTGTTCGGTGGTGCTCATGCTCGAAAAGGAGGGGAGAAGGTGAAGCTGCGTCCGGGCATGTCAACCTGCATTTTGGCCGGATTTTGACGCGGCAGCGCGTATTCACGAAGGGAAGGTGCGGGAGATGAGGGCGGAGACGGCGCGGCGATCGTGGTCTTCGGCCATGCGCGAGGTAAAATCGGTCGTGGTCTGATGGGAGCGAGTGCGCCAA
>JBIJCX010000645.1:0-2843 GCA_044344465.1 Opitutaceae bacterium
AACAGGGGCAATTGCGCTTGCGGCATACCGGGCGCGATATGCGCACCCAGCGCCGTCGGCCAGTCAAAACGGCCCGACCCAATTCCTCGAGCCCCGTCGCACACGGGCTCGGATCAGGAGGTCTGAGTCTGATCACCGCGCTACGATCGCATCAGGAGTTGGTGCTCGAAAACCTCGCGTTGCGGCACCAACTCATGGTGCTGGATCGCAATGGCATTTACGGCTCGGAATTCACGCGCCGGGTGGCGGGCATGGGAATAGCGGAGAAAACGATCGCACCGCGCTCACCCTGGCAGAACGCTCATTTGGAGAGGTGGAATCGATCCGTAGAAGACGAGTGCCTTTCAAAGTTGGTCTTGTTCGGCGAGCGGTCGCTTCGCCACGTGCTCTCGAACTATGCTCGGCATTATCACGAAGAGAGAAATCACCAAGGGAAGGAAAACGTGATTCTGTTCCCGACACCACCAGACCGGATTGGTAGTTCATCGGGGAAGATCCAAACCCGCGAGCGCCTCGGGGGCCTCCTGAAATTCTATCACCGAGCGGCCGCATGAGTTTTTTGACCATACGGGTTGCCGCCTTGCCCATGCGCACCGCACTACTGACGATCTGCGGGCAATGATGCCTGGCAGACCGGACGGAGCGGGCGTGATGAGAATGCCCAAGGTGCGCCCTATGCCTTCGTTTCCCGTGGGCCACTGCTGTTTGTGCTGCCCATTCCCGATACCGCGGACGCCAACACACCTGACCCCGCTGCCAGGTGGAACTACGCGCTCGAAAACCTTTGACTCCGCGGGACGGCAGAAGTGAAATGGCACTCAGCTGCGGATGGGCCAGGCAATCCATGAATCGGTCCAGTTCCTGGCTGATACCAGAGGAACATGATGAAACGTCGTAAATTCTTGGTGGGAGCTTCGGCAGCCTTGGCTTGCGCTGAAATGGGTCTAACCGCAGCGCGCGCCGCGGAATCTGGCACGGGTTTGCGTCTGAAAACCTGTGTCTTCTCGCCCATGTTCCGGCCTCTGCCCTTGAAGACCGCCATGGAAACCGCTGGCGCGATCGGTTATGACGGTATCGAGATCGGAGCTGGGTATGGCACGGACCACTTGGACGTGAACTGCACGCCCGAGCGGGCACGTGAGATCAAGGCGATGGCCGCCAAGAACAAATTGGCCTTGGTTTTGATCTACAGCTCGTTAGGCAGCACGATCCTGCAGGGTGAGAAACAGCGAGCCGAGGCTTTGGCAGGCGTGGAGCGGTTCCTCGTCATCGGCCAGGAAATGGAGTGCAAGATGCTCAAGGTCGGAGCCGGCAGTCTGAAGAACAGCGCCTTTCAACTGGAGGAGGCACGGGTTGTGGCCAATTGGCTGGCCCAGGTTTGCGACCGCGCCGCCCAGCACGGCACGCGAGTGGCCACCGAGATCCATTTCGGCCAGTATTGCGAGACGGCAAACATGGCCGCCCGGATGATCGACCTGGTGAACCGGCCAAACTACGGCGTGATTCACGACGCCGGGAACATGCACATCGTGGCTGATTCCTATGTTGACGAAGCTGTCAAATTGCTGGGCCAGCGAATCTTCCACGTCCACGTCAAGGACATGGTCAAAGCCGACCCGGCGGATCCCAAGGCGCACAACTACCCGGCAGGGCGATTCAAGCGGGCCCCGTTGAATCAGGGAAACGTCAATCATCGCGGACTGTTCCAGGCCCTGGCGAGGATTGGCTACAACGGCTATCTATCGTGCGAGGCTACCGGCAGCGACGATCCGGCCGCGGTGGCCAAATACGAGTTCGCCGAGATGCAGAAACTTCTCAGGTCGTAAACTGAAACAACGGTTTGGTCCCGAACGCGGCGGCGGGATCCGTATGGTCAAAAAACTTGAAGCCGCGTGTTTTCAGGTGCTTACCGGGCGATCAGGAGGTTGCGCGTAGGCCACTATCGCGGCTGACTTTCCTCGATGAATTGGAAGCGAATGCTGGCGTACATATCCGGTTCGGTTGACCAAGAACTGCTCCGTCAAAACGAGTACCTGGTGACGGAGACCCGCGTAGTGGCCGGTGGGGCGGAGGCGCATCGCGGCCTTTTGCAGCAGGCGGTGAAGGACGGCGGCCTCGGTTACGCTGCAGCTTCCACCACTCATACAATGCCTTGCCCGCTAACTTCGCGAAGTTGGAAAGCAGGATGGCGACTTCTACCTGCCAGCACTGAAGAATGCAGCTGACTCCGAGCCAACTTACTTTCCATTCGATCGGAGTACCTCAAGTATCATCGGCGTGAGCAATTCGCTGACAAGCTGGTGACCGAGATCGTTCGGGTGCATGCCATCGGGAAGCAGGCTCTTCACGTCAGTGTTATTCTTTGCCGCGAAGCCAGGATAGGCCGCATGGACATCCACCAGCCGCAGATCGAGTTCTCGGGCGAGTTTGCGCAGCGCCTCGTTATACTCGACCAGATACAGGGCCTCGAAACCGTCCTCCGCCTCTTGATTGTAGGGCGGTTTACCATATATATCTTTGAGTTTTTGAGTCCAACGCAGGGGATTGGTCGTCATCAAAATCACCTTCACATTCTGCTGCTGCGCGGCGACGATCATGGAGCGGAAGTTTTGAATATATTCGGCCAGGGGCACGCGAGGAACCGTCGCGGGCGGTGATTTCCAGACGTCGAGGGCGGAGTCGTTGATGCCAAATTGAATCGCGACGACCCGCGGCTTGTGCCGCAGCACATCTCGTTCGAAGCGCGCGAGGGCGTCGCGGCTCGAGTTTCCGCCAACGCCAGCGTTGTGAACGGAAACGCGCACGCCCTGCCGGGCCAGCATTTCGGCGACCCGCTCGGAATA
>JBIJCX010000050.1:0-33384 GCA_044344465.1 Opitutaceae bacterium
AAGCGACGCCCCTACATCTCGACTGAATCGTTACGGCTTAGCATGCTCGTGGCCGTCTTGTTCGCCGGCTGTGCCGCGGTAGCCGATGAACCGTCGACTCTCGATCCGCACCAGCAGCAGATTCGCGCGGGCACCGAAAGGAATTTGCGCGCCATCGACTGCGCTGATTACGCGGTGCTGATTTGCAAACCCGACAATTCGCAGGAGACTAGCGCCGCCTTCAAGCTGGAGCAGCGCCGTCGTCTGGTGGTCGAAGGCCGGAAAATCATCACGAACGTCGGCGATCAAGTGAGCGACCTCGTGGGTGGTTATGCCGAGCGGACCTTCAAACTTCCGAACTCCTTTTACCTTTCCGAATGAACCTTTGTCATCAGTTTCGCGCGTGGCGCCAGGCCGCAATTTTCCACTGGCACGATGCGCCTTGTGCGCGCCCTGGTGCCTGGAGCCGCCGCGACTTTGCCGCGGTTTCGGCGCGAAACCCGGCGAGCGCGTCGCGCCGCCACGAGATATCCAGGCTGGTGGCCGGCGGATGTGGTCTGGTGCTTGCCACGGCGGCTTGGGGCCAGTCGGCGGTGCAAGTGCTGCCGCCCGTCGATGTCGTGGCATCACCGATCGTCGGCGAATCGACGGTTAACGCCTTCGGGTTCCAGACGACGACGATTGGTTCCGATCAGATCACGGCGCTCAACGCGCAGGACCTCGCTTCGGCCCTGCGGCGCACCCCGGGCGCGGCAATCGCGCGCTACAATCCGGTGGGCGCCTTTGGCGGGGCTGAGGGCGGGGCGGTTTTTCTGCGCGGATTGGGTTCGAGCCGGCCGGGCGGGGAGATCAAGACGACGATCGACGGGGTGCCGAGCGGCAACGGCGTATTCAATCATCCGATGCTCGATCTGATTCCGGTGGACCTCGCCGGTGGCGTCCAGGTCTCGCGCCGGGCCGAGCCACTGACGGCGGGCAACATGTTTGCGGGCATCAACCTGGTGACGCGGCGCGTGCCGGAGGCCGGGGCGTTCGCGCGGGTCACGTTATCCGCGGGCAGCTTTGGCGCGCTCAGCGAGAAGATCGAAGCGGGAGGCCGTTTCGGCGAGGCGGAACTTTACGCGGGCCAAAGTTACCGGCGTGCCGACGGGCACCGGCCGGATGCCGAGGGGCGCCTGGGCAATACAATCGTGCGCCTGGGCTGGCACCCGTCGGCGGCGCTCGAACTCAGCTATGTCATGCACCGCTCGGACAATCGTGCGGTCGATCCCGGCCCGGAGCCGGGCGCGGGCTTGCCCCCGACCCGGGGCGACATCTATGCGACGGAGGCCTGGCTCCACCTCGGCACCGTCGCGTGGACGCGAGCGCAGGGCGCCGGATCGCTCAAGGCCTATTCGAATGACGGCGAGGCCAGCTGGCTCCGGCGCACCACGTCGGCGAATGCGGACAGCCTCAACGACTACCGGCTCACGGGTGTGCGGTGGCGGGAGACGCAGCGCGCGTGGGAGGGCGGGGAAGTGGTGGGCGGAATCGATGTTGACTGGACGAAAGGCAGCACCCGGTCGGTGCCGCCCGGCGTGGCGCGGACCGTGGTGTTTGGCCCGGAGAAGTTTCGCCTCGTTTCGGCCTATGCCGGGGCGAGCCACACGTGGCGCGGAGAGGCTGGGGTGCAGGTGAAGCCGTCGGCGGGGGTCCGCCATTACCGGCACGACCATTTTGGGGAAGCGTGGGCGCCGCAGGCGGGTGTGGTGGTGAGCCGGGGTCCGGTCATGGTGCATGCGAGTTTCGGCCGGGCGCTGAATTTTCCCGGCCTCGAGGTCGCGGCGTTCTCGACCGTGGCAATTCCAGCGCTGGGTCAGACATGGCGGGCGCTGCGGCCGGAGCGGCTGGCGCAGACAGAGGCGGGGATACGCTACGAGTTTGGCCCGGGTTTCACGGCGGATGTGACGCTGTTTCGCAACGAGGGCAGCGACCGCTTCGTGTTTCTGCCGCCACCGCCGCCGCCGTTCCGGTTTCTCAACGTGGAAACGTTTCGCACCCAGGGCGGCGAGCTGACGCTCACCGCGCAGCCGGCCAAGGCGCTTTCGTTGTTCGCCGGAATTTCACGGCTCGATGCGTCGCCGGCCGATCTGCCGTATGCGCCCCGCTGGTCGCTCTCGGGCGGCGCGACGTGGCGGCTGGCCCGGCCTCTGACCCTGAGTGTCGATGGCTCGTATGTCTCCGCGCAGCGCGCGGGTTCGCAGGCGCGGGCGGGAGGCGCCCTGAACACGGAGCGAGTCGGCGCACTGGCGCTCTTGAACGCGCGGCTGGGCTACGCGTTCGCCTGGGGCGCGGGGACGCGCCAGGGCGAGGTGTTTGTCGCGATCGAGAACGCGCTCGACCGCGCGTACCGCTATCGGCCGGGCTATCCGATGCCGGGCACGGGATTTACGTTCGGCGTGAGCGCGGGATTTTGATCCCTGCCCAACGGCGTTGTGCGCGCGGCCTGGCCGGACGAAAAAAACTAACCGCGAAAACCAAGCTTCCGTCCGAGGGCCAGACATTCGTCCGCTGGCTTTACGGCTTCGGAACAACTCGGATGGTAGAGTGAAGCCGCGGCCGTGCAGGCGCCGAGTTCGAGGGCGCGCTGCATCGGCCAGCCCTCGTGCAACCCGTAGAGCAAACCCGCGGCCAGGGCGTCGCCGGCGCCGTTGCTGCCGGCGATGTCGGCCGGGGGGACGCGCACGCTCGGCTGCCAGACGATCTCGCCCGACCGTGAGCACGCGCATGCCCCCTCGGGAAAATGGAGCACCGTCCACTGCCGCACGCCGAGATCAAGCAGTGCCCGGGCCGCCCGGGCCACGGCCGCGCGATCGAGCGTCTCGCCGCGGCCCAGCTCGATCGATGTGAGCTTTTCCGCCTCGAAATCATTTGCCAGCAGGTAGTCCACGTGCGGGAGCAGGGGCGTGACGATGGTTTTGAACCGCGTGCTGTTCTCGCTCACGCAATCGAGCGTGGTGGCGAGCCCCGCGGCCCGCGCCCGGCGAAACACGTCGGCGGCCCGCGGCTCTCGCGTGTTGCCCGCCGCGAATTCGTCGAGCGTATCCAGCAACAGAGCATAACCCAGATAGAAAATCTTCGCGTTGGTGCGGGTGAAATCGAAGTGGGCGGGCGCGAGCTTCGCGTTGGCGCCGCTTTGGTGGAAAAATGTCCGCCGGCCGGTGTCGCGCACCGTCATCACATCCGTGTAGCTCGTCGCCGCCTCCGGGGTCGACTGCAGCTGGCCGGTGTCGATCCCGGCCGCGCGGCAATCGGCCAGGATCCACCGGCCGTAGTCATCGTCGCCGAGCAGCCCGGCCGCCTCGAGGGGGAATCCGGCGCGGAGTTGCGCGAGGTCCTTCAGCAGGTTGTAGGGGCCGCCGCCATTGTGCCGCGAATCGCGAAAGATCCGCGCCAGCGCATCCTGGGGCGGCCACGCGTCGATCAGCTTGACGTGATCGACGATCCAGTTGCCGCCCGCCAGAATTCCGGAACGCATAAATGGCGCCATCTGGCTCACCGGTAGCGCATGACCTGGCTCGTGGCCTGCAGGTCGGCGTGGAGGGCGCGCTGCGGCTTGATGCCCACAGTCTGCAGCACGGCATGATATGCCTTCACGGCTTCCACCGGCTGGATTTCATCATCGGCGATGCGGCGCAGGAATTCCACAAAGGCCAGCGGATGCTCGGAGAGGTTGATCTTCCGACCGAAAAGGGCCACGCGGGCGCCGTGTTTTTTCGCGTCGTGGAGCAGCTGGAACGCGTCGAGCGTCGTGCCCGCGCTGCCGCCGAGGATGCCGACCACGAGACTGGGATCATAAGACACCAGCTCCTCCAGCGGGCCGGGCCCGTTGTAGGGCATCTTGAGAAAGAGCGGCCGTCCGGCCGCGGTCACGCCGGCCAGGGTGCGGACGATGTGATCGTTGAGAAAGGCGCCGGTCTTCCGCGGCTCGAAGCCGGGGTCGACATTCGGGTTGAACACCTCGAGAAAATACCGGAAATGCTTCCGTTCGGCCTCCAGCCGGAAGGCATGGAAGTCCTCGAGCGCGCGGTGGTCCCAGTCGAGATCGTTGGTGAACGTGATCGAGTAAAGTCCCAAGTCGGCGCCGCGCGTCGGCGCCGTGTGATCATGGGTGATCCGGCCGTACTTGATGTGATCGAGCGTCGCAGTCTGAAAGGAACGCGAAGGCAGGGCGGCATATTTTCCTCCGCGCACCGCCCAGATGTCAGAGGTGTCGTTGGCGCGCGCCGCCGGGGTAATCTGGGAATTGGCAAACAGCCCTTCCTCGATGGCGAGACGCTCGAGGTTGGATGCCGACACCAGCACGATATCCACGAGGTCCTGGCGCACGATGGCTCGAATCTGTTCGAGGTATTCGGGGAGCGTCTTCCAGCAGCCCTCCGATTCGTTGAAACCGTGCCGGCATTTTCCGCGGCTTGGGCCGGGTGCCGTCACGCCGAACGCCATGTCGGCATCCTTGGCATCGGCAATGATGAAATCTCGGCTGGTGGCGGTGCTGGCGTGAATCCGGCTGAGCTTTTCATCGAGGCGTTTGGCCATGGGTTCAGGATTTATCGCGAATTCGCGCGGGGCGAGAAAAACCTTTGCCCTGGCGGCGTGGCGCCGCTCGCGGGTCTTCGCCCCAAGACCGGCTCAAGCCGGCGGGCGAAGCACCCCACAATCTGGATCGGCGTTTCGCCGGCTTCGCCGGTTCCGGCGGGCAACACGACTTTGCCCGCGGTGCAAAAACTGTAAAAAGCGGATGTGCCCACAATGTGACTCGACGCCCGCGGCTCGCCGCGGCCTGTTCGAATCATGGAATATATGTCGGACTCGATCTCTCGCACCGTGGTGGGCTTGTCTGACCGCCGGTTGAAAAAATCTTCGCGGCGGGGATCCGAAAGTCGTCGTCCGGCCGTCGCCAAGCTGACGCGAGTTCCGACGGTTCCGAGCTCGCAGCGCGACGCGCAGTCCATCGAGCGCACGATGCCGATTGAGTTGCACTGGCTGGACTTGACGACATCCGGCGGAGATTTCGCGTTCGAGACCTCGGATCCGAAATAAAAAGCCACGCGCGGTCAGCGCGTGGCTCGGGGCAAAATTGCTGGAGAATCGGCTGATTACTTGCCGGGAGCGGGCTGCGCTGCCGGGGGGCGCTGGGGGGGCGACAACTGCGGACCGCTGGCCGACTGCGGCGCCTGGGAGTGGAGTTCCGTCAGGCGACGTTCGATCTCGGCCATCTTGTTGACCAGATCCTGTTCGATCTTCTTGCGATCGCTGCTGGTGACGATGCTCATGCTGGCGGCGTCCCTGACGACATTGGCCGGCAGAGTGAGCAGGCGGGTAATCAGACCCTGATCCTTGAACGAACTGAGGTACAGGGCGGTGATTTCGTGCGAGAGCTTGAGGGCGTCCTGAGCGGCGGACTGCGTTTGCTGCAGATTGTTGTTGAGTTGCTGATTCTTGGCCAACTCGGCCGTGAGCACGTTGCCCACCTGATCGGAGATGCGCTGGCTGTACTGGGCGATGGATTCACGGGTGAGGTTCTGATCCTTTGCCATCTCTGAAAGGATCGGTTGGATGCGCTCGGTCATCCGCGTCGAAACCTTGTCGACCTGTTCATTCTGCATCTTCTCGGCCTCTTCAGGGGACTTGGGCATCGGGTTGTAAGGCTGCACCTTCTTCGCGATCGCTTCGGCGAGGGCGTCCATGCGCTCGGTGTTGAGCTTCTGGACTTCCTCGTCGGTCCGAAACATGTCGGCCTCGCGCTTGGAGATGGCGTCCTTGAGCAGCTTGTTGGTGGCCTCAATCTGGCGGCGGTTTTCGTCTGAAGCGGCTTTCAGGGCGTCGTTTTGCTCTCGCAGGGGCGCCAGCTCCACTTGTTGCTTGGCGGACAATTCTTTGACGGTTTGCTGGTGAACCCAGAACGCTCCTCCGATGACGAGGAGCGCAGTGAGGATCACGGCGGGAATTTGTTCGGTGAATTTTTGCCACATAGGAGGGACGGGTCGGGATTAATGCCTGAGCGAAAATGCTAGCCAAAGACGGCGCTCAATTGCAACGCCGGCTTGGGCGCGAGAATTGCCGTTGAATTTCCAAAGCGGCCTCGCACCGTGGCCCGATGAGCCTCAATCGGTGCGAGCAGCGGGTGTTCGATTACTTGCAGAGTCATCGGGATGAGAGACACTTTTGGCAGGATAAGTTTCAGACGGTCTCCAAAGCCGTTGCCGATAAACATGCTGCAGCCGACAGGCTGGCGAACGAGCTTTGGCGCTACTATGAGGAGCGGAGTGCGGTCGCGTCGCCTTTCAAGGAGGCGGTGCGCAGCGAAGGATTGAAGCGGACGAGCATGAAGAATCTGGCGGAGTTATTGCTCCGCCTGTGGGTCGAGCCGCGACCGAAGCCCAAGCCAGCGGTTGAGCGCGTTTGAGCCTGCCGGGGCATCCGGAAGTGCCCGGCCAGCGTTCGGCCAGCGTCCGGCCAGCGTCCGGCCAGCGTTCGGCCAGCGTCCGAGCGCGCATCGATCGCCGGACCATTCAAACCCAGTCAAATTATTCTCCGGATATTTTTGGCGGTGGATGGAACCTTTGGGCTCCCGTGCGTTCTCATGCTTCATCACAATTTTCTCCTCCGCTTAGCGGTGGAGAATTGGGGTAAGTAAGAAAGCAATGGGCGGACCGCTTAGGGGTAGGCGGTCCGCCCTCTTTTTTTGCGCGATCGCCGGCACGGGGAAACGGGAGTGGTCAACAGCACTCGAATCCCGTTTGAGCCCAATCGGTAGGGTTGCAATTCCCGCGCGACCTTCGCCAATCGATGCGCAGATCCTGGCGGCGAATTGGAACACACTAGGACGGGATCAAGCGCGGGGCCGAATCACCGGTCCCCTCCCTTGAAAACCCAGTTTCGTTACGCTGAGACACGAACCTTTTCCTTCTGTAGAAACACCTTGGCCCGCCGGCCAAGCCTTGGTCTCTTATCCGCTGACTCCACACCCATGAAATTCACACGACGGCACTTTCTGAAAAGCACGGCAGTTGCTTTGGGGATGCCCACGATCATTCCTGCCTCGGCCTTGGGGAGAAACGGGGCGGTGGCCCCGAGCAACCGGATTGTGCTCGCCGGCATCGGCGTCGGCCCGCGCGGACGAGAGGATCTCAAGGCGTTTCTCATCCAACCCGACGTGCAGTTTGTGGCGATTGCCGACGTCCAGGAATCTCGCCGCGAAGTCGTCCGGGTGATGGCCAACCGGCATTACGGCAACCAGGATTGTGTGAAGACTCCGGAAATGTTCGAAGTCCTTGGGCGCGCCGATATCGATGCCGTGCTCATTGCCACGGGTGATCGCTGGCACGCGCTCGGCATCATCCTCGCCGCCAAGGCCGGCAAGGACATTTACTGCGAGAAACCCTGCAGCATGACGATCCGCGAGAGCCAGGAACTCGCCGATGCCGTGAATCGCTACGGACGGGTTTTCCAGGCCGGCACCCAGCGCCGCAATGTCGATAATTTCCGCTTTGCCGCGGAACTGGCGCGCGGCGGCCGCCTCGGGAAAATCCACACCGTTCACGCTGGTATCCTTCCGCTCCAAGAGAGTCATAAGTGGCTGCCCGCCGAACCCGAGCCGACCCGCGAACTGGTCGACTGGGACCGCTGGCTGGGCCCGGCCCCGTGGCGCCCGTTTAACAAGGACTACGTGAACGGACGCTGGCGGGGATACTATGATTTCCACGGCGGTGCCGCCTTGCCCGAGTGGGGTGCGCACACCGTCGATCTCTGTCAATGGGGGGCCAGCGCGGATGACACCACTCCGGTCACATTCGAAGCCGAAGGGCAGACCATCCATGCGCGGTATGCCAACGGCGTGAAACTCGTCATGCGTCTCGCCGGTTTCAAAGGCGAAGGCAATTGGGTCGTCCCGGGGACCTGCCCCGTGCGCTTCGAGGGCGACGCCGGCTGGGTTGAGGCAGCGGACTCCGGCAAGATCGCGGTTTCCTCCCCCGCGCTGCTCGAGGGAGGCGCCCCCAAGCAGATGGCGGGGACCGATCCCACCCAGCACGTCCGCGACTTCCTCAACTGCATCAAGTCGCGCGCCAAGCCGGCGGCCAATGCCGATGTGACGCGCCGCGGCCACATCGTCTCCCATGCCGCTTCGATCGGCTGGCGACTCGGCCGCAAGGTGCAATTTGATCCCGTCACCGAGTCATTCGTGAAAGACGCCGACGCCAACCGCATGTGCAGTCGCGCCCGCCGCGCGCCGTGGCACGCCTGAAACCAAGTCCCGTAGGTTAATCCCATGATCGCTATTCGCTCTCTCGTTCCGGCCCTTTTGGTTCTCGCGTTGGCCGGCTGCTCTACGCCCCCAAGAAACCCAGCGGCGACGGCGGCGCTGGGCGTGCTCGCGTCCGAGGCCGGCCTCCATGAAAAGGCCCGCGCCTGTCAGGAGCTTGCCGTGTTCGGTGGGTCCGATGCGGTGCCTGCCCTGGCTGCGCTGCTCGACCAGGAGCATCTCGCCGACTATGCCCGCAGCGGGCTCGAAGGAATCAAGGATCCCGCCGCCGGAGCGGCCCTGCGCAAAGCCCTGGGCACGCTGAACGGGCGTCTCCTGGCCGGCGTGGTAAACTCGCTCGGCGTCCGACGTGAGATTGCGGCGTTGCCCGACTTGCAGGCGTTGGCCTTCGATGCGAAACGCGGCGTGGCCGAGGAGGCGTTGGCTTCCCTCGGGATGATCGGGAACGCCGAGGCGAAGAAGACCCTCCAAAAGATGCTCACCGATGGACCCGCTGATCTGCGGATCCCGGCCGCGCATGCCTCGATCGTTGCGGCCGCGCAACTCGCGAAGGACGGCAATCTCTCCGCCGCCCGCGAACTCTTGGCGTCGGTCGTCCGCTCGGCGCCGTCCGATCATCTGAAGACGGTGGCGCAGAGTCAGGCCGCCGCCCTTGGCGCCAATTGAGTTTCCCGCCGGGGTTGGCCATGGCCGCCGGTTCCGGGGTGCAACCTGCCCCGCGGTGGTCTCAGCGGGCCGTCAGGCCCTTCATCAATTTGCTCACGGCCTGCGGGGTCACGCCAAGGAGCCGGGCAGCCTGGCTTTGGTTGCCGCCGGTCTTGCGCAGCACGCTGCGCACGAGTTCGTGCTTGATCGTACGCAGGTAATCCTCGAGCGAAAAACCCTCGCGAATGCGCGGCGCGGCGCTGGCGAAGACGTTGGCCATGTTCACCGAGAGATCGACGTTGACGGCCTCGGCCGGGATGACCGGTTGTTCCGTGTTCACGACCGCCTGCTCCACGACGCGGCGCAATTCGCTCACATTGCTGGGCCACGAGTGGCTCTCGAGCCGGGCGAGGGCGCCGGGGGAAAAGCGCTTTGGCCGCGGCAGTGTCCGGTTGAGCCTCTCGAGCTCTTCGCGGGCGAGCAGGGCGATGTCGCCGGGCCGCTCCCGCAACGGCGGGAGTCGCACCATGCTCGACTTCAGCCGTCGCCAGGTTTCAGCCGGAAAACGCCCGAGCTGCACCTCCTCCTCGAGGTTGCGGTCAGTGGTGCCGATGAAGCGGACGCTGGCCTTCACGGGGAGATTGGCGTTGGCGCCGTAGTAGTTGCCGTCGTCCGCCGCCTTGAACAGCCGCAGGAGAATCGACGCGGGCAGGTGCTGGAGCTTGATCAACACGAGGGTGCCGCCGTCAGCCTGGCGCAACTTGCCGGTCGGGTCGTCACCGTTTTCGCCAAAGATCGCCGCTTCGAAGAGAGGTTCGGGCACGGTGGCGCAGTTGAAGATCACCAGCGGACCATGCTTGCGGACACCGAGCTGGTGGATAAGCGCGGCCAGATGCTGCTTCTGCGTGCCGGGCTCGCCTTGGATCAGCAGCGGCGTGAAGTGGCGGCTGAGTTGCACGGCCTGTTCGAGCGAGCGGCGCACAAAGTAGTGGCGGGGCACATTGCCGGCGATCGGCTGCAGTTCGGCATCGTCCCAGCGATCGCGCCGGGTCGAGAGCAGCGCGAGCGCCTCCGGCGTGATCGCGGCGAGCGGATGGCTCCAATCGAGTTCACGGAGCAGGCGGGGTCCGGCGAACCCGTCATGCACGGTGCGTTGAAAGTTGAGCAACCGGGCGGGAAATTCGCCGGAGGCGGCGAGCAGGACCCAGCAGGCGTGAATCTCCGGAGTGCCAGAGAGGAGGGAGATGGCGTAGTCGTCGTCCGGCCGGGCCCGGCGGAGCTTGCCGAGCACCTTGCGGAGCTCGGCCAGAATAGGCGGATGGTAGGTCGAATCGGTGAATTCGATTTCCTGGGCCTCCACCGTCAATTTCGGATGCAGTTCCCGCAACATCTGGCGCGTGCGGGCGAATTGCTCGCGGCGATGCGGGCGGCCGAAAAGCACCACGCGATCGAATTTTCGTTCGTCGAGAATCGTGAGCACCGGGCCCTTTTGCCGTCCGTCATCGTGGACTTCAGTGTAGTACGGATCGCGGTAACCGGCAAACGTGAGGAGCGTGGTGGCGGGCATGGGCACGGGGGAGAGGCAGCCTGCAACGCCCGTTGCAGGAATCAATTCAAGTTGTAGCGATTGCTGTTGTGGGCGGCGGCAGGTTCGCCTCGCTGAGGTGCCCCCCCGGTTTGCGTCCATCCGGTTTTCCTTTGGCCGTAACTCGAGCAGCGGGCGACCGATCACTTCAAACTCGACTCCGCCGGATTCCGCAATCTTTCGTCCCGCCCCCATTTCCCATCCCCCCCCCTCACCACGAACGAACACCATGAAAAGTTGCCTCCGCCCCATCGTCTTAGCCCGGACCGCATTGTGCGCGGGCGCACTTGCATTGGGCGTTTCCGCGGTCGCCCAGTCGACGCCGCCAGCCGAAACGGCCGGGGCGGGCCAGCCCGCTGGCGGCCAGAAGGACGACGTGATCAAGCTCGGCGCGTTTCAGGTCACCGGTTCGAACATCAGGCGACTTGATCAGGAAAAAGTCCTGCCGGTGACGGTCATCGACAAGGACGCGATGCTCCTGCGCGATGCGTCCGTGCCGGTGCAGATGCTGACCGCCATGCCGCAGGTCGTATCGGTTCCGATCAACGAGTCCAACGCCACCGGCGCCCTGGCCCGCGGCGACGTGGCCGCGATCAACATGCGCGGCCTTGGTTCCGGCAACACGCTCGTGCTCCTCAATGGCCGCCGTCTCGCCTCGCATCCGGTGACGCAGAACGAGAACGGCGTGCTGGCCACCTCCGTCAACGTGAACCAGCTGCCCAACCGGGGCATCGGGCGGATCGATATGCTGCGCGATGGGGCGTCGTCGATCTACGGTTCGGACGCAGTCGCAGGGGTCGTGAACTACCAGATGGACTCCGAGTTCCGCGGGGTCGAGGTGAACACCCATTTCACCGTGCCCGAGCATGGCGCAGGGCAGGACGTCCGTGGCACGGTCCTGTTCGGCACGGATTTTGCCCGGGGCAAGGGCCGGCTCGTTTCGGTGTTTGACGCCTACCACCGTCACCAACTTTACCTCAGCGACCGCCCGTTCTCGGCCGACGCCGACAAGACGTCGCGCGCGCCGGCACCGTTCAATCTGACCACCGGCCCGTTTTTCGACCGCAACGCCACCGGACCTTACCCGAGCTTCCGCGTCGGCACCGCCACGGCGACCCAATACCTGATCCCGTTGGCGTCGGGTTCGGTTGGTTTCACCAGTACGGCACCCGCCCGCACTGGCATCACGGCCGGCTATTATTACAACATCAACTCCGACCAGATGGGACTGGCGCGCAGCACGCGTTACAACTGGTTCAACCGGGCGGAATTTGAACTCACCGATCGCATCTCCGCGTTCGGCGAGTTCTCATACTACGATTCGACCTCCTGGTTCAGCCGTTCACCGCTGCCCTACAGCAGCGGGTCCGACCGCCTGCTCGTGGTCGCGGCGAACAATCCCTACAATCCCTTTGGGTCGCGGTACTACAGCCCCACTGGCGCGGCCAACACGGATGGCACCGCCCGGCTCACGGGCACGCCGCAGACCGCAACGATCCTCAGCAAGCGCATCATGGATATGGGGCAGGAGAGGGTGATTATCACCTCCGATGCGCTCCGTCTCCTCGGCGGCCTGCGGGGTCGGCTGAGCGGTTCGTGGAACTGGGAGTCCGGCGTCTACTATACGCGCGCCCGTACGACCGACGAGGTCCAGAACGCCTTGCGCGAAACCCGGCTGCTCGCCGCGGCATTGCGCACCGACGCGACCGCGTTCAACCCCTTTGGTTACACGTTCAAGGTTCAGAACGGTGCGGTGGTCACGGACCAGCCCTACACGAATCCCGCCGCGGTGATGGATGGCATTTACGACAAGCTGCCCAACATTGGCCAGACTTCCCTGGCGAGCGCAGACTTCCGGGTGTCGGGCGAAGTAATGCGGCTGTGGAGCGGAGCGATCTCGCTCTCGCTCGGGGGCGAATATCGCGAGGAGAAGCTGTCACACACCCGCCCGCCGTACGCCGGACTTAACCCGGCTGATTCCGGCCTCAGCACGGACGACAACGATTTCATCCAGGCCTCGGCGACGGCGAATATCGTCGGCAGCCGCACGGTCGGCAGTGCCTACGCGGAGACGGTCCTGCCGCTCATTGCCCCGCGCAACCAGATCCCGCTGGCCGACTCGTTCGAACTTTCGGCGGCGGTGCGCCACGAGAGATATTCCGACTTCGGCAACACCACCAAGCCGAAGTTCGGGATGAACTGGCGCCCGGTGAAATGGGTCATGTTCCGCGGTTCCTACAACCAGGGTTTCCGCGCCCCCAACCTCGCCGTGCTCAACCAGAAGGAGCGACGCATCGTCAATGCCTATGCCGACACGTACCGCCAGCCGATCACCGCGTTGCCAACCGACGGCTCGACGAACCGCACCTATGTCAGCTCCGGCAATTTCGGCCTCACCGCCGAGAGTAGCCGGGGCCAGAGCATCGGCTTCGTGGTCGATGTGCCCCGGGTCAGGGGTCTCTCCTTCACGATCGATTACTGGAAAATCGAGCAGCGCAACGTCATCGAGTCCGACAGCTCGGCCGACATCCTGGCGAGCGACAACCAGCTCCTGCTGGCTTACACGCAGGCGCAGATTGCGGCGGGCCGGGCCGTCGGCACGATCGACGTGGGCAGCGGCACCGCCACCTACAAGGGTGATCCCCGCGCCATCCGCTCCAGCACGATCACCGCGCCGGAGCTGGCGCTGTTTGCCGCCTATAACGCCAGCCGGCCCGCAGCGCAGCAGATTGCCCCCTTTGGCTCGCTCGTGAGCCAGCGCCGCGCCTTCAGCAATCGATCCGCCTCCTCGATCTCGGGCTTCGATTTCGCGGTCAACTACCAATTGCCCAAATGGGCGCTGGGCCAGCTTGCGGTATCCACCGACTGGTCATACATCGACCAGTCCTACACGATGTTGCCCGGCAGCACGGTGCGCGATTCCCGCGTCAACCAGGACGGCGCGCCCCGCTGGCGCGGCAACACGAGCGTGATGTGGCGCCGGGGCATCTGGACGGCCGGAGTGAGCGGTTATTACATCGGGGCGTTCGCCGACACGGGTGCTTCGACCGACGCGACCACTTATGCCAACCTTAGCCAGCCTTCGTACATCACCAAGGTCTTCGATCAGGGCCGGGCCAACTATTACTACCGCGTGCGTGATTCGCTGAGCCTGAACGGTTTTGTGTCCTGCCGGATTGCCGGTGGCGCGAACAAGTGGATCCGCCACACCACCTTGCGCCTGGGCGTGACCAACCTGACGGATGTCAGGCCGCCGCTCAGCAGTGACATCTCGGGCTATCAGGCGTCGGTTTACAGCTACCTGGCGCTCGGCCGGACCTGGACGGTTGACCTGAGCCGTCGATTCTGAACTGGAGCGGGGCTGTGGGATAAAGATTGCTGCCACTCCCGGCCCAGTTACGCGAACCTCATTCCATGAAACATCACGCGAGCCTTTTCCTCTCCTTGGCCGTGGGGGTTTGCGCCCTCGGGGCGCAAACGACGAAAACGGACGTCCTCCGCCGGATCGACGAAACGAAGGCGAGCTACGAGGACGTGGCGCTCAAGATCTGGCACTACGCCGAAGTCGGCTATCAGGAGGTGAAGAGTTCCGCGTTGTTGCAGGAGAAGCTTCGCCAGGCGGGATTTGCCGTGCAGGCGGGGGTGGCGGGGATTCCGACGGCCTTCATCGCGAGCTACGGCAGCGGTGCGCCCGTGATTGGGGTGCTCGCAGAGTACGATGCGCTGCCCGGGGTTTCGCAGGAGGCGATCCCGGAGAAGAAGGAGCGGCCGGGGGCGAGCGCGGGTCATGCCTGTGGCCACCACTTGTTCGGGGCCGGTTCAATCCAATCGGCCATCGCGGTCCGGGAGTGGTTGCAGGCCACCGGCCGGAAGGGCACAATCCGGGTCTACGGCACCCCGGCCGAAGAGGGCGGTTCAGGCAAAGTCTACCTCGTGCGCGCCGGGCTCTTCGCCGACGTGGACGTGGCGGTCCACTGGCATCCCGGCGATCGCAACGGCATCACGATGATGCCGTCGCTGGCGAACAAGTCGGGAAAGTTTCGCTTTCGGGGCGTGGCGGCGCATGCGGCGGCCTCGCCCGAGCGCGGCCGCTCTGCGCTCGACGGGGTGGAGGCGATGAACCACATGGTCAACCTGATGCGCGAGCACGTGCTGGACAGCACCCGCATCCACTATGTGATTACGCGAGGCGGCGAGGCGCCCAACGTCGTGCCGGCCTTTGCCGAGGTCTATTATTATGTGCGTAGCCCGCGCCGGGAAATCGTCACCGAAGTTTGGGCACGCGTGGAAAAGGCGGCCACCGGCGCCGCCCTCGGCACCGGCACCACGGCCGAGTGGGAGGTCACCGGCGGCGTCTACGAACTGCTGCCCAACGAGGCGCTGGGGCGGGTGATGCACGAAAACCTCTCCGCGGTGGGCGGGGTCACCTACACGGCGGAGGAGCGGGCCTTCGCCCTCAAGATTGGACGGTCGGTCTTTGGGCAGGCGCCGGCCCCGGAAACCGCCGCCCTCATCGGCCCGTTCAATCCGAATCCGCCGCGCGAGGGTGGGGGATCCACGGATGTCGGCGATGTGAGTTGGTCCGTGCCGACGGTGGGCCTGCGGGCGGCGACGTGGGCGCCCGGCACGCCCGCCCATAGCTGGCAGGCGGTCGCGTGCGGTGGCACGACGCTCGGCCTCAAGGGCATGAACGTTGCGGCCAAGACGATGGCGGCCACGCTGCTCGACTGCTTCACGCGGCCCGAGGTGCTGGCGCAGGCGAGGCAGGAATTTCTCCGGCGGCGCGGCGGAGATTTCAGGTATGTCGCCTTGCTCGGCGAGCGTCCGCCCGCGTTGAACTACCGCGACTGACCGGGGAACGTGCCGTACCCAAAAACCTGATGCCCCGGCCAAACGCTTTCGCCGCTTTCGTCCTCGCGGCGCCGACCGGCGCGGATGTTCCGGTCGTGTTCGATTCGCCGCACAGCGGCATCGAGTACCCGGAGGACTTCAGGCCGGCCGCGTCGCCGGCGGAAATATTCACGACGTGGGATGCCTACGTGCACGAATTGTTTGGCGCGGTGCCCGCCACCGGTGCGACGCTGCTGGCGGCCAGGTTTCCCCGCGCCTACATCGATGCCAACCGCGCGGTGAGCGACATCGATCCCGAGCTTCTCTTACGGCCGTGGCCCGGCCCGGTCGAACTCAGCGAGCAGTCCAGTCGGGGCATGGGCCTCATCCGCCGCTTCGCCCTGCCCGGCGTGCCGATGTACGATCGCCGGCTTTCCGTCGCGGAGGTCCGCCGTCGCATCGATGAATTCTATGCGCCGTATCGCCGGGCGTTGGAGGCGACGATTGACGCGGCGTGGCACCGGCATGGCTTCGTCTGGCATTTCAACTGCCATTCGATGAAATCCCGCGGCAATGCCATGAACCGCGACCAGGGTGCGACGCGCCCCGACTTTGTCGTCGGCGACCGCGATGGCACGACCGCGGACCCCGAGTTTTCCCGCTGGGTCGCGGCGTACTTCACCGGCCTGGGTTACCAGGTGAAAATCAACGACCCCTACCGTGGCGCCGACATCGTGCGCACCCACGGCGATCCCGGCCGGGGGCGGTTCAGCATCCAGATCGAAATCAACCGCGCGCTCTACCTCGACGAGGCGACGTGCGCGCGCGGCGCCCGGTTTGCCGTCCTGAGCGACGAATTGACCGGCTTTGCCCGGGCCGTGGCCGCGCAGGCGCGCGCCGAATTCGGCCGGAAGGCGCCCCGATGAGCGCGGGCAGTCCCTCCGGGGCGCCGTCGTGGGCCCAGCGCACCCTGAACCGGGTCGAGTGGGCCGGCAACCTGCTCCCGCACCCGGCATCGCTCTTCGTCATCCTGTGCGCGGTCATGATCGTGGCGTCCTGGCTGCTCAGCGCCGCGGCGGTGAGCGTCGAGCATCCCGTGACGCACCAGGCCATCGGCGCGGTCAATCTGCTCTCGGCCGACGGACTGCGCCGCATCATCCTCGGGCTGCTGCCGAATTTCGTCAATTTCGCCCCGCTTGGGCCGGTGCTGGTGTGCCTGCTTGGGCTGGCCGCGGCCGAGCATTCCGGACTGCTCGGAGCCTGCCTGCGCCTGATCGTGCACAGCACGCCGCGCTGGCTGCTCACCTGGGTGGTTGTCTGGTGCGGCGCGATGTCGCACACGGCGGGTGACATTGGCTACGTCCTGCTGCTGCCGGTGAGCATGGCGCTCTTCCACGCGATCGGCCGGCACCCGCTGGCGGGGCTCGCGGCGGCGTTTTCGGGGGTCTCCGGCGGCTTCGCCGCCAACCTGCTCATTTCCACGAGCGATGTCGTGCTCGCGGGATTCACGCAGGAGGCGGCGCGCATCCTCGACGCGAAGTACACGGTGAACGCGATGGCGAACTACTACTTCCTCGGCGCATCGGTCTTTCTCATCACGGTGATCGGCGCGGTGGTGACCGAGCGGCTGGTTGAGCCGCGTTTCGGCCCTTATCAGGGGGCCATGCTGCCGCAGGCACTGCAACCGCTGGCGCCAGGGGAGCGGCGCGGGCTGGGCTGGGCGCTGGCGGTGTTCCTGGTGCTGGCCGCGCTGGTGCTGGCGGGCTTGTTGCCCGCCGGCGGGGTGCTGCAGGATCAGGCGAAGCCGGGCTTCATCCACTCGTATTTCCTGCGCGGCCTCGTCTTTTTCATCTTTGTCTTTGGCCTTTTCCCGGCGCTGGCGTTTGGGATCGCCGCGGGAACGATCCGGAGCGACACCGACGTTTACAAGGGCATGCAGAAGACGATGGAACTGGCGGCCCCGTATCTCGTCGTCGTGTTCTTTATCGCGCAGTTTGTGAATTTCTTTGCCTGGTCCAACGTGGGCGTGATTTTCGCGGTCAAGGGCGCGGCCGTGCTCAAATCGCTCAATCTCGGGCCGGTGCCGCTGCTGATCGGACTCGTGCTGCTCACCGCCAGCACGGACATCTTTCTCGGCTCCGCGTCGGCGAAATGGGCCATCCTCGCACCGGTGTTCGTGCCGATGTTCATGCTGCTCGGCTACACGCCGGAGTTGACGCAGGCGGCGTACCGCGTGGGTGACAGCGTGATGAACGTCGTGACGCCGCTCGCGTCGAATTTCCCGCTGGTGCTGATGTTCGCGCAGCGTTACGAGCCCAAAGCCGGCATTGGTACGATGGTGGCGCTCATGCTGCCCTATTCGTTGTGCTTCATGGTTGGGTGGACGCTGTTGCTGATTCTATGGACCTATGCCGGCTGGCCGCTCGGGCCAGGCACGCAGCTATTCCTGCGGATGTAGGGAAAATCAGGACAAAAGCCTTGCCAAGGGCCGGACAGCTCTCTGTTTTCGACCGCTCTCCATGCAAAAGACCAAGAAATCAATTGCCAAGCGGTTCAAACTCTCCGCGACCGGCAAGCTCGTGCGCCGCACGCCTGGCTTTCGTCACTTGCTTGGCGCGAAGAGCACGAAGCAAAAGCGACGTGCCTCCCGCGACAAGCTGGTGGCCGAGGGCCAAGCCAAGCAGCTCAAGCGCGCCCTGCCGTTCGGTCTCAGATAAAGATCGTCGGCGCTCAACCAAAACTTCGCTCGATGGGTGAAATCCAAAGCCGGCCCATCAGCGACTAACCAAAAGGAATAAAACAACATGGCTCGTGCAACAAACGCCCCCGCGTCGCGAAAGCGCCGCAAGAAAGTGCTGAAATACGCCAAAGGCTATTTCGGCAACAAATCGAAGCTCTTTCGCTATGCGAAAGAGGCCGTCCAGCATGCCTGGCAATACGCGTACGCCGCCCGGCGGAAGAAAAAGGGCGACCGCCGGTCGCTCTGGATCGTGCGCCTCAACGCCGCCTGCCGCAACGCCGGCATCAGCTACAGCCGCTTCATCGAGGGCCTGCATGCCGCGAACATCGGCCTCGATCGCAAGGTCCTGAGCGATCTCGCGATTCGCGACGAGGTGGCGTTCAACGGCCTGGTGCAAAAAGCCCAGGACGCGTTGAAGGCCAAGGCCGCCGCCGCGAAGAAGGTCTGACCCCAGACGCCGCGAGCCGGCTGGCTCGCCCCCCGATTCGAATCTTCAGAGGACGGGCCTCGCCAACCGGGGTGCCGTCCTTTTTTATGTCCGCGAATCTTTCTCTTAATCTTTCTCCTGCCGAAGCTGAATTGAGAGAAAGAGGAAAGAGAAAGATTAAGAGAAAGATTCTCCATCTCGGTTTCAAACGCCCCCATGCAAGACCAACTCACCGCCCTCGTCGCCAAAGCCACCGCCGACCTGGCCACCCTGAAGGCGCGCCCGGAATTTGAGGCCGCGAAGGCGCGCTTCGTCGGGCCGAATGGCGAGCTCACCGCGCTCATGAAACAGATGGGCTCGGTGCCCAAGGAGCAGCGCCCGGTCGTCGGCAAGCTGATCAACGAAGCCAAGGCGCAGTTGCAGGCGCAGCTTGACGCCGCGCTCGCGCGCATCGGCGCCGCCGAACTCGCCGCGCAGCTCGGGCCCGCCGTCGATGTCACCCTGCCGTCGCCGGACGCCGGTCCGGGCACGCGGCACCCGCTCACGCTGGTGCGCGAGGAGATGTGCCGCATCCTCCGCAAGGTCGGCTTCACCGTGGCCGACGGCCCCGAGGTCGAAACGGAATATTTCTGCTTCGATGCGCTGAACACGCCGAGCGACCACCCGGCCCGCGATGCCCAGGACACGTTTTATTTTCCGACGGCGGCGCGGTTCGGCAACGTCTCGAAGATGAATCCGGAGGAAAAATACCTCCTCCGCACCCACACCTCCTCCGTGCAGATCCGCACGATGCTCAAGGGGCCGCCGCCGATCCGCATCGTCTCGCCCGGCCGCGTCTATCGCCGCGATACCACCGATGCGACGCACTCGGCCAACTTCCACCAGCTCGAGTGCCTGTACGTCGACAAGAACGTCACCGTGCGCGACCTGAAGGCCTTGCTCGATTACATCTTTGCCGCGCTCCTGGGGCCGGACACGAAGACGCGGTTCCGGCCGCACTACTTTGGCTACACCGAGCCGAGCTTCGAGGTGGATCTCACGGCGAACCACCTGCCGAAGGTGAAAAAGGAATGGATTGAGATTGGCGGCTGCGGGATGGTCGATCCCACCGTGTTCGAGGTGGTCGGCTACGATCCCGAGGTGTGGAGTGGCTACGCCTTCGGCATGGGCCTCGAGCGCCTCGCGATGCTGCTCTACGGCATCGATGACATCCGCTATTTTTACCAGAACGACCTGCGGTTCCTCAAGCAGTTCGCGTAGGATCCTGTCGGATTGCCAATGAATATTGTTTCAAAGTCGGGAGACTCCTTTGCGTTGCGGGTGCCTGCCTCGACAGGCTCCTCAGGCAGCGCTGCGCGCTGCGAAAGGAGGCTGACTCGGTCGAGTTTCCGCCGTATTGCGGCGGATATTGGGATTTGCCAACTGGGTTGGTTGGCATCGCGGCGATATTCGCGGGTTTCTCGGCGCCTGCATGGGATCTCAACGGGTTCGAGCGCGGAAGTTCCTGACCTGTTCGCTTCCCGCTACTCACCACTCGCTACTTCAGCATGAAAATCTCCCTCCTCTGGCTCAAGGACTACGTCCAGCTCGACGCCTCCGTCGAAGAAATCACCCGTGCGATCACGTTTCTCGGCTTCGAGGTCGAGCAGGTGCTCAAGACCGGTGCGCCACTGCTGTCGAACGTCGTCGTCGGTGAAATCCTCACCCGCGCCAAACACCCCAACGCCGACAAGCTCTCCGTCTGCACCGTCGACATCGGCCCGGCGGGTGGAGTCAAGACCATCGTCTGCGGCGCGAACAACTGCGACGCCGGCCGGCGTGTCCCGGTGGCGCTGCCCGGGGCCATCCTGCCGGGAAATTTTGAAATCAAGCAGTCGAAGATTCGCGGCCAGCTCTCGGACGGCATGATGTGCTCGCCGGACGAGATCGGCATGGGCAGCGATCACGCGGGCCTCCTCATCCTCGACGGGCAGCCCGCGCTGGGTACGCCGATCAACGCGGTGCTGCCGGCGGGTGACACCGTTTTCGACATCGAGATCACGCCCAACCGGCCTGACTGCCTTTCCCACCTGGGGATCGCCCGGGAACTCGCGGCGTGGTTCAAGCTCCCGCTGCTCTACCCCCAGGAAGATTTTCGCGGGGCGATCGATGAGTCCGTCGCGGGGGCGCGGCGTCCGGACCTTTTGGCGGGCGTGCGGGTCGACGCTCCGGAGGATTGCCCGCTCTACACCGCGCTCATCATCAGCGGCATCACGATCAGGCCGAGTCCCGCGTGGATGCAGGAACGGCTCAAGGCGGTTGGCCTCCGCCCGATCAACAACGTGGTCGACGTCGGCAATTACGTGATGCTCGAGACCGGCCAGCCGTTGCACGCGTTCGATGCCCGCAAGCTCGGCGGCAACCAGATCGTCGTCCGGCGCGCCACGGACGGTGAAAAAATCACGACGCTCGACGGCAAGGAGCGCGCCCTCAACAGCGGCATGTTGGTGATCGCCGACGCCGTCCGGCCCGTCGTCATCGCCGGCATCATGGGCGGCGAGAATTCCGGCGTGAGCGACGACACGACCGACCTCGTGCTCGAATGCGCGTTCTTCAAGCCGCAGTCGATCCGCTGGACCGCGCGCAAACTCGGACTCCACTCCGATTCATCCTACCGCTTCGAGCGTGGCGTCGATCCGCACAGCTCCCTCGAGGCGGCCTACCGCGCCGTCGATCTAATCATTGCGACCGCCGGCGGCCGGGCCGTCGGGCCGGTCTGCAAGGTGGGCGGCGATGTGCCGTGGAAGCGGGAGATCGTCGTCACCCATGATTTCATCTGCGAAAAGCTCGGTTTCGAGATCCCGGAGGCCGACATGCGCGCGGCGTTCGAGTCCCTCGAGCTCACCGTCACCCGCGAGGAACCGACCGCGCACCGTGGCACCGCCTGGACGGTCGATATTCCCAGCTGGCGCGACGATCTGGATCGCCCGATCGATCTCGTGGAGGAGGTGCTCCGTCTCTTCGGCACCGAAAAGATTCCGACCGCGGTCGTCTCTTCACCCGGGCTGGGCGGCGACGATGATCCGGTCGTGCTGTTTGACCGGCGCGTTATGGATTACCTGGTCGGGCACGACTTTCACGAGTGCGTGACCTACACGCTGCGGCCGGCCCGTGAGGTGCTGACGTGGACGTCTCAGACCGCGGCCGCCGAACTCGCCCTGGCGAATCCGTTTGTCGAGGACCAGTCGCATTTGCGGCCGACCCTGATCACCGGGCTGCTGGAGGCGCTGAAGTTGAACCAGTCGCGCGGGGTCGCGGCCTCGCGTCTCTGCGAGAGCGGACGGATCTTCATCGAGCATCATGGCCATAACCTCGAGTGCGCCGCGGTCGCCTTCATCATTGCCGACCCGGTGGGTGATCGTGGATGGCTGAAACGTGCGCCGGGGGATTTCTACACCGCCCGACACCACGTGGGGGCACTGGCGGCGGCGGCCGGGGTTGATCTCGCCGGCGGCGTGGTCAAGCCCGTGACGGAACAGTTCTTCGGCTGGCAAGAGGGGCACGCGGCTTGGGCGGGGGAAATCGCGCAGGGCTGGACCGCGCGCTTTGGCCTGCTGAATCTGGCGTTGGTCAACTCGCTTGGGCTTGAGGGCAAGGTCTATGGCGGCATTTTCGCGATTCTGCCCGAAAAACTCGCCACCGTCGCCACCCGCCGCCGTTACGCAGACTTCAGCCTTTTCCCCGCCGCGTGGCGCGATTTGGCGCTCGTCGTGGATGCGGCCATGCCGGTGGCGGACGTGCAGCAGAAGCTGGCGGAAGCGGCCCGGGCCGCGGCGGGCACCGCGTTCGCGGCCGAGCGGGTGAGCGTGTTTGACGTCTACCTGGGGGCGGGTTTGCCGGATGGGAAGAAGAGCCTCGCGTTCAATTTCGTCTTCCGGGCGGGCGGGCGGACGCTGACGGACGACGAAGTTAACACGGCCCTGACGAAGATCCAGCGGGACATTACGGCCGATGGAACCATCGCCGTGCGGACGTGAGGGCGGGCCGACGAACGCAAGCCGCGGACGGTTCGTGGCCGCCCGGGACCTGGCATCGGCTGACGCTCGTACGAGGACCGCGGTGATTTCAGAGATCTTGAAATCCCGGACGAACCAAAATGATCCGTTGCCTCGGCTGCAGCGCTTACGCATAAACCCCGCTTTTCTGCCGTTATGTCCCATCCCGCTGATCTGAATATCGACCACGTGGCGAAGCTCGCCCGGTTGGTGCTCACTCCCGAGGAAAAGGCGAAATTCGCCGAACAACTCGGGGACGTGCTCCACCACATCGAGCAACTCTCGAAAGTGGACGTCAGCCGGGTCGAGCCGACCGCGCATGCGTTTGCCGTCTACAACGTGTGGCGCGAGGACGTGGCCCAGCCGGGCTTGCCGGTCGAACTCGCGCTCAAGAACGCACCCGTGCAGCGCGACCACATGATCGTCGTGCCGAAAGTCGTGGAGTGAAGAAGGTGCGAGTTGCGGTAGCGAGTAGCGAGCATAGCTACCGCGGCCGACCTACTCGCTAATCGATGCTCAGTACTCGCTACTATCATGCCCGATCTCTTCTTCCAATCCATCACCGAGCTCGCCGCCGCGCTTGACGCCAGGACGATTTCCGCGGTCGAGCTCACCCAGGCCGTGATCGCGCGCACCCGGGCCGTCGAAGGGCGGGTGCACGCGTTCAACTCTTTTGACGAGGCGGGTGCGCTTGAACAGGCCGCCGCGTCGGACGCACGCCGCGCCGCGGGGCAGGGAATGGGGCCGCTCGACGGCATTCCGGTCGGGCTCAAGGACGTCATCGCCGTGGCCGGCCAGCCCCTCACGGCGTCGAGCAAGATGCTCGCCAACTTCGTCTCGCCCTACGATGCCACCGTCACGCAGAAACTGAAGCAGGCGGGTGCGGTCCTCTGGGGCCGGCTCAACTGCGACGAGTTCGCGATGGGTTCTTCAACGGAGAACTCCGCCTTCGGGCCCGCCGGCAATCCCTGGGACACCACGCGCGTGCCGGGTGGTTCCTCGGGCGGCAGCGCGGCCGCGCTCGCGGCCGGAGAGGCGATTGCGACGCTCGGTTCCGACACGGGGGGATCGATTCGACAGCCGGCCGCCTTTTGCGGCGTGGTCGGGCTGAAGCCGACCTACGGCCTGGTCTCGCGTTACGGGCTCGCCGCCTTCGCCTCGTCGCTCGATCAGATCGGCCCGCTGGCCCGCACGGTCGAGGACGCCGCGCTGGTCCTGGGTGTTATCGCGGGCCACGACGAAAGGGATTCGACTTCCTGCCCGATCGA
The DNA here is from genome assembly GCA_044344465.1 of Opitutaceae bacterium. Classification (GTDB taxonomy): domain Bacteria; phylum Verrucomicrobiota; class Verrucomicrobiia; order Opitutales; family Opitutaceae; genus ER46. The sequence continues at coordinate 23,814 of JBIJCX010000050.1, forward strand.
CATCCCGAACTACCGTGCCGAGCTGGACCGGCGCCGCGGCCCGTGGAAGCTCGGGATTCCGCAGGAGTATTTCGGCGCGGGCCTCGACCCGGAAATCGCCGCCGCCGTCGAGGCGACCATCGCGTTCTACCGGCAACAAGGGTGTGAGATCAAAGAAGTCTCGCTGCCGCACACGCAATACTGCCTCGACGCCTACTACGTGATTGCGACCGCCGAGGCCTCCTCGAACCTCGCGCGCTACGACGGCGTCCGCTACGGCCATCGCGCGAAAGACGCGACCGATGCGGTGGACCTCTATTTCAAGTCGCGCTCCGAGGGTTTTGGGGCGGAGGTGAAACGACGGATCATCCTCGGCACCTATGTGCTCTCGAGCGGCTACTATGACGCCTATTATCTCCGCGCGCAGAAAGTCCGGACGCTCATCCGCCAGGATTTCCTGAACGCATTCCGCGAGGTCGATGCGCTCATCACGCCGACCTCGCCCATGCCCGCCTTCAAGATCGGGGAGAAGTCCGATCCCCTCGCGCTCTACCTCTGCGATATCTACACCATCGGGGTGAACCTCGCGGGGCTGCCCGCGATCAGCGTGCCGTGTGGATTTACCCAAAGCGGCCTGCCGATTGGCGCGCAGCTCATCGGTCAGCCGTTCGAGGAATCCAACCTGCTCGCCATCGCCCAGGCCTATGAACGCGCACAGGAGTGGGGTGCGAGGCACCCAATCTTGTGATTCTGTTACACAGAGAGCACGGAGAAACACGGAGGGCACAGAGATGAATACCCAGATTAATCAACTAACGGAACAGGTGATTGGCGCTGCGATTGAAGTTCATCGCGAGCTTGGACCGGGGTTACTTGAATCCGCTTACCAGCGGGCGCTTGCGCATGAGCTGCGGCTGCGTGCAGTGGCGTTCGAGGAGCAAAAACTGTGTCCGATCAAGTATAAGGATTTGATCATCGATGATGCGTATCGGCTCGATTTTCTGGTAAGCCGGCTCGTCGTGGTGGAGCTAAAAACCGTGGACACTCTTCTGGATGTTCATGACGCGCAGGTTCTGACTTACCTCAAGTTCACTGGTTGCCATATTGGGCTTCTGCTCAACTTTCGCTCTACGGTCCTAACGCGCGGACTGCGCCGCCTTGCTCTGTGACCTCTGTGCCTCTCTCCGTGTCCTCTGTGTCCCATTCTGCCGCATCCTACGAAGCCGTCATCGGACTCGAAGTCCACGTCCAGGTGAAAACCCGGTCGAAAATCTTCACGCGGGTCGCGGCCGGCTACGGCCACGAGCCGAACACGCTGACCGACCCCGTCGTGCTCGCGTTGCCCGGCACGCTGCCGGTGATGAACAAGGCGGCGCTCGACGCCATCATCAAGGCCGGGCTGCTGCTCGGCTGCGACATCGCGCCGGTCTGCAAATGGGACCGGAAGAACTATTTCTACCCCGACTCACCGAAGAACTATCAGATTTCCCAATACGACCAGCCGCTCTGCCTGGGCGGCGCCGTCGAGATCGAACTGCCCGGGCCGGCGCGCAACATCATGGGCGGGCACAAGCGGATTCCGCTCACGCGCATCCACCTCGAGGAGGATGTCGGCAAACTCAACCACGGCGCCACCGATTCGCTCATCGACTTCAACCGGGCCGGCACGCCGCTGATGGAGATCGTATCCGAGCCCGCGCTGCACACGGCGGAGGAGGCGTTCGCGTACCTGACCTCGCTGCGCGCGACGATGATCTACGGCGGCATCTCCGACTGCGACATGGAGAAAGGCCAGCTCCGTTGTGACGCCAACATTTCCATCCGGCCGGTCGGCGCCACCAGGCTTGGGGTCAAGGTCGAGCTGAAGAACCTCAATTCGATTTCGTACGTCCGTGACGGCATCGCGCACGAGATCAAACGGCAGCTCGCCGTGGTGGAACGCGGCGGCACGCTCGTGCAGGAGACGCGCGACTATGACGGCGAAGCGGGCGTCTCGCAGTCGCTCCGCTCGAAGGAGATGGCGCACGACTACCGTTACTTTCCCGATCCGGACCTGATGCCCGTGAAGGTCGACGACGCCTGGAAGGCGCGGCTGCGGGCCGAGTGCCCCGAACTGCCGTTCGAAAAACAGCGGCGTTTCCTCGAGCAATACCAGCTGCCCTACACGCTGACGTCCGTGCTCGTGTGGGACAAGGATCTGGCCGACTACTTTGAGGAGGCCGCCAAGCTCAGCGGCAAACCGCAGGCGGTGGGCAACTGGATCGTCAACGACCTGCTCCGGGAAGTGGGCCACGCGAAGATTACGCTGGCCGCGGCCAAGATTCGCCCCGCGCACATCGCGGCGCTCGTGCAACTCGTCGAGTCCGGCGCCGTGCTGGCCAATGCGGCGAAGGAAGTGTTCGTCGAGATGTTCGCGACCGGGGAAATGCCGGCCATCATTGCCGACCGGCGCGGGCTCAAGGCTGCGCCGACCGACGCCGGTGAACTCGAGCAATGGTGCCGAGACGCCATTGCCGCGAACGCGAAGTCGCTGGCCGATTTCAAGGCGGGCAAGGACAGCGCGATCAACGGCTTCAAGGGCGCGGTGATGAAAGCCGCGAAGGGCAAGGCGAACCCGAAGCTGGTCGACGAGACGCTGCGCAAGCTGCTCGCGGCGATGTGAGGCGAGATAGGAAGAACGCGAGACAAGGGAGACGGGGGAAGAACGCGAGATTCGGGAGACGGTGGGCAAAGGATCGGCGGGTCGCTACGAGCGTTCGTTCGCGGCGGGAGGGATACCCGAGGCTCGCCTCGACTTGGGATGCTCGGCGGTAGGAGCCTGCTTGCAGGCGATGAGAGACGTAGTTCGCCGTCGCCTTCGCGCCGCGTCCGGGTTGTCTCGGTCGAGTCACCCCGACCTCATATGCCTGCTGCGCGCCCATCGATTCGGTCCTCCTCTCCGGCCAGTGCCGTCGTGGTTTCCGCCACGTACGAAGATCTGCTGCGCAACGTGCGGGCGGTGCTGTTCACTGGCCGGCAGAAGATCGAGGACGCCTGGCTGATGATGTTTCACGACATCGGCCGCTTGATTCACGAACACGTGCTGTTGCACGCGGAGCGAGCGGATCTCGGGGCGAGGGTTTTCATCCAGCTGGCGGCCGACACCGGCGTCAGCCGGCGCGTGCTTTACGAGTGGGTGCAGTTCTTCCGGTGTTTTCCAGTTGTGCGGTTAACCGCACAACTGACCCGGACGCACTATCAACTCCTCTGCCAGATCGCCGACCCGAAGCAGCGGAACGCCCTCACGACCCAGGCGGCAAAAAACAAATGGACGACGCCGGAACTGCGAATCCGGGTGCGAGCCCTGAACGCCGCGCTCGCACTCCCGGCGGATTCGAAAGAGTCAAATGGGACTGCCGTCGCCGGCCCCTCGATCAAACTCCTGACTCCAAAGCGCGGCCTCGTCGGACATTATCGGGTCGTGGCGCGGAAGCGCGGACTCGCGATCGATGTCGGGTTCAAAGTCTATTTTCCGCTCACCGCCGCACAGGCGGGAGAGTTCGCGGCCGGGGACATCGTACGCGCGGACGGTGGGCGGCTGGCGCCAGTCGAGAACGCGAGGCCCGGCGATCTGTTCACTTATCGTGCCCTCGACTACCGGGTGATCGACGGCGACACCCTTGCGCTCGACATCGAGCTCCCGCGTTCCGAGATGGTGGAAAAAATGCGGCTGCGTGGGATCGATTGTCCGGAGATGAACACGGCCGAAGGCCGGGCGGCGAAACGCTATGTGGAGCGGCTGCTGGTCGACGCGGAGGAAATCACGGTCGTGACGTCGAAGGTGGACAAATATGATCGCTACCTCGCGGATATCTATCTCCGGCTGCGCTCGGGGGAGGAAGTATACTTGAACAACGCGCTGCTCGAAAACGGACACGCGGAGCGGATGGATGCTTCCTCCCAAGGCGATTGGACCCCGTGAGCAGAACGTTGTACCGTCAAATTTACTGCTACCTCGCGGAGTGGAGGCACGGCAACCGCGAGCCGCAGCTGCGCTAAAGGCACAAATATCGAACACTATGGTTCCACGCTTTTCGCCTGACTCGCCGCTCCCCGAAGCAGAGTTGCAGCCCAGACGACGGACAGGCCGTCACGGGTGCGGACTGTCAGCATGTAGCGCAGCACCGGGCGCTCGTAGGCGCAGCGTTCTTCCATGCCGGGATCATATTACTGGGCGTGGGAGAATGATGGGGCACGCAAAGGCCGGCGACCAATCCTCAAGGTTTGAATTTCGATCATGGCGATCTCATTACACATGGTAGTTGCCGATTTTCCGGCAATTCGTCCCTGCATGCCCACTTGCCAATTCCCTTCAAGCCCGTAGACTACCGGAATTCCGGTAGTTTATCTGCTTCCGTATTGTTCCCATTTGCCTGACACTCGACTCGCGATGATTCTGCTGTTACGGTGCGCATTCGCAACACTCCCTCATGCTGCGACCGAGTTAGGACAGTTGCCACCATCGCTGGTCGCGGAACTTTCAGTTCTTGAATTCTCATCCGCGCTGACAGCCCTTTCCTTATTCTCAGCGACCGCAGCCAACCATTAACGTCACCAAAGACAGATTCTTCATGACCACACTGACTCTGAATGCCGGCGAAGCCGTGCTTCTGCATCGCCAAGATCCAACGACCGAAACAGCCGGTGGGTTTCAATCGCTACTGGTGAAGTTACAGCGTCAACACGCCGGCGCCACAGGTGAGATAGCTCTAGACGATAGCGACCTTGAACGAATTCCGCGCTACGCGTTTGACTACGGCAATGGCGGGTGGGAAAGCAGACTGGTCGGTATTTTTGGCCGCTCGCTTGGGCCGACTCTTGGCCGTTAGGTCGCTCAGCGTTATCGGGCCAACCCAGCCACGGGCAATGAGATTGGCATGTCAACCAAGACGATTTCCTTGATACCGAACCCTGCCTCACGAATATCCCTCACTCTCGCCTTGGTCCACACGTGATTTATCGTCAGCAGGAACACGACATGATCAGCTACCTCCATCGCGTGGCCTAAGAACCGTCGAATTTCACTCCACGGTGGATTGGTTACAATCCAATCCACCTTCGTATTCCATGCCATGAAGTCGCGACCCTCCTTGATTTCGCACCAATCGGCAAAACGCAGGATTCGCGTGAAGTTCCCATCTCCTCTGCACGGTTCAAGAATGCGGCCTTGGGGCTTAAAGTGTGCAACCAACTGTTCCGCTAATTCAATAGGTGTTTGGACATCATCGTTACTGACGTAATCTCGATTTGGTTGGCAGCGCACTGTGTCTCCAAATGTACACGTCAGCTACAGATTGTACAGAACAAAGTTATTAAAACAGCGGGCAAAACACGAGAGCGGAATCTCACGGTCCACGTTTTCGGGAGCCTCCGGCTCCTATGACGCGGCACCCCAGGGCGAAGAGGCGAATTTCTTTTCTCGACGATGCCCCGTCCACAGATAAGGAAGGGGTGCCCGCCACGGCAAAGCCGTAATTTAGTGACTTGCTGGCCGACGGCTGGTCGCGCCCCAGTTTCTTAAGGGGCTAAGCTTCGAGCCGGGCGGAATCCCACGTTGACACCACCGTCGCCTGGAACGGAACGTGTACGATACGCGGTGCGAATACCACCCTCGTTGATGTTAAAACTGCCCCCGCGAATCACACGCTCCGAACCAGAAGCAGGTCCACGTGGATCGGTTTGCGCAGAGGCCGAGTAGCTACTATACCAGTCCCAATTCCACTCCCAGACATTACCCGCCATGTCATAGAGCCCGAAACCATTCTTCATGTCCACTCCGGCCGGCGTCTGGGTGCCATTGTAGTAGCCCACGGGCGTGGTGTACTCGAAGGGGTCGCCGCTCTGGGAGTAGTTCGCTTGGCTGCGGGTGATCGTATCGCCCCACGGGTATCGCTTGTCCGCCAACCCGCCGCGAGCCGCGTATTCCCACTCCGCCTCGGTCGGCAGGCGGTAACCGCTAGCTGACCAGTTGACGTAAACCGCCGTGGGAAAGCCGAATTTGAGCTCCGTACCGAGGCCATCGGTATAGTAGCACGGCATCAAACCCTCCTTGCGGCTCTTGGCATTGCACCATTTGACCACATCCCACCATGAAATCACCGTTACCGGATGGGTTCGGTTCGCTGTGCTGTCGGGGAGGGACAATCCGAACAACGTCACTCCCCGCTGCCCACGGGCAAAATCATAGCCGCGACTGCCGCTCACATTCCAGTCGTAGATCTCTTTCCACTGCGCATCGGTGACCTCCGTCTGCTGGAGGTAGAACGCGCTCACCGTCACGGAGTGGGTCGGGAGTTCGTCAGAGCGCCCCTCGTGCTTACTATCGCCCATCGTGAACGTGCCGGCCGGAATCAGGGCGAAACCAGCCGGAGTCGCAACCTGTGGCGGACCTGAGGGTTCAAGCACTTCGTAGACCTCGACCAGGGTGAGACCGCTTGCGCCGCCGACGCCACTCACTTGCGCGGTGTACGCACCTGGCGCCAGCGTGACGAGCAGCGCGGCGTCTTTGCTGGTCGAGCCAAGCGAAAATGCGCCGACATTCGCGAAAATGGTGGCGAGCTCACTGCCGCCACCCCAGTCATTATTCGAGTGGATTACGTTCTGGCCGCTGAATAAATCGAGTTTGGGGTCCGCACTCACGCTTGGGACGTTGAACGGCGTGCCGCCGAGCGTCGGGCCGATGGCGCGGATCAGTACTTGCTTTGAGGTCGTGCCACCAATCACGAAACCGGCGGTCAGCAGTTCGCCAACGTTGATTTGTTTGAGCACGGAAACGTTGACCAAACGCGGAGTCGTGGCAGTGAACAAACTCTCGGGTGTGGCATCGTAGAGTTCGGCAATCACAGCGCCGATCGCACCTCCGACGCCGCTAATCTGCACGGTGTAATTGGCGGTTGGTAGTGACTGCTGATAAACCGCCGCGTCGTTTGAGATTGGAGAGGCAAAGGCGAACGCAGCGACTTGTGAAAATGTGTTGCTTAGCGCGGCCGTCCCTCCCCAATTGTCGTTCGTGGCGATGACGGTCTGCCCGGCGAAAAGGGAGAGCTTGGGGTCAGCTAATGTTCCGCTAACGCTGAATTGTGTTAGTGACGGCCCAGCTGCCCGAATGAGTACCTCCTTGCTGCCCCGGGTGTACGCACCACCAATGACAGTTCCGATCGTAAAGAGCGAATCGGAGGCCGTAATACTGGTAAGAATTGAGAGGTTCGATATCCGTGATACAGGAACTACGGTGACTACAGCTGGCGCGCTGGCAATGGTGCGAATGCCGTCGCTAATTAACACGTCAAACGACCCGGTATAGCCAAAGCTTATACTGGTCGCCGAATAGGTGGCAAACGTGCCATTCGCCAGAGCCTCGCCATTAAACCGCCACTGGTAAGTAAGTGGCCCGGCGCCACCCGCCGCGTCAACAGCTAGAGCCATAAAACTGCCGTTTGTTAAGGTCTGCGACTTTGGTTGAGCCATGATCACGGGCACGATGCTGATGATTGCGCCTGTCAACGTTACCGGGGCAAGGATATAGGCGGGCGCATTGGCCCCGCTAAGCGTGAGTCCGAGCACGTGTACAGTCTTTCCAACGCCGATGCTGGCTGAATCAAACGTGCCGATGACATCACTTGAAACCATTGTGACGATATCACCAACGACAACGCCAGCCAGGGTTGCATTCGCTAGGTCGAGTGTGGCGCTGGTGGTACCATCGAACGCCTTATCGACAACAGAAATGTTGGTAACGGCAACGGTTTTGGGCGCGACAGCGAAGTTTTGCATAACAGTGGTGGCTGCACTGTAGCTGCTATTGCCCGATTGAGCAGCGCCGATTACGACTGTTCCGGCACCTGTAATCGTTACCGCGTTACCAGCAATTTTTGCCGGGCCGGATTGCACGAAAAACGTCACAGGTAATCCCGAACTTGCCGTCGCAGTGATTGCGAACGTCGCGGCGCCGTACGTCTTGCTCGCAATTGCGCCGAAAGTAATCGTCTGTTCCGTCTTATTGATCGTCAGAATTGCCGCCACACTGGTGATAGAGCCGAGGTAATTCGACACGACCACATCGTAAGAGCCGGCGTCGGCGAGCTGTGCATTCGCGATGGTGAGGAATGAATTTGTAGCAGTCGGAATAATGGTCCCGTTCTTGCGCCATTGATAGGTGTTCGGCGCCGCACCCGAGTTGACTCCAACGGAGAGCGTGGTCGCCAGACCAAGGCTGGTTGTGTGGCTGACTGGTGACACCGTGATTGTCGGGGCAAAATCTGCTGTGCCATCTCGCAGCACCAAAGTGTGTTCGTCTCCGGCCGCCACTGCAACCACCCTGGTCAAACCTGCCGGAATTGTCGTCTGATTAATATCGTTTTTGCCCCAGCCAACCAAGGTTCCATCGGACTTCAGCGCAAAACTGCGATAATCTCCCGCTGCTACCGCAATCACTCCACTCAAGCCGACAGGAATCGCCGTCTGGCCATAATCGTTGTAGCCCCAGCCAAACACAGTTCCATCTGACCTTAACGCGAGACTGTGAATGACACCCGCTGCTACCGCAACAACACCACTCAAGCCGGCGGGAATCGACGTCTGACGATAGTCGTTGTTGCCCCAGCCGATAACCGTTCCATCCGATTTTAGCGCAAGACTGTGGAAATATCCCGCCGCAACCGCTACCACTCCACCCAAGCGTGAGGGTATCACCGTCTGCCCTTCGTCGTTGTTACCCCATCCAAGCACCGTTCCGTCCGACCTCAGTGCGAGACTGTGGTAATTTCCTCCCGTCGCCACCGCCACCACCCCTGTCAAGCCTGTGGGGATTGTCCTATAGTTGCTTGGAACCAACACCCCTCCGTCCCAGCTGACAACCGTTCCGTCAGACTTCAGCGCCAAAGTGTGAAAACGTCCTGTCGCCACTGACACCACTTCACTCAAACCAGCGGGGATCATCGTCTGTCCATTGCCCCAGCCGACTACCGTTCCATCAGATTTCAAAGCACGACTGTGGGAACCTCCCGCCGCCACCGACACCACAGTACCCATTCCACTCGGAATCGTTATTTGTCCAGCAGTGTTTTGTCCAATCCCATAAATATGCGGTGAACCGATGACGACATTCACAAACACTACGGAACTGGTCGTCAGCCCACTGCTGTTGACGGCGACGACTTGATACCAGCCGTTGTCGCGCCAAGTGACCGCGTTGGTAATCGTGTAGTTCGTGGCAGTGGCGCCTGATATCGGGAGGCCGTTGCGCTTCCACTGATAGGTCGGAGTTGGGGCCCCTGTTGCCGTCACGCTCAGCGTCAAATTTTGTCCGAGGTTCACTACCTGCCGGGGAGCGGATACGGACGAAAACACCGGCGCCTGTGCGTGTAGAAGCGCGCCTGATAAAAGTTGGATAATCAAAATGGCCAATGAATTGGCGACTAAACATCGGAGCTTAGATTGAGTATACGCAGTCACTGCTGTCCGGTCATTGAAGGGTGTGTATAATGCATAAAGCTTATTATCAGTTACTTAACGGACCGGAAGTTTCGCCGCGATTTCAGCTCGGCCAAAAATG
>JBIJCX010000646.1:0-2837 GCA_044344465.1 Opitutaceae bacterium
CCGGAAATTTCACACTCCCAATCAGCCGACGATGCAGGCTGTCCGGCGGATCGGCGGCACTCTTGCCGCCGTCTGGGAGCCAACGGCGACAGGAGTGTCGCCGCTCCGTGAAATTTCCCGGTTAGCCGCGAGTCGGAACTGTTACATTTCCCGTCTTGCGCGGGGCCCGGCAATGGAACCAGTTGGACGCGTCCGACTCTCATGGTGTCAATCATGGTCGGCGCGAAATTCTCCTGGTAACCATGGCCGTCGTTTCCCAGTCCCATCGTCCGCCACCGCCAGCGCCGGCTGGCACCAATCCCAACTTGCCGTTGCGCAAGCTCTCGTTCCCGGCGCTCGGCACCGTGTGCGAGGTGCAATACGCCGCGCCCGGGGGCGAGGCCCAGGCGGCCGCCTTCGAACGCGCGGCCACGGCCTGGGTCCAGGCCTTCGAGGCAAAATACTCCCGCTTCCGGCCCGACAGCCTCGTCAGCCGGATCAATACCGCCGCCGGTCACGCGTGGACCGACATCGATGCCGAGATGGAGGTCATGCTCAAGCTCTGCGACACGCTGCATTTCATGACGCAGGGTGTGCTGGATCCGACGACGTTGCCGCTCATCCGCCTGTGGAACTACCAGGCGGAGAATCCGCGGGTGCCGGCGGCGGCCGAGATCGCGGCCGCCCGGGCCTTGGTGGGTTGGAAGAAGGTGCAGCGATCGCCGGGCCGGGTTTTCCTTCCCGAGGCGGGCATGGCGCTCGACTTCGGCGGTTTCGGCAAGGAGTACGCGGTGGATTTTGTCGCGCAGATGGCGGTTGAGCACGGCCTTCCGGCGGCGCTCGTCGATTTTGGCCACGATTTGCGCGCGGTCGGGGCGCCACCCGGACGTCCCGCGTGGCATATCGGACTTGAGGATCCGCGTCATCCCGGGACCGCGACCGGCAGCATCGGGGTGGTGGGGAAGGGCGTCGCCTCCTCGGGCGACTACATCCGCTGCTTCGTCGTGGGCGGCAAACGCTATGGCCATATCATCGATCCGCGCACCGGCTGGCCGGTGGCGCACGGCTGCCTGCAGGCGACGGTGATCGCCGCGACCTGTCTGCAGGCGGGAGTGCTCTCGACGACGGCGTTTGTCCTCGGGGTGCCGAAGGGCATCGAGTTTGTTCAAAACTGTCCCGGGGCGGAGGGCGTGTTGCACACCGATCGCGCCCGGGCGCAAACCCGCGGATTCTTCAATTATGTGGCTTCGTAGCGTTCGGCTTTTTTCCGAACCTGCGTCCACTTCCCGCCCCTCCTTTTGAAAAAATTCCCACGATTCCTCCGCCACCTGCACTGGATCAACCTGCCCGGTGCGCTGCTCCTCGCCCTCTTGCAGCGCACGCCGGTCCTGCGCGTGGCCGCGACCGCGGAGGAGTTGGTCATCGCCTCGCCGCTCGGCGTGGTCTTGCGGTCGGGCATTGCCGCGGCCGCCTCGCTCGGTGCGATGCACGCGCTGGTTGGGGCCACGCAGTTCATCATCAATCGCCCCAGTCCGATTGCCGCGACGGCGGGGCAGGCGATCGCTCCGGTGAGCTTTACCTACACCGGCACACCCACGCCTCCGGCCTCGTTTCTCGTCGTCGGGTCGCTGCCGCCGGGACTCGCCTTCATTCCGCTGCCGAACGCCCGTGGCGTGGTCAATTCCAGCACGCCTTTCATCACGGGCACGCCCACGCAGGCCGGAGACTTCACGATCACGGTGCAGGGTTACAACTCGCCCAACGCCACCGGCAACACCAACGGCGTACTGGTCCCGATCACGTTCAATGTCGCCGCGGGGTCTTCGGTCGCGCCGGCGATCGTTTCCCAACCGGCAAACCAGAGTGTGCCGGCCGGCCGGCCGGTCACGCTGAGCGTGGTGGCCTCGGGCACGCCGGCTCCCACCTATCAATGGCTGAAAAATGGCGCGGCCCTCTCTGGGGCGACGAACACCTCATACGCGATCGCGAGCGTGCAGCCCTCGGATGCCGGAAATTATTCCGTCACGGTATCGAATTCTGCCGGCAGCATTAACAGCGGGACCGCGACGCTGACGGTCACGGCGAATCCACTGGCTCCCGTGTTCGCGGCGCAACCGCAGTCGCAGACGGTCGCCACCGGCAACACCGTGGTCTTCGGCGCCGGCGCCGGCGTCGGCGTTCGCTACCAATGGCAGCGCAATGGTGCGAACCTCGCGGGCGAGACTGGTGCCACGCTCGTCCTGCGCGGGGCGGCGGTGGTGGCGGGCAACTATGCCGTCGTGGCCAGCAATGCGGACGGCGCGACGACGAGCGCGGCGGCGAGCCTCGCCGTCCTTGCGACCGCCGATGCCGGCCGGCTCGTCAATTTGTCGGTGCTGACAGTCGCGGGAGCGGGTTCAAGAATCCTGACCGTTGGTGCCGTGATCGCCCCGTTCGAATCCACCGGGACGCTACCGCTCATCGTGCGTGCCGTCGGTCCGACCCTGGCGCAGCCGCCCTTCAACGTGGGTGGCGTCCTTGCCGATCCGATCATGAGCTTGTTTGCCGCCGGCAATCCCGCGCCCATCGGCACGAACGATGACTGGGGTGGCTCGACGCCGCTCGCCACCGCGTTCGCTGGTGTCGCCGCGTTTGCATTGCCGGCGACGAGTCGCGACAGCGCGATTGTCCGATCCGCGCCGGGTGTGGCCCCCGGTGGTTACACGGTGCAGGCGACCGGCAAGGATGGCGCGAGTGGCAATGTGATCGCTGAAATCTACGATGCCTCGGGTTCCGCGCGCACGCCGACGACGCCGCGACTCATCAACCTGTCGTCGCTCACGCAGATCGATAATGACGATACGCTCGCCATGGGCTTT
>JBIJCX010000308.1:0-10284 GCA_044344465.1 Opitutaceae bacterium
CGGCATTATTGGGTCACCCCTGACACCAAGGTGCACGTGCCCTCCCGCGACGTGCGCCAGCGCAAAAACATCATTCGCCAGCGCCTCTGGCTGGCCCGGCTGCGCACGATGATCCGCAATCGCATCCACTGTGTGGTCGACCGTCATCCGCAACTGGCGCGGCCCGCGGTGAAGGATATCTTTTCCCACCAAGGGCCGTTACTTGTTAGCAGCGGCTCCGAGATGGCTGTTTTCACTCGTACCGTGAGCCGGAAAATCGGCCGCTAACGTGTAACGGCCCGACCCCATAGCTCGGATCGCGTTTTTCCGAAACGCTCCGGAGCGGAATCAGTGGTGGCGAAGGCTGAAACCACTTTCCGACTCCCCCACGGTCACGATTCGGCCCCCGTGGAACACGAAGTCGGGGGCGGCGTCCGCCGCCGCGGCGGCGGCCGGGCCGGCGGTGCAGAGGACGGCGAACCGAAGGGCGGGGCCCAGCAGGGACCAGGTAGTTTTCATGGATGGAGGGAACGGGGCTCGGACCGAACGGAAGTCAACCATGGGCGGGAGAAAGCGACGCTCGGGCATCGCGACAGTGCGCGGAATCTGTTGGAGTGCATCATACGGAAAAGGGCACGAATCGCTCACGGCCGGTCGCGCCCGTGAGCGCGGATTTTCTCCAAAAGCGCCGCGAGTTCGGCGAGCTTGGCCGGCTGCTCCTCGGCCAGGTTGCGCGACTCGGCGATGTCGGTCTCGAGCCGGTAGAGTTGTGGCTTCGCGTTGCCGCGCGCCGCCGGCCCGGTTGCGGGTGGGACGTATTTCCAGGGTCCCCTGCGCAGCGCCAGCGCGGTCGTGCCGTTGCCTTGTATGACGAGGTGCTCGCGGCCTTTCGCGCCCGCGTGGCCGAGCAGCATGCGGTGAACATCGATGCTGTCGGGCGCAGCGTCGCGCGGCAACGCAGTCCCGGTGAGCGCCGCCAGCGTCGCCGGCAGATCCACCAATGCGAACAGTTCGTCGCTCGTCGAGCCCGGCTTGATGCGACCCGGCCAGCGGGCGAGAAACGGCACCCGGTGACCACCCTCCAACAGCGAGCCTTTACGCCCGCTGAGCGGCGCGTTGGGATTGTAGTCGTAGCGGTAGAATTCCGCGTAGTCCTTGTCGAGGACGCCGCCGTTGTCGCTCGAGAAGATCACGAGGGTCTCGTTCGGCAACCCCTGCCGCTCGAGCGCCGCGAGCACCTGCCCAACCGTGTCGTCGAGCTCTTGGATCGCGTCGCCGCGGTTGCCGCTCGGGCTTGCTCCCCGGAAGCGAGGATGCGGCACCCGCGGCACGTGAATGCCATGCGGGGTGAGGAGCAGGAAGAACGGCGACGGCGACATTTTCTTCCCTTCGATGAAGGCCGCCGCCTTTCGCGCGAGGGTGTCCGCGATCTCCTCGTCGACCCAGCGGGCGGCGTGCCCGCCGCTCATCCAGCCGATCCGGCTGATGCCCCGGACGATAGTGTTGTTGTGCCCGTTGACCCAGTCGATTGCCAGGAGATCGCGGTTCTCGCCGCCGGTCGGCTCGCTGCCGATCTTCTCCTTGAAGCTGACCCGTATTGGATCGGCGGGTTCAAGCCCGACAACGCGTTGGTTTTCGACGAAGACGCACGGCACGCGATCACCCGTCGCCGGGATGAGGAAGGAGTAGTCGAAGCCAATCTCGCGCGGTCCGGGCGCGATCTCGCCGTTCCAATCCGGCCCCGCGGGACCGCCGAGTCCAACATGCCACTTGCCCACGACACCGGTGCGGTAGCCCGCGCCCTTCAGCAGCGATGCGACCGTGACCGTGCCGGCCGAGATAGTCGCCGGCGCATCGCCGGGCAGGATGCGCGAACCGGCTTCCTGCCGCCAAGAGTAGCGACCGGTGAGCAACGCCCGCCGCGTAGGAGTGCAAACCGCCGCCGGAGCATGCGCATCGGTGCAGCGCAGACCCTCCGCAGCCAACCGATCGATTTGCGGCGTGCGCGCATGCTGCGCGCCATAGCACGAAAGATCGGCGTAGCCGATGTCGTCGGCGAGAATGACGACGATGTTCGGCCGGTGCGCCGCGGCGACGGCGGCCAGCGCGGTGGCGAGCACAGTGGTCACGGCCCAGAGCCAGCGAATGGCAGGGAGGGTATTTCGGTTCATCGGAAAAACGCGATCCTCTTTCGGCCGTGGCCGCCTCGGGGAGCCGGCGCTGGATGTGCGCCGCGACGGGCCCCGGCCGGGTGCGCAGCAGCAGCAGCAGGGAGAACGACGGGGTGCGCGGATTGCACCACGCCGGCGTGCCGTAGGTTCCGCCGTGGCCGAACATCCCGGGCGACAACCGCGCCGTGCCGTCGGGCGGATCGCGCACGATCGGCACGCCAAGCCCCCAAGCAACGCCCTCGCGCGCGGTCAAGGCGCGAAGCTTTCGCTCGGCGAAGATCGTTGCCTTGGCCCACCTCAGAAGCGGCCGGAGACACCCGCCTTGATCGCCGGGGTGAAGACCTGGTTGAGCCGCACGCGCTGCGGCACGTAAATGAACGCGTTGGCGATGGGATCGTCGAAGACGTTGATCACGTCGACGAAGAAGGTGAACCGCGGGTGCCACGTGTACTTGAGGTTCAGGTCGACGCTCTTCTTCGAGTAGTAGTAGAGGCGCAGGAGCGGGTTGACGTTGTAGTCGCGCAGATTTTGAGCCCGGTACGTGTACTTCACCTGCGCCTCCCAGGCGCGGTGCGCCCAGGAAAGGCTGGCATTGAAGGTCTCGGGCATGAAGCCGGCGATCTCCGCCCCGGACTGCGTGCCGCTGCCGGCGCTGTAGTCCCCCCGGCTCGAAAGCTTGGTGTAGTTGGCGTTCAGGCCCAGCCCCTTCCACCAGCCGGGCAGGCGCGTGAAGCGCTGGTGGTAGGCGAGCTCGAAGCCCCGCACGCGGCCGGAGCCGCCGTTGAGGTATTGCGAGAGCTCGTAGCCCTCGTAGTTGCCCTCGAAGCCGTTGTTGGGGCCCGCGCCGATCACACCGCCGCTGTCGCCGTAAATGAAGTCCCTGATCTGCTTCAGGAAAACGCCCGCGGAGAGGAAGCCGGCCGGCTCGAAATAGTACTCCAGGGACAAATCGAAATTATCGGTGGTTTGCGGCTTTAGATCGGGGTTGGCCGCCTCGACCCGCATCGAGTCGTGGTTCACCGTCGTGGTGCGGAGGAGATTCGAAAAATTGGGCCGCCCGAGCCCGGTCGTATAGCTGGCGCGCGCGAGCAGGTCGGTCGAGGCGTTGTACTTCAGGTGCAGGCTGGGCAGCGCGTTCCGGTAGCCGCCGTCCTCCTCGCGCACGTTGCTCCACTCCGCGGTGGTGCGCCGGCGGGTCTCCTCCGGTGTCACCAGGCCGACCCACGCCGCCCGGCGGGCGCGCTCGGCGGGCGTGATTTCCTGGCGGACCCCGCGGCCCGTGAGCCGGGTGTCCTCGACCCGGACCCCGGCCAGCAGCTCGAAACGCCCGCGGCGCGCCTCGCCCATCACGTAGGCGGCATAGACGTCTTCCGTCACCCGGCCGTTGTACTGGAGGGCGTCGCGCGCAGTGGCGACGAAGTTCTCCGTGAAATAAGCGGGGTGATCCCGCAGGTGCTGCAGCAGACGCCAGGGGTCGATCGCCAGCGCGGGCACATAGCGGCCTCCGGCCACGCCGTACCGGTAGGCGGCATCGGCGAACTGGGCCACGTTGTCGTCGTTGACGCCCGTGGCGGGATTGCGGCCGATGACACCGTCCGCCCCGCCATAGGTGTAGGTCGGCCGTTGCTGGCGGCGGTCGCGTTCCTGCCCGCGCCAGCGCAGGCCGGTCTTGCAGCTCACGCCGGCCAACCCGGGCAGCCGTTGTTTCCAATTGAGGTGCGCGCCCTGCACGACATCCCGGTCGTCGAAATAGAACAGATTGAACGCCGAGATCCGGTGCTCCGCGCGGTCGTAGATGCTCGGCCCACTGGTCTGCGCGACGGTCGGGTATAGGGGATCGGTGCGATCGAAACGGAAGCCGACGCCCGGGATCTGCACCGTCGGGGTGACACGATCCTCATCGCCGTGGGAGCGCGACCAACTGGCGCCGTAGTCCAGGAGCCCGCGCGCCAAGCGTCGCTCGCCGCCGAAGATGAGGTTGCCGGTCTGGACGCCGCGGTGGCGGTGGACTTGGGTGAAGTTGGCCGGGTGGTTGAAGGTCTCGGTCACGGTCTCGGTCCAACCCGGGCGGATTTGCGCGGCAACCGGCGCCATGGAGAGGTTGCGGCGATCGAGCCGGTCGTAGTAGTCCGAATACATCGCACTGAGAAAGACCCGGTGGGCCGGCGTCAGCCGGCAATCCACGCGCAGGCCGACGCCCGTGCGCTCGTGTTCGAGGTGATCCTCGCCGATGACTGCCATGAAGAAGTAGGCCGGCACGCTCGTGTTCGCGGTCGGCTGCCAGTTTTGGTAGACTGAGTCGCGCGGTTTGTGGGTTTGGTTGTAGCTCGCGGTGAAAAGGACGCCGAATCGCTGGTCCGTGCCGAAGGTGTCGGAAAACGAAAGCGAGCCGATCGGTCGGAACGTGTCGCGATCGAGGTTCCACGAGGTGCCACCCATATAGGTGACGAGGCGGCCTTTCCGATCCAGCGGCGACTTGGTGCGGAGGTTGATGGCGCCGCCGATCGAGTCGCCGTCCATGTCGGGCGTGAGCGCCTTGGTCACCTCCAACCGTTCCACGAAATCGGCCGGGATGCGGTCGATGCCGAACGCCCGGTTCAGGTCGCCGGTGCTGCCGTTGGCGCCGCGCGTGCCGTCGATCGTGACGGCATTCATGTCGGCGCCGATGCCGCGTACCGAGACCGAGGTGACCTCGCCCTCGAGGATTTCCTCGGCGACTCCGGGGAGCCGCATGAGCAGGTTGCCCAGGTTCTGGTCGGCGATGTTTCCGAACGCGTCGGATGCAATCACGTTTTTCAGGTTGGGCGAGTTGCGCTGCTGGGTGACGGCGAGCGCGCTGCCCTCCCGCTCGCCGGCAACGGTAAAGGCTGCGAGGCGGTAGATTTGCGCGGTGAGGGCGATTTCGCGCGTGACGGTCTGGTTCGGGCCGATCGCGACCACGAGCGACTCCGTTTCCAGTCCGGTGTACGACACCGAAAGCCCGTAGGAGCCCGGTGGCAGGGGGCCGAAGGCAAATCTGCCGTCGCGGTCCGTGAGGACGGTTTGTGGAGGCGCCTCGAGACCGACGACGGCGCCTTCGAGGTAGGCGCCGGTGGCGGCATGCTGGACGCGGCCGGTAATTCCGCCGGCGGAGCCATCGGCGGATCGAAGCGGAGTGTCGGGCTGGACGGCGGCAAATAGAGCGGCGAGCAGAGCGGGGCGGGCGCAGAGTTTCATCGGGAGAAGAGAATTTCAGCGGACATAGTGGTCGGCGCCCTCTCTGGAGGCGGAGTCGTATTTCCGTTCGGACGTGCGGGCGGCGGCTCGTTTTGGCTCATGTGGCTGGCCGGGCTATCTTCCCAGGTCATCCTCCGCACGATACGGTCGCTTCGACTCGCCCGCCGCCGAAGGGCTCGACCTCTGGATCTCGGTGATCCGCGCGATCGGCCCCCAGACGACATGGGAGGCGGTGTTCGCGCGCTGGAAGACGCGCAACTCGGCGACCTTCGCGTCGAACTTCCTGCGTGTTTCCGGACCGGCGTTCTTCTCGACCTGTGAGCCCAGAGCGACGGCGTCGCGAAGAAGCGCTAGGTGGTCGAGCCCCCGGGCGAGGAACTCCACCTTGCCGGCCGCGTCGGGGTCGCCCGCGGCGGCTGTCTTCGCGCGGGCGATGATCTCGCGCGCCGGGACCAGGACCGCGTCCGGGTAAAGGAAGGGCATGCAACGGTAGCTGCCGGCCAGGGGAGAGACCGGGAAACCGTGCGCGCGCGCCGCCTTTTCGTAGAGGCCCTCCGGGTTCACCGAGTGCACGCCGCCCACCAGGGTCGGGAAGGCGCATCTGTCCGAGTACTCCTCCCAGTAGCGCGCGTAGGCCATCACGTCGTTCTTTGCCGGGCCGAAACCCGTGGCGTACTCGGCGATCACATCGTCCACCGACCGCGCGGGGTCCTGGATGAGGCGGGCGACGACATACCAGTCCAGCCCCTGGGTGGCCCAGTTGCCGGTGACCTTGTCGAAGTAGAGCCCCGCGAGGCCGCGCTCGGCGGCCCACCGGATGAATTCCCCGTAGGCGTGAGGAAGGACGTGTGGTGCGCCGAGCCCGACGTAGAACCAGTTCGTCCGGATCCAGAGTTCGGCGCCGGCGTCTCTCCACGCCTGCCAGATCTCCCGGCCCGCGTCGTCGAAGGATCCCACGTAGCCGAGCAGCATGCCGGGCGGGAGCGCGAACCCCTTGGGCGGGGCGAACCTCATGGCCGAGTAGATGAGGGAGGTCAGGCGTACGTTTGGGTCCTCCGCCCGGAATTTCACGAGGAGCCGTTTCCACCAATTCGCGTAGCGTGCCGAGAGGTTCGCCTGCGCGCGCACGATGGCTTCAGGGGCCTGCCCCGGCGGCTCATCCATCGCGCGCGTCTCCGGCGCCACGCAGAAGCCGGCGCCATCTGTTTCGGCCACCGACCACGTCGCCGGCTTTCCGTTGGCCCGCCATTCGGCGAGGATTGCGTCGTCGATCCTCGGGTTTCCCAGGCACAGCTTGACGCGGTCGGGAGAGGGATAGGGCTGCTTGTACGACGGGGGGAGCTGGGCGAAGTAATCAGGGTGGGAGGCGGAGTGCTTGTCCCACCAGGAGTTGAAGGCGTGGCTGATGCCGCCGTGCCAGCGCGAGCCCATGCGCTGGAAGCCCATCCACTCCTCGGCCTGCTCGATGGCCGCCGCCGCAAGCTTCACATCGCCGGGCGCGTCTTTCTTGTCGTTGGGATGGAAGCGCCCTCCCCCCAGCGAGAACCTGCGCAACGGGAAGCGGGGCTGATAGGAGGTGTTGCCCACCGGGACTCCCAGGCTTTCCGCCTTCGGGATGAAGAATCCGCCGTCGCCGGGCCAGAGCCAGAGTCCGCCCCAGTGGCGGTCCACCACCTCCGCTGCCGCGAAGTAAGGGGTGGGCGCGAACATCTTGCCCGGCTTGTCGGAGAGGTTTCCGAAGAGGGCGAGGGCGTCCGGACGCGCCACCACGCGGTAGCCCTCCTCCGGCACGCCGTCCGTGTCGAAGCCGGCGGTTTTCGTGGCTCGCCCGCCGCCGACAAGGATCCTCCGCGAGTTCGCGGGCAAGGACTCTCCCGCGGCCTTGATGGCCAGACGTTGGCCGGTCGCCTTCTCGACGGCCCGCTGAAGCATGCGGCAGGCGCTTTCGATGCCCCGGGCGAACGGCGGCGGGAGATCCGGGGGCGGGTCGTTCACAAGGACGGCCGGCGGCATCCCTGAGGCAACGATGACAAATCGCTCCGGGGTCTCCGCCGGGGCGTGAACCGCGGCCAGCGCGAGGGCCGCGGCGATCAGGATGTTTCGACGCATGGCGATGAAGGGTCGTAGGAAACGAAGCCTTGGCATGATGTTGTCTTGAAGCTGTGGGTTCAGCGATCCAAGGCCGCGAAGGGGAACTCCTTCGAGGGAGTGCGCTGGTCTTTCATCAATTGCGTGAGCTTGCTGACGATGTCGGCGCGGGCTGCTGCCACGTCGTGCTTCTCTTGGGGGTCCGCCGCGAGGTCGAAAAGTTCCAGCGTCGGCGTGAGTCCTTGGGCGATGGTTTTCCCTGTGGGGGCGAGGTTGCGCCGCACGAGTTTCCAATTGCCCACGCGGATGCACTGCTGGCCGCCATAGCCGGGGAACTCGCGGTAGAGGAAGTCCCGCGCAGGTTGCGGCGGGGCCGTGCCGAGCAGCGTCGGGGCGAAGCTGATCCCGTCCGTCTTCGAGGGCGTCCTGTCCTTCAGCCCGGCCAGTTCAAGCAGCGTCGGCAGCCAGTCCTCAAAGCCGGTGACACGGTCCGATACAGCCCCCGGTTTGATTCGCCCCCGCCAGCGCACGATGCCCGGCACGCGAATGCCGCCTTCGTAGAGCGTGCCCTTGCCGTTGCGAAGCCCGCCGTTGGAACGAAAGAACGCGCAGTCCGTGCCAGCCGCCCCTTCGTGCTCGCCATTGAGCGGCCCGTTGTCGGAGCTGAAGACGAAGATCGTGTGCTCATCCAGGCCGAGTTCGCGGATGAGATCCATCAGGCGGCCGACCTCGCGATCCATGCGTGTAATCATCGCCGCATACGCCGCGCGCGGCGTGAAGTGCGGCAGGTAGCCGGAGCCGCCCTTGTAAGGCGGGTCATCCCATAGGCCGAGGTATTCCTTGAGCGAATCGTCCGGCACCTGAAGTGCCAGATGCGGCACCGTAGTGGGGAAGTAGCAGAAGAACGGGTGGCTCTGGTTCTCGCGGATGAAGGTCCGCGCGCGCTCGGCAATGACATCGGCCGAGTACCGGATGCCCTGAAAGCGCGCGTAGCTCGCGGGGTCGTCGGGATTCTCACCGGGCTTGAACTCGTCGTGCGACGGGAACTCGGGATTCCCCAGCGGAATCTTGCGGTCGTCGTCCCAGAGATGGGTCGGGTAGAAATTGTGCGCGAGGCCTTGGCAAAGATAGCCGAACCAGTGGGCAAATCCCTGCCGCGACGGCTCGCCGCCCGAACCTGCAATGCCGAGTCCCCATTTGCCAAAGCCGCCGGTCGCATAGCCGCCGGCTTGGAGCAGACGCGGCAGCGTGACCGTGCCCGCCGGCAGCGGCTCCTGCCCCTCGGGTTTCATGGCACGATTGTTGCGCACATGCGCGTGCCCCGGATGCAGGCCCGTCATCAGCACGCAACGCGACGGCGCGCACACCGCGTTTCCCGTGTAATGCTGGGTGAACCGCATCCCCTCCGCCGCCATCCGATCGATGTTCGGCGTGCGAATCTTGGTCTGCCCGTAGCACCCGAGGTCCGCGTAACCCAGATCGTCCGCGAGGATGAAAATGATGTTGGGTTTCCGCGACGTCTCCGCCGCAGGCGATGTCGGTGCGGCGAGGAGAAGTGCTGCGATCAGGTGGGGTGCGAGTTTCATCAAGACCGATGCGGGCGGTTTCATGGATGCGGGTGGTTATTGCTTCCGATTCATCACCTCGGCGAGGAATTTAAGCACGGCCTTCGTCGCCGGATCGTCAGGCTGGCCGAGGTTGGCATTAATTCGGACGGGATCGGTCGCGGGCGCTGCGAAGGTCTTCACCGGCAGCCCGGCGGTGGTCAGCGCGTCCCGGAGTCCTATCGGTTGGGCGCCTTTGTCGGGATGGTCTCCCACGTGGACGAGAAGGAGAGAGGGGATGCTCTTGCCGCGCGCGAAGTGGTTGACGGACGACAGGTCGCGCAACTTCTCGTCCGTGAAGGCCGGCGGTTTGTGATCCATCCCGGACTTGCCGCCCTTCCGCCAGCCGCCGCCGTGGACCCAAAAAATTGCCGGGAGACTCTTCGCCTGCGGCGGAGCATACACGTCGAGCATCCGCCGCTCGGATTGCACTCCGGCGCAGGGAATGTCGCGGGTCACCTTGGGCGCGCGCGGCTCGGCACCGTGCAGCGCAGGCAGCATCACGCTCAAAACGGCGGTCAGCAGGGGAAGGATGATTCTCATGAAAGCGGGACCTCGGAAATAAGACGAACGTCTTAATTGAATGCTCTCCTGCTCGTACCCTAGCCGATCCCGCAAATTTCCGGAATGGAGGTTTCCGCATAAAGGATGGACTTTTGTGCAGCATATTTTGCAACTATATCCATGACGAAAAATGCGGCCGGAAAATTGGAGGTCCTTTTGAACGAGCATGCCCAAGCGGCTTTGGACGACTTTTCCACCTGCTTCGGGGTGCGTATCGCCTGCTACAGACCGGATCAGACGGAGCTGCAGGTCGGGCTCAGGAAGTCCTGCTGCGGCTATTGTGCCCATCTCCAGGAAAAGGTGTATGGGATCGAGCGGTGCTTGCAGAATGATCGGGAAAAACTAGCCGAGGCGTTTCAGCGCCGCACGATGATTCATTATACCTGCCACGGAGGACTGGTGGAGGCGATATCTCCGGTTATCCTCCACCAGACGCTGATCGGCTATGTGATGGTGGGGCAATTCAGGACGGGGAATGCGTTGCCGGCGCGCCTCCGTCGAGAAGCCCAGACGAAAGGGGGGGGCGCCCTGGCGCTTCAAGAAGCCTATCAGGCCGTCCCGAAAGTCCCTCCCGAAAAGGTTCCAGCGATGTTAAGCCTGTTCTCCCTGCTGGTTAAGGCTATTGTCAGCGAGGGGATTGCCGCCGTGCACGGGGATCTGAT
>JBIJCX010000309.1:0-10273 GCA_044344465.1 Opitutaceae bacterium
GGAAATGCGCCGGCTCTCCCGCCAAATCATGCGTGCTCGTTTTCCCGATACGGAACGACGCAGGCCGCTGAACAAGAAAGTTTTGCGCCTTATCTAAGCGCCATTCGGGTCAGGCCGCAACTTGCAACGTGGTCGGCAGGTCCGGCGAAATTGTTGCACGTTTCGGCCTTGACCCATCGGCCATCCTCGAAATTCGAGAAGGGCGATGGGCCGAAATGCTCGCACGCTGCCTCGAACGCCTTGGAAAGACGCGGGCCGACGCCCAACGCGATCGCAAGAGCGCTCCTTGGAAGGCCGCGGTTGCGCTCACCCTCAAGGAGCGCACGCAAGCCAGCAACCGCTGGCTGACCGGCCACCTCCACATGGGTCGTCCGGAGGCAGTCAGTGTCTATGTCCAGCGCCTCCGCACCAGCGGCGTCGCGGGAGATCGCGACTGCTGACGTCTCACCACAATTGTTTCAACCTGACCCCGCCCTCTCGAAGTGCCGCCGTATATCACCACATCGTAAGTTCTGTCATCGGCCTGCGCGACGAGCACCCCCGCCACCAACAGTAGTCCGAACTTGAAATGCGCAGGATGTGCGCGCGAGGAAATGACATGGCTGTAAACAGGAATGAAATGGTGGTCAGAACACGCCCTTCAGGCCGATCGCGAGAGCGACGCCGTACTCCGTCGTGCGGACCTGCCGGGCGTAGTCGGGGGTCTCTGAGCCGTAGCGCAGCCAGGTTTCGGACGCGTTCAGGACATTATTCACACTACCGACCAGGGAAAGACGACGGGAGAGCTGATAGGCCAGATTCAGATCCAGCGTCGTCCGAGCCTTGATGTACTCAAAGCCATCGGCCCCGAAGAGCGGCTGAGCAATGCGCTTGTCCAGACCGCGGTAGTTCCAGCGCAATGTCACGCCCACCAACCGGCGGCTGAACGAGAATCCCCAGTTTCCGCTTTCGGGAATGAAACTGTCGAACGACGCTTGTTGATCGCCCTCGAGCTTGAGCTTGGTCGCATTCGCAAAGACGCTGAAGAAGCGCCCCCACCCTCCGAGCTGACGAAGGGAATGCCGGACATTGAACTCTGCGCCGGAGATCCGGGCATCGCCGGAGTTGAAGGTCGTGGAGAGATTCCACCCGACATATCGGGGGTCGAGGCCGACCGTCTCCAGGTCCGCCAAGGTGGCCAGCCTCACCGAAGCGCCAAAGAAATCCTTGATCTCTTTCAGGAAAACCCCGGCGCTGAACAACCCGCCCTGCTCCGTGTAATATTCGAGCGACACGTCATAGTTATCGGCCGTCCATGGGCGCAGGCCGGTGTTGCGCACGGTCAGCGTCCCGCGTAAAATCGACGGATCCTCCAGTTCCGCCTCCGTCAGATCGCGTTCACTAACGACGGTGCGAGGAATGATATTGGTGAAATTGGGCCGCCCATAGGTCTTCGCGTAGGCCGCGCGGACGAGGAAGTTTTCCCGGAGATCATAGGTAAGATGAAGGCTTGGATAGTAGCCCTCGTAACTCCGGTTCGCGAGGGCGGCGCGTTCCTTTCGGACCACGCGCAGTTCCTCCATCGAACCGACCGCCCCGGCCTCGGGCCGGCGAATCCGTTTGCCCGCGGTATCCCGGGCAAGAACGCCGTTGGGCGTGCGCAGGAAAACGGCCGTGGGATCAAAATATGATCCCTGCCCTTTATCGACCGTCTTCTCGAAGCGAACGCCGGTCAGCACATTCAGGCGTTTGAACAAATTCGCTTCCGCCTGCACATAGAGTGCGGAAACCGACTCCTCTATATATTCGGAGGCGGTCAGCCGGGAGGATTCTCGAGCAACCAGCTGGGCCGGCGTCTCCGAGAACAGAATCGGATTGCTTTGGAAGGCGCTCCACGCTCGGTTCGCCGAGATCCAAGGGACGTTCTTGAATCCATAGTGCGAGTCCTGATTCACGTACACCTGCATCCGCTGCGGCGCCGCGCTTTCAACGGTGTTCGGATTCCCGTCGGGCCCGTTGTAGGTCCAACTCTGCGTCTCCGATCTGACATCGAGCGTGCGAACACTGTGCTGGCCGCCGATTTGCAGCGAAGTCGGAAACGGAGAAGAGTCGATCTGGCGCCGCGCGCTGAACTTACCCGACCGGAATCCCGCCTTGTTGTCGTACGGGGTTTCGCTGGCGCCGCTTATCCGGTAGTTGTTGATGTCGTATAGATCGACCTCCGTGTTGCTGCTGTCGTAGGCGCGAATGCTGCCGGGAAAGTTTGGGTTGACGTCGGAGAGCGTGACCCGGACGGGTTTAATCAGGGTCGCGTTCAGCGAGGCGAAATGGCCTTTGGCCACGTTGCTCCGATAACGATCGGAGTTCGACTGGTTGACGCCCGCTTCTACCTTCCACGTGCCATCGTCAAAACGATAGCTCAGGTTGGCCGCGGTCATGCCGCCCTCAAAGCTCTGCCCGGTGCCGCTCATATTGACTGCCCCGCGGCCCGTAGCACCGATGGTATAGTAAGGTCCATAGCTGAACGGGACGCCCGTCCCCGGAGTGGGGGTCGCCACCGTTCCGGCACTGCTCACCCAATTGAGTGTGCCAATATAGACTTTATATTCGTTCCATTGCCCGCCGAACGAGAGCACCGACTTGGGGGTGATCCGCCAGTCGGCTTTGAGGCTCAAGGTGTTTCGCGTCTGGCTTCGAGGACCGTCCTGCAGGGTGTGCTGCTGCAAATAGGGTTGGCTGACCGAGGCTCCGGTGCCCGTGCCCGCGGAGTTGTAAGCCATTGTCGATAGATGCTGCTCGTTGAATTTGTTGCTCTGCATCCCGGTGAGCACGATGCCGAAGTCCTTGCTGACCGGCAGCGTGTAGTCAAAATCGGCCCCCACGAGGACCTTGTGCGTGTTGCGATCACCGTTGGAGTGAGGCGTCTTCTTCAACGTCAGGTTCTCGCTGTTCCCCACGACATTCACGCCATAGCGCAATTCGGCTCGACTGCGCTCAAAGGCACTTTTTCCAATCATGTTGACCGACCCGGCCAGGGAGTCTGCTGGAGTAGACGGCGTCGGCACTTTGGTGACCTCGATGCGGGAAATATCGTTGAGTGCCAGGCTGTTCATGTCGAAGTCGCGGTTGGTGCCGGAATTCGTGCTGACCACCATCGAGCCGTTGACTGAAAACGACGTCATGCCGGTCCCAATGCCGCGGATTGACATTCTCACGATCTCGCCACCGCTGTATTCCGCAACGAGGCCGGGCATGAATTTGAGAAACTCGCCTACATTGCTGCCCAAGACATCACCGAGCGAATCGGTCGCGATGACGTTCGTGATATTCGGTGCGAATCGTTGCTCGTTGATCGCGATCGCCTGCGCGTCGGTCTCCTTGTTGGAGGTTACCACGAAAGGATCGAGCTTCACGGCCTCGAGATTCTGGCCGTAGCGGGCCATGCTCGTCAGATCGACATTTTGCTCGATGCCGTCACTTGGCGGAACATTCAGCGGTATCTCCTGGCGATCCAAGTCGGTATAAAATACCTCGAGCACAATTGGCCCGCTGGGCACATTCACCAGGCGGTAGGCGCCGAATTCGTCCGTTAAGACCGTGAGATTCGTTCCTTTGACCGAAACGCGCGCGTTGTTCAGATACTTGGCGGTAACGACGTTCTGAACGCGCCCGAAGATACTGCCGGTATTTTGCGGATGTGCCGTGACTGGTTTAGAGGTGCCGGGCGCGAGGGTGTCATTCTGGCCGGGGATTTGAGCGGTGCCGGAGAGGCCAAGCGTAAGCAGGCTGGCGAGAAAAGAGAAAACACTGCGCTTTTTCATGGGGGGAGAATCAGAGGCTCGCGGAGGCGGGCTTTGGGAAGTGGAGGGAGAAGTTTGTGAGGTGGAGGGCGGAGATTGCGGATGTGCCGGCGATGGCGGGGCGCGCGAAGGCGGGCTCACCGTGATGGAAATCGCATTTGTCCTCTCGTCCTGCCGCGCCTTCAGCGGCGTGCGCTGCAGCATGTGCGTCAGTGCGGCGAACGACGAAAATTCGCCACGCACGGCCTGTGTCTGCACGCCGTTTACGTCGTCCGGGGAATAGAGGAGCTGTTCGCTGGACTGCGTGGCGAAGTGCTTGAGGGTGGTGGCAGCGTCACCTGCCGGAATGTCGAACGTACGGCGCGCCGCCTCGGCGGAGGAAAGCGAGGAGGGAAGCAGAAAACCAAATCCCACCACGGCCCCGAGCGACAGGCGGACGCGCGCCGGGAGGAGGCGACGCGGGCCGGGCGGGCGGGCGGAAGGAAGGGGTTTCATGGCCGGAGAGCAGGAACCCGGACAGTCCAGGCTACCGGGGCAGACGGTCGGCGCGCGGAAAACTGCTAGAAGATTCCTGAGAATTCGCTGTGCGGCGGTGATCACGTTGCGCATCCATGCGCCGCGCTCGCACGAAAGCATGCGAGTGATCTTTCGCTTACGAACGTTGCAAGGAGAACGGACCTCCCGGTCTGTTTCTTCATTGCCCTGCGTCACGGCAGACAATCCGCTTGAACGGACCGGGAGGTCCGTTCTCCTCAAAGCGTCGAAGACCAGCCGGACGTTGGTATGACACCCATCCTTCGCGCCGGCGTTTGTCGCAGCCATGGGAAAGTGGCGCGGCCCATTGGTCCGGCGCGATTAGCGCCGGACCCACAGGACGATCTCGCGCTCGCCGCGCGTGGCGGTGACGCCGAAATCGTCTTCCAGCAATCGCACCAGCGATTCGAAACCGTCGGCGCGAAACGTACCGCTGAAGCGCTTGGCGGCGAGGCTGGCGTCCGCGATCACGAGCTGTCGCCGGTTGTAGCGGTTGAACTCGCGCACAACCTCGCCCAGCGGCATCCCATCGAATTCGAGCCGGCGCTCCTGCCAGGCCAAAGCGCGTTGCACCTCGGGCGCGGTGATTTTTTCCACTGTGGCCACGGCCGGCGACGCCGCGGAGGCCCGCGCGGGCACGATCACAACCGCCCGTTCGCCGGCCACCAGCAGGGGTGGCTCGATACTGTTGCCCACCGGCGCAAGCAGCGACTGACCCTGTGCCGCGTCGTCCACCCGGACGCGACCTTCGGCCACGAGAACTTCGACCGCGCTCTCGCGTCGGCGCACGTTGAACGCCGTCCCAACCGCACGCACCGCCACGGATCCCGCGGTCACGATAAACGGACGGGCAGGATCCTTTGTGACCGTGAAGAACACTTCGCCACGCACCACCCGCACGCGGCGCTCGGCGGCGGAGAAGGTCGCCTCGATCGCGGTGTCCGTGTTGAGCTGCGCCACGGACCCGTCGGGCAAATCGAGTTTTTGGAAGGCACCGACAGCGGTTTCGGCGGTGTGGCGCGGAGCGCGGATCTGGAAAAGTGTCAGTGCCACGATCGCGGCGGCCGCAGCCGCTCCGAGCGCGGTCCAAGTCAGCGTGCGGTGGCGATGTGGCCGGACGCGGGGCGCGAGCAGATCACCGTCGGGCTCGGGCGTGACGACGGTAGTGGGAGCCGGCACGGCGCCGAGCCGGTCGAAGTCTCGCCACACGCGATCCAATTCGGCAAAGACCGCCGCGTGCTGCGGATCCTGCTGCAGCCAGCGCACGAACTCGGCGGTTTCGGCGGCGTTCATTCCGCGATCGCGCAGGCTGAGCCACGCAGCGGCGGCCGCCTCGATCAACTCGGGCGAGGGTGCTGGCTTGGAAGAGGGTGTGTCCGGTGGCATCACTTGAATCCTAGAAAGGGCGAGCTCGTGGTTCGGCGTTCGAAGATACTGTACGTGGCGCCAAAATTGTTTGCGGATCGCGGCATCCCTGCGCTCACGCGCAGGGCTACAATGAAGGCGTAGCCCGCCGCGTGAGCGGCGGGACCGAACGCATATCCGCGAGAAATTGTGTCGCAGGGTATAATCATTGTTCCGTGGTCCGGTCGTCTGTCGTCCAGTGGTCCGAGGCGCAGCCTCACCCGCCGCCGTTCGTCACGCCGCGGGCGCGCAGGTAGTCGCGCAGCCGCAGCACGCCGATCGCCACCTGGGCGTTGACGGTGTTTTCGGCGATGCCGAGTTGCTGGGCGATCTCGCGGTGCGAGAGGCCGTGAAGTTTGCGGAGGGTCAGCACGCGGCGGCAGCGTTCGGGCAGGGCCTGGATGGCCTCGGCGAGGAGTTGAAGATCCTGATCATGACAAACGGATTCGGCCACACCGGGCCTATCTTCAAAGACGGGCAGCAACTCGAGTTCTGCTATGCCGTCGATGGCAACGATCTTTCGGCGGCGGAAGAAATCGAACGCGGCATTCCGCGCGGTCGTGAACAAATACGCCTTGGCCGAGCGCAGCGGCGTCTGCTCGCGGGCCTGCAGGAGGCGCGCGTAGGTCTCCTGGACGAGGTCATCGATGTCGAGATGGGCCGAGAACTTCCCCCGCAGGTAGGCGCGCAGTTCCGATTCGTGGGGCTCCACCTCTTCGGCAAACCAGCGGGCGGTCTCGGGATCCTGCGGCGGCATGACTCGGATAACTGGCTGCATTGCCAAACCGCTTGCGCGGCGGTGTCGAGGCGCAATTCGCGTCCGGGGCGTTTTGGAAAAATATTCTGCGCCTGCCTAGTAGAATCGGCCGGGCGGATCGTCTTTGCGGGATCCAGGCCAGCGGAGAAAACCACGACCGATGGGCCGCGATCGGTTCTAATCGTTCATGTTTAGGGCGGTTTTCAAGCCGCTCAATCCTTGGGCCCACGGAACACACGGAATACACGAACCTGAATTCTCTTCCGTGTGTTCCGTGTGTTCCGTGGGCAACCCAATCTCTTTCCGCCGCGGTTGGTTTCGGGTGTTTGGTGTATTTCGCGGTCAGGACCTCTGAATCGAAATAGTCCGGCCGCGCTCCGCGTTTCTTGACCACTCCAGCGAAACGGGCGCATCTCCAGCGGTACGCCACGCCAGACCATTCCGCACCTTGCCTTTGAATTTGGACCCGCTTTTTCTTGCCCCGTGTCCACGTTGTTCCTGCTCGCGCCGGCGTTTCTGATCTTCGAGTTCTGGCAGCTCGTGCTCAGCGAACGCTATCTCGGCATCAAGCAAATCGCCCGCCGCGCCGACCCCCGCTCGCTCGGGCTCGGCGAGGTCACGGCATTCTTCTGGAGCGTCACCCTGATTTGCTACTGGCTGTGGATGGTTCTGCTCCTGACGGCGCCACTTGGTCGCGTGTACGGCCTCAGCCTGCTCGCGATCACCGCCGTCGGATACTCGCTCCGGCGGGGCAACCTCCTGAAACGGATTCTCGTCATCCTCACGATCGAGGGCGCCGTGCGCGTCGGGGTCTTGTTCTCACTCTGCGGCATGGTCTGGCGCCGGCTCTGACACCGAGGTTTCGCACCTTGGCGGAGCCACAGCCAAGACGAAGGAGCGGGAAGACAGGAATGAACATCCCTGAAACACGCTGCGCGGCATTCAGAACAGACTGCAGGAGCGGCTTTATGCCGCGATTTTACGAATCCATCGCGGCGTAAAGCCGCTCCTACAGCCAATCAAGCCGAAGCAAGCGTCGGGGTATCGGACCCAAAGAGAATGAACCGCTAAGGAGGTTCACCCATGGGTGAAACTGGAGAGCCCCCCTTCGGCTCATCGCCTATGGAGTTTCGTGCAGCGTCCGACCAGGCGCCCGGAACGATGGGTGGCGCTACGAATCCGGGTGAGTAGTCGTCATCGGGTCACTACTCATTGTGAAACGCGACTAGGGGGTATACACTAGACCCGTAACCAAATTCCCCCCATGAAAAACCGCATCATCCTCTCACTCTTCGCCACCCTCAGCCTCCTTGCCGCCTCCCCGTCGCTGGTAGCGGCGCCAAAGACGACCGACACGCGGGTGGGTGCGCTGGTCGCGGCGTTACAGGCGGTCAGCCCGGACCCGCTCGGCGGCCGTCTCGGCCTCGACGTCGCCGCGGCCCGCACGCCCGGACCCGAGATGTCTTCGCCGAACAGCAACCGCACGGTTCAGAATTCCGGCGTCACCGCTGACCAACGCGCCTATCAGATCTGGAAGAAGACGCAAAAGTCCTGACGCCGACGCCCGCCATGCGTTTGATGCTTCTTGCCAGCCTCATGCTGGTGGCCGCCATGCCGGCGGCTGGCGCCCTGCCAACCGCCGCGCAGATTGCGACCGCGTTCCGCGAGCTCGACACCACCAAGAACGATGCCCTCAACTCGGCGGAATGGGAGCGCGGTTCCTTCGCGCTCTTCCGCGCCGCCGACAAGAACAACAACGACTTCATCGACGCCGATGAACTGCAAGCCAGCGCGATCGCACAGGACACTTTCCTGCGGATCGACACGAATCGGGACGGCCGGCTCAGCGTCAGCGAATTCATGGATCTGCGACGAGAGATCTTCGCGATCGCCGACATTGACCGGGACGATTATTTGCAACTCGTCGAATTTGAGCTGCTCATCGTTTTTGAAGCCGTCGGATGGATTGACCGCAACCAAACCGGTCGCGTTGAGGTGACCGAATTGCGGGCGTCCCTCACCAAGGTGTTTGAGCTCCTCGACGTCGACCGTGACGGCCAAATCGACAAAGTGGAGGCGGGATACATGCAACCTGACCGCTTCAATCGGTTCGAAAAGAACCAGGACGGCAAACTCAGCCTGGACGAGCTGGTCGTTGGTTACCGCAGCGAGTTCGGGGCGTAAGCCGGCACGCGATCGGCCGGCGATTTTTGCTCGGAGACGGTCTCCGCAGCCGCACTCGCCCGGTAGCCGCGCTTGAGCGCAGCGAAAGCGTGGCCCAAAGTGCGGTTCGTCGGGCAACTCCTGCCACCTTGTCGCTTCGCTCCAACGCGGCTACCCGGCGTCCTTGCCACCCTGCGTCCTTTCCCCTTGATCCACACGACGCTGGGCCGCACAAACTAACCGCCGCCCGCGAGTCGCGTCTTGTCCGTCCGCCAGGGTGTTGGCTACGACATCACGCTCCCCACCGACCGGCGAAACTCCTCCATGAATTCCCCCGACCAGAATCCGAAATTGCCGATGTGGGTCTTTTACGTGGCCGATGCCGCGCTGCTCGGCACCGCGTGGTTCATTGCCAGCCGCAGTGGGCAACCGCTGTCGTCGACCGCAACGCTGGCGATCGTCGGCTGTGTCATCACTGGGGCCGTGGTCAGCCTTGTTCCCCTCATCGCCCGCTTCGAGCGGCAGAAGAACGAGGTGCTCGACGATCGGCAGCGCGCCCTCGAAGCGCTCGCCCGCACCGTCAGCGCATCGGCCGAGCAAATCAGCATTGCCGCGAGTGGCCTCCACCAGATTGCGGAGTTGTCGCAGAAGAATCTCCGCCATGCGGAACAGCTTCCGCACAAGCTGCAGGACAAGATCGCGGAATTCCAGGCCCAGCTCGCCAACGTCAACGACGCCGAAAAAGAGGAGCTCGAACGGGAGCTCGTCGCACTCCGCACGACCGAGAGCGAGCGGCTCGACTCGGTTTCCGACAAGATCGCGAAATCCGCCGCGGAATGGTCCAAGCTGGAGGCCGCCACCCACCAGCATCTCACCGCCGCCAGCGAGGCGATCGCCAGGCTGTCGACCGGAACCGCCGGCGCCATCGCGAAGGCCCAGACGGCGGCCGAGCAGGCCCTGAGCCAGGCGCGGGTCGACGCGGCCCGGTCCGTCGGTGAAGCCAGCGGTCATGCGCTGCGTGCCGTGGGCGAGGCCGGCGGCGCCGCGACCCACGCCATCGGCGAGGCCGGCGGCAGCGCCACGCGGAGCATCGAAGCGGCGAAGGCCGCCGCACTCGCCGACCTCGAGGCGAAGCTTGCCAGCGCCGGCGCGGCCATGGCTGAAAATTTCGTCCGCGAGGTCACCGCGAAGATCGCCGCCGCGGCCGCCGTTTTCGACGAGAAGATTTCCCGGCTCGAGTCCGCCGCGCCCAAGGGCGGCGAGAGTTCCACTGCCGCACCGGCTCCGGCACCCCAGCAGCCCGAAGAGCCGCGCCCTGAGCCCGCGCCCCACGACGACGCCGCGCCGACACCGCCCAAGCGTTCGCGCAAATCGCGGCACGACGCCGGCGAAACGCCCGCCGCCCCGGCCGCGGCCGCCGCAGAACCGACACCGACGATCGCCACGCCATCGCCCGAGCCGCTGCCGCCCTTGGTCGTTGCCGCGGTCGAACCACCGCCCATTCCTGCGGAGAAATTCGCCGAAGTGACTCCCGTTGCGCCCTCCTCGATCTCGCCGTTCGTCACCGAGGGCGAACCAACGACCGAGGCCGCGCCGCCCCCACCCACCCCGGACGCCGCCGACCCGGTGGCCGCCG
>JBIJCX010000401.1:0-7172 GCA_044344465.1 Opitutaceae bacterium
AAACGCGCCGCCGAAATGGGCTTCGCCCTCACTCCAATCAATGCCCAAACAGTATAAGTTCATTGGCAGCGCAGCGAAGGATCCAACACGACGGCCGCATGCGAGGATCCTGCTGGATTCTTCGCTGCGCTCAGAATGACAGACATGACTTGATGGCACTCTTCGCGAATAGCAGCATTACACCTTCTTTCTCCGCGGCCTCCGCGCTCTCCGCGTTTAATCTGCATTCCGCCATGCTCCGCCTCGCCAACCGCGAACTCAGCGTCGACCTCCTCGATCCGACCGACGCCGGCGATGCCGCGCGACAGGGCACGCGGTATTGCTGGGGCGGTTACATTTGGCAGGTGCGCGACGCGACGCTCGGCCCGCTCGTCTCCGGGCCGGAATTTCCCCAGCCGGATCCCACCCCGTTCAACGGCCAGGGTCTGCCGGAATCCTTTCGCCACCGCCGGCGGCAAAACAGCGCGCCGTTCACCTGGTCGGGACGAACCGGCCTCGCGATTGGGGCCGGCGTGCTCACCGCCGACGACAAGGACGCGGTCACGTTGACCGAGCCGTGCCATTGGACGGTCACGCCGTTCGCCGATCGCGTGGTTTACCAGACGCGGCAGGCGGCCGCCGGATTTTCCTACGAACTGTCGCGCCAGATTGAATTGCGCGACCGCACGATCACCTCCGTTACGCAGCTCACCAACGCCGGCGATGGGCCCCTCGCGCTGGAATGGTTCGCGCATCCGTTCTGGGCCCTCACCCACGGACGCGCCCGGCTCCGGTTGCCGGCGGGCACGACCGTGTCGGACAATCCCGGCTTCGCGATGGCCGGCGACGGCACGCTGACGTTCACGCGGCCGTTCGTCACGAAGGACGACAACCAGTTCGCCCTGCTCACGCTGCCGCCCGGTCGCGAACTCAGCCTGAGCCTCGATCATCCCAAGCTCGCGCGGGTGACGTTCGTGACGAGCTTCGTGCCCGACGAATGTCCCGTCTGGGCGAACGCGCACACCGTCTCGGTCGAGCCCTACCTCAGCCTGCGCCTCGCGCCCGGCGAGACGCGCCACTGGCACGTGCGCCACGGGTTCGAAAAATAAGGCCGTCGCTGGCCAACGCCCGCCCTTTTCGAGGTGGTCAATTCCCGGTTCGAACCTTGAGCGTTAAGCGTTAAATGTTGGGCGTTGAGCGTTTCTTTCCCACTAAGATTTCCGGCGCTTATTTTATTCCTCCGGCTCCTTGAGCAGCGCCTCGAACCGCGGATTGCCGCGCAGCGGGTCGAAGGCGGGATCGAGCCGCAGCTCGACCCGCAGGGTCGGGCCCGCGGGGGTTTTCAACTCCGACTCCAGGAAGGCGAAGACCTTGTCGGTGCGTCCCAGCAGCACCTTGATCGCCGCGACACTCACGGTCATTTTTTCCGGTGTCGTCCCCGAGAGCTGCAGGGCCAGATCGAGCGTCTTTTCCGCCCTGGCTTTTTCGCCGAGGCTCGCCTGGAGGTGCGCACTCCAAAAAATAAGTTCAACCGCGTCGGGCGTTTCCGCGCGGGCCTTGTCCACCGTCCGGAGCGCGGCGCGCCACTGCGCCTCGGCGGCGGCCGGACGTCCGCCGAGCTGGTGCACGCGCCCCACCAACCATCCCTTGGGCACGCCGCCCCAATAATAGCCCTGAATGAAATCCCGCGAAACGGCGCTCAAGACCGCGAGGCATTTGTCCGGTTGGCGCTTCCACAGCCAGAGCTGGCAGGCGAGCGAGATCGCGCGGTCATCGAGCAAGAAGGACGCCGGCACCTTCGCGAGCATTTCGGCCGCCCCATCGAGATCGCCGCGATAATTGAGCAGAAAATCCATCTTCAACAGCAACGCGGCGGGCCCGGCGTGCAGGGCCAGCGCCTGATCCACGGTGGCCTCGGCTTCAACATGCCGGCCGATACTGCGCAAGGCCTGGGACTTCGCCAGCCACGCCAGGGGATCGCCGCCGGTGAGCGCGGCGGACCGGTCGTAGTAAGCAATGGCCTCGTCGTGCCGCCCCAGATTTTGCAGGGCATAGCCGAACGTGCGCAGCACCCGCTTGTCTCTGGGCGCCTTGGCCGACAGCTCGCGCAGCAACCGCTCCGCCTCCGGCAGGGTCGAGGGACTCGTGCGATAGGCGTTGGCCAGGGCGAGCCGTGCCTCCTTCGAGGCGGGCGCCAGCCGCACCGCGTTCTCGGCCCGCGTCCGCGCCAAATCGTCCGTGCCCGGCAGATTGAAAAACTCATATTGTCCGCACGCCACCTGCGCATAGCCGGCCCACCCATCGCCGTCGGCCGGGTTGATCTCCACCGCCCGCTTGAGGAGGTCCTCGGCCAGCGCCCAGTCCGCCTGCGTCGCATCGTCCCATTTTTCCCACAGCAGGGCCGCCTTGGCCGCCAGCTGCCGCGCTTCGGACAACCGTACGCCGCCGCCGGACCCCGGCACCAGCTTCCCTTTTCCCGCCCCGGAACGGACCGGCACCGGGTCGCCCGCCTTGCGCCAGGGCTGCTTCACGCCGACCGCGATGCCCACTGCAACCGCGAGTGCAGTCGGCCCGAGCCACCACCAATACGAAGCCGCCTTCTTCTTCGACACCCCCGGCTTTCTCGGTGCACTCACCTGGTGCGAGGCGGAGCCCGGCAGCATTTCGCGGCGCGTCGCGAACGGCACATTCGTCACCCCGGTCGCCGTCCCGCCCAGCAAGGCCTGCACGCGGTGCGCCAGGGTCTCGTTCACCATGCCATCGGGCAGGTGAATCCACTGTACCTCGTAGAATTTTTCCGGGACGCGAGGCGCGCCGCCAGACTGGTCGTCAACCACCACGGGCAGGAGAAACGCCTTTTCGTCCGCCATGTCGTGCGTGCGGTCGATGGCCAGTTTCCACTCGCGGCGGAAATAGCCCTCGAGCCGCGCGTTGGTATTCTGGGAGATCACCGCCACAAACAGCGTGCACTCCCGGATCTGGCTGCGGATCTTGGCGTCCCACGCATCGCCCCCCACCAACTCTTTCCGGTCGAACCAGACTTCGATGCCGTGGTTCTGCAGGAGCTCGGCGATCGCCTGCGCCACCGCGGTGTCCTCGCGGGCGTAGCTGATAAAGACGGCTTTGGTTGGATCGGTCATGACACGGCGGTGAAGCCAAAGACGCCAGATCGGCTGGAAAGAATCAGCAACGGAATTGTTTCATCCCGGTCCGGACGTCCGGACGCGACCGCCCCTGCCGCGGATCAGGGGCATAGCGGAGGAGGTCGCGAATCGCCGGCCAGCAGGCCCCGGCCATGCAATCTATACACAACGACACAATTCTTTGCGGAAGCACCCTCGGTCCCGCCGCTCACGCGGCGGGCTACGCCTTGATTGTAGCCCTGCGCGTGAGCGCAGGGACGCCTTGATCCGCAAACAATTCTGGCGCCAATTAAATTTGCCTCCCGTGATGGGCCGCCCCCTCACTCCTTCGCCTTGCGCTTGCCCTTGCCCTTCTTCTTTGCCGCCACGGGTGCGGCGTCGCCCTTGTTCGGCGTGGGCATCGGCGCCTGGATCGCCGCACGCCACGCGACAAGTCTCGCGTGCAGCGCCTTCGCCCGCTCCGGCTGCGCCAACGCGAGATTTTTCGTCTCACCGAGATCCTCGCGCAGATTGTAGAGCTCGAGCCGGCCGTCCTCCAGGAACTCCATCAATTTCCAGTCGCCGGCATGAATCAGGCTGACGGGGGTCGTGCGCCACGAGCCAACGCCCGCCCCGAGGTAGCCGGGGAAGTGCTGGAAAAAGGCGTCGCGCGCAAGCTTCGCACCCGGATCCCGGAACAGCGGCGCCAGACTCTCCCCGTCGAAGACTTGTGCCGCCGGCAGCCGCCCGCCGCCGATCTCCACCAGCGTCGGATAGATATCCACATGGACCGCCGGCACGTCGCACGCCGAGCCCGGTTGCACGCGACCCGGCCAGCGCACGATGAACGGGACGCGGGTGCCGCCCTCGTAGAGACTGCCCTTGCCGCTGCGCAGCGGGGCATTGTCGGTGACGTCGCCGGCCTGCTTGACCCCCTCGCGTACGTAGCCGCCGACGCCGCCGTTGTCGCTCGTGAAGATGAGCACGGTGTGCTCGGCAAGTTTCAATTCATCGAGCAGGGCCATGACGCGGCCGACACTCTCGTCGACGCTCGCGATCATCGCGGCATAGACCGGCTTATTGTGCCCGCCCACACCCGGCTTGTCCTTGAACCTCGCGATCAGCTCCGGTTTCGCATCGTGGGGCGAGTGCACGCCAAAGTGAGGCAGATAGAGAAAGAAGGACTCCCGCTGGTGGCGCTTGATGAAGTCGACCGCCTGGTCGGTGAGAAAATCCGCCAGATACTGGCCTTTCGGATACGGGACCGCCGGGTTCGTCACAAAATCGAAGTGCGCGCCCATGCTGACGATCGCCTCGTCGAAGCCGCGTTTGCCGGGCAGGTAGTCGCCCTGCTGGCCGATGTGCCACTTGCCGAACATCCCCGTCGCATAGCCCGCCGACTTCAGCGCCTGCGGGAGGATCGTGCGGTCGAGCGGCAGGTTGGTCACGTTGTCCACCGGGCGCAGCGGGCGCTGGCTCCAGTCGAAGCGGTCGATGCCGCCCACCGTGTAAACGCCGGTGCGCGCGCCGTATTGCCCGCTCATCAGCGCCGCCCGCGTGGGCGTGCAATTCTGGCATTGGTGATAATTGGTCAGCTTCATGCCCTGGGTCGCGAGCCGGTCGAGGTTCGGCGTCTCGTAGTACTTGCTGCCAAAGGGCGCGATGTCGGTGTAGCCGAGATCGTCGGCCATGATGAACACGATGTTCGGCCTGGCTGCGGTGGCGGCGACGGCGCCAACGGCGGAAAACGTCAGGGCCGCGAGAACAACGGCGGTGAATTTGAAGAGCGTGGCTTTCATGCTTTGATCGGCAGACGGGCGCCGGGATGGGAAAGGTTCGAATTTACGTCACTGGACGCGGCCCTGACCCTCACCCGTGGCGACCGCACGATCTCGGACCACCGTTGGGCAAACTCAATCCTTTCGGCGGGTGCGGCGCAGCGCGATGACGTTGAAACCGCGAGTCATACCAACAGCACATGATTTCCAGACTTTATCGGTTTGAGGTAGAGCCGCGACCTCTGGGCGCGGATGAGCGGGACAAGCCCGTCAAACCGTCGCGCCCGGAGGTCGCGACGCTACCCGGAGAAGTCCAATATTCACGAGCCGCTGGTATCACGTGGAGGTCGGGGAGAAGTCGCATGCAACGGCATGCACGTCAGGGGGGTTGCGGCGAGGGGAATTCCGCCCCACCCTCGTCTTCGTTCAAGGCAACGGAGTCCGATCGCCCGCAAACTTTGCCGACGGGCGTGACGCGCTCCTTCCCTCCCGGCCCAGCCACCGATCAACTCGGCTCCGTCCGCCAATCTCCCATCTCGACCCGACCACACCATGAAATTCCACCTCACCAACACCGCCGTCTCCCTCTGCCGGCGTCTTCTCGCCGGCGGCCTGGTGATCGCCGGATTCACGGCCCGGCCCGGCACGGCCCAGACGGCACCCTCAGCCGCGCCCGCCGTCGCCACGCCGGCAAGTGCGATTGTCGAATTGTCGCCGTTTGTGGTGAACACGGACAAGGACACGGGCTTCGCCGCCGCGAGTGCACTGGCCGGCGGCCGCCTCGCCACCGATCTGCGTGACACTCCCGCGGCCTATTCCGTGATCACCCGCGAGTTCATTGACGCGCTGAACCTCACCGACCTGCAGGAAGCGGCGGAATGGTCGACGGGCTCCTCGGATATTCCCAACACGGGCACGGCGAACTTCTTCACCTTCTCGACCTATTATCAGACGCGGGGCGTGCGGGCCGGCACGCAGCAGCGGAATTTCTTCCCGCAGTACGGCGACAACGACACCTATAACGTGGAGCGCTTCGACTTCGGCCGCGGCCCCAACTCGATCCTGTTCGGCAACGGCACGCTCGGTGGCACGAGCTCTTCCACCACCAAGCGCGCACGGCTGGATCGCGCCTTCCAGAACGTGCAGGCGAACGTGGGCTCCTGGAGCATGTACCGCGCGACCGTGGATGTGAACCAACCGATCTCCGAGCGGCTGGCGGTGCGGACCACCGCCGTCTGGGGTGACGGCGACGGCTGGCGCCAGAAGGACTTCAACAAAAGGAAGGGCGCGTTTCTCACCACGACCTTCCGTCCGTTCCGCCACACCGAGATCCGCCTCGAGGGCGAGTATCTCGAGATCCAAAAACAGGTGGGCATGACCACGCTCAACGACCAGCTGTCGGGCTGGAATGGCGCGCTCACCTATGCCACGCCCGCGGCGCTGCGCGGGGCCGCGACCGCGGTTCTAAACGCCGCCACCGCGGCGGGCGTGAATCGCCGGGCGGCGAACTACACCGTGTTCGA
The DNA here is from genome assembly GCA_044344465.1 of Opitutaceae bacterium. Classification (GTDB taxonomy): domain Bacteria; phylum Verrucomicrobiota; class Verrucomicrobiia; order Opitutales; family Opitutaceae; genus ER46. Next base: position 6,403 of record JBIJCX010000401.1, read on the forward strand.
TCCTTACAGCGGCTTGAACGCGATCGTGAATCTCGAGGGCGAGCCGATGACCCGGGCGGGCGGCGCGACGGCCACGACTCCGATCGCCGGATACACCTACGGGGTCAGCGGCGGCGGCACGTTCAACACCGCCGGCGCCACCTTCCGGCACGCGAACAACGTGCCGGACAACCGCTTTGCCACCGCGGTGGCGAACTCCGCCTTCCGCGTGCCCGAGGACGAATTCACGCTCTCGCCCGACGCGCCCCTGCTGTCCTCGCGGTTCAAGGATCTTCAACTCACGGTCAACCAGCGGCTCGGCGACTTCTATTTCGAAGCTGCCGCCGACGTGAACCGGATGGCCTATTTCGTCAACGGCGAGGAAAACCGCGGCACGGCCGACACCTACATCGACATCAACCGCGTCTTGCCGGACGGTGCGCCCAACCCGCACTTCCTGCAGCCCTACGGCGACGGCTCCTTTTTCCGGGGCTATCGGAATTACAACTACAACAACCTGCGCGCGGCCGCGGCCTACGCCCGGGAGACCCGGTTCGGGAAGTTCGTGGCGAACGCGATGGCCGGCAGCAGCGAGAATCACTATACGATTTCGTATCGCTGGCTTTCGATGGCCCAGGGCACGGACCAGTCGCAATGGATCCAGACCGCACAGTTCATCCGGGTGCGCCGGTATTGGAACGAGAACAGCCGCCCCATCCTGGATCTCAGCCAGAACCCGATCCGTTACCTCAACCCCGGCGCCGCCGCGGTCCAGATCCAGCCCCGCTGGG
>JBIJCX010000628.1:0-3075 GCA_044344465.1 Opitutaceae bacterium
TCGATAATTCGCGCTACGACTCCGAGACGATCAACGATTCCGACTACAAGTATGCGCTCGCTTCTCTGAATGCGAAGTTCTGGAAGGATCGCGTCGTAGTCCTGGCGGCGGTACGCCGCGATCACTACCGGGCGGCATCCCAGCAACAGGTGCGCCGGGGCGATTATCCCACCAACGCCGATCCCGCGACGCCCCTCTTTCGGCCGGGACCGCCCGCGGACTGGGCCGCCCTGATGTACGTGCCCAAGGATGCGAACGGGCGGCCGACGGGCCCCGCCCAGGCCGCCACCACCCGGCCCCGCGCCACGGGTGGAGTGCGGTTGGCGCAATATGCCGGCGATCGCTTTCAGGACGATTTCAACGCCCCGGATCTCGAGGGCAACCAGACGACCAAGTCGGCCGGCACCGTCTTCCATGTGAACAGTTGGTTCAGCCCCTATATCAATTACGCCGAGACCTTCAACGCGCAGAGTGGCTACCAGGTGCGCATCGACGGCAGCCTGCTCCCGCCCACCGTGGCGACGGGCACCGACTACGGCCTGCGCTTCGATCTCCTCAAGGGCCGGTTGAACCTGAACCTGATCTATTACGTGAACCGCGAGGTCAACCGTGGGTCCGCGGTCACCGGGCTGCCGATCAACACACTGTATCGCTCGACGCCGCAGGGCAGCACGGAAGCCATGAACAAACGCGGGCAAAATGTGCTGCCCGCGTATTACGATCTCTCGACGCGCAGCGGCCAGGGTTTCGAATTCGAAGTGGTCGCCAACCTGTCCCGGGGACTCCGCGTGTCCGCCAATCTGGCCGTGCCCAAAGTGTACGTGGAGGACGTCAATTCCGACTCGCGGGAGTACATCGACAGCCACGGCGATATCTTCAAGCAGATCGCCCGGGACGCCAATGTCGCGATCAATCCGGCCACGAACGAGGCCAGTGTCGACACGTCGGTGCCCGCCGCCATCCGCTCGCCCGATGCGCAGGCGGCCGCCGACGCCTACAACACGATCTATCGGGTCCGCAACAGCCTCCAGGTGGACAAGATCCTCGATCAGGAACAGGCGCTGGTGAAGCTGTTCGCGGATTACACGTTCCAGCAATCCCGGCTCAAAGGCCTGCGCGTCGGTCTCGGCGCCCGCTACAACGGCAAGCGCGTCATTGGCGATCGGGCCAACGACACGATACGCGACCCGGCCAATTCGACCCGGGCGATCGACGATCCGGACCGGAGCGCCTATACGCTGGTGTATGCTCCGAAGGGCAGCACGAGCGTCATCGGCACGCTGGGGTATGCGTGGAAATTCCGGGCGTGGCCCGTCCAGGCCCAGCTGGTGATCAACAATCTCCTGAACGATCGGAGCGTGACCTACATCGGCACCGAGCTGCGGCCGCGAGGCAACGACTACAGCTCGCCCGCGCGTGAGGCCGTTCCGGATACCTACGCGCTGAAGCAGCCGATCAGTTTCAATTTCTCCCTCTCCGCGAAGCTCTGACGGGCGCACGACGGCGTCAAAAAAGGTCGCTTGTTTGTCATTCTGAGCGCCAGCGAAGAATCCAGCAGCAGCTCCGCTCCCGGACGAGTTCGGCGTAAGTCCAACTGGATTCTTCGCTGCGCTGCCAATGAACTCCCGTGTTTGTCATTCTGACCCGGAGCGGGAGCGGAGGGGAAGAATCCAGCAGGATCCTCGCATGCGGCCGTTGTGTTGGATCCTTCGCTGCGCTCAGGATGACAGGCAAAAATGAGTTCATATCGGGTACCACCCAACGGCTCGGCGTTGGTTTTTGGTCTCAGAATGACAGGACTTTTTAGACACCCACTAAATGCGCCGTCGAAAAAAGGTATTCGCCCGGCCACCAAGTCCGTGCCTTCCTCATCGGACTTCCTTCTCTCCCTCTCTCCCTCTTTCCTTCTCCCTCGTCTTCCGCGTCTCCCCGTCTTCCCCCGTCTTCCCCTCTTCCTCCGTCTTCCCCTCTTCCTCCGCCATGACCCAAATCCCGCTCTCCCGTCGTCGTTTCCTCCAAAGCGCGTCCGTGCTCTTCGCGGCGCCCTTGATTCTGCCCGGCCGCGTGTGGTCGCAGACCACCGCGCCGAGCAAGCGGCTCACGATTGGCTGCATCGGCATGGGCAAGCAGATGAAGGGTCACCTCGGCAGCTTCATCGGCCGCGACGACGTCGAGGTGCTGGCCGTGTGCGACGTCGACACGACGCGCCGGGAGGCGGCCAAGAAGCGCGTCGACGACGCCTACACCAAAAAGGCGGGCGAGACGCGCCAGGGTTGCGATGCCTACAACGATTTCCGGCAGGTGCTCGCGCGCAAGGACATCGACATCGTGGTGATCGCCACGCCTGACCACTGGCATGCCTACATCGCGATCGCGGCCGTGCGGGCCGGCAAGGATGTGTATTGCGAAAAGCCGCTCACCTATAACATCCACGAGGCGGTCGAGCTAGTGCAGGAGGTGCGCAAGGCCAATCGCGTCTTCCAGACCGGCTCGCAGCAGCGCTCGTCGAAGGAGTTCCGGATCGCGTGCGAACTCGTGCGCAATGGCGTGCTCGGCCGCGTGGATGCCATCCATGTATCTTTTGGTGATCCGGCCACGCCGTACCGCGAGCCCACCGAGGAGATGGAGCCCGGCCTCGACTGGAACCTCTGGTGCGGGCCGGGTCCGCTCGTGAACTACAACCCGATGCTTTCGCCGCGCGGGCTCCACGACCATTTCCCGAAGTGGCGCAACACCTGGGAATTTGGCGGCGGCATGATCACGGACTGGGGCGCCCACCACATCGACATCGCGCAGTGGGCCCTCAACGTCGATGGCAGCGGCCCGGTCGAGATCCGCGCGCCGCAAGACTGGCAGACGGCCAAGCGGGGCGCCCAGCTCGTCTATGCCGACGGCACCGTCCTCACGCACGTCAAGGGCAAGGGCGTCTCATTCTATGGCACCGAGGGCGATTGCCACGTGAACCGCGGCAAGTTCGAGCTGATCCTGGGCGGCAAGACCGTGCACAAGTTCTGGGACAAGGAGGTCGAAAAGACCACCTCGATGGAGCGCGAGGTGACGCTCACCGAGCGCGAG
>JBIJCX010000647.1:0-2825 GCA_044344465.1 Opitutaceae bacterium
TAAAATTAAAATCTTAGGTGAAATCTTAAAAACTTAGGTAGAATGTTAAAAACTTACCTCGAAATAGCCATTGTATTCAAAGAGTTAAGCTGGCGTCCCCACGGGGATTCGAACCGGAAAAACGCCAAGAAGCTAAGTCGCTAGCAAGTCGCGGACTTAGTTGATTGTTATGGTTTTAGAACCTGCAAATAGTTGCAGAAAAGCGCGGCGACGTGAAGTCAAAAACATGATTTTTGGCAACCTTTTGGCAACACCTCCCCCAACGGGGTTTCATGACCCGTGGTGTCAATCTCCCATGAGGGAACTGATGTTCCCATCCGCCGCCTATTGCCGCCACTGTCAAGATTCTGCCTTTACAAAACATAGAATAATATTGATAACTACCGAGGTTTAGTAATGACGCCGACCCTGCAAGAACGCCTGCATGCCGCCTTTCATTTGGTGACCGTCCGTCGCCCGCGCGATCTGGCCGGCCACGGGATCAACCGCGTCCAACTCGGCAAAGCCGTCGCCGCGGGTATTGTCCAGCGCGCCGGGCGTGGACTGTACATGCTGCCCGGTGCCGAGGTCACCGCGCAACATACGTTCGCGCTGGTCGGCCAACGAAACCCGAACGGCATCCTTTGCCTCCTGAGTGCACTCAACTTTCACGGACTGACGACGCAGAATCCACACGAAGTCTGGATTGCCCTCGACCACAAGGCGTGGCCACCGCAATTGGACGCCGTGCGCCTGCGCCTCGTCCGCTTTTCCGGAGCGGCGTTGCACGAAGGCGTCGAGGAGCATCGCATCGAAGGCGTTCCGCTCAAGGTCTACAACCCCGCCAAAACCGTCGCTGACTGCTTCAAGTTCCGCCATAAAGTCGGCCTCGACGTGGCGCTCGAAGCCCTGCGCGAAACCTGGCGTGCCCGCCGCGCAACGATGGACGAGTTTCACCACTACGCCCGCGTGTGCCGCGTCTCCAACGTCATGCAGCCCTATCTCGAAAGCCTCGCGTGAGTGCCACACCGAAACGGAATTTGCCCGCCTCCGTGCGACAGCGGCTGCTGACGCTCAGCCAGCAGCGCCAGCAGCCGTTCGATCTCATCCTCGTCCGCTACGCAGTCGAGCGCCTGCTCTACCGGCTCAGCTGCTCGGCCCATGCGAATCGCTTCGTTCTCAAGGGCGCGATGCTGTTCGCCGTCTGGTCGGACACGCTGCACCGGCCCACCCGTGACGTAGATTTGCTCGGTATCGGCCCGAGCGAACGTGCCGCGCTAAAAACCGCCTTCGTCGATCTCTGCGGCTTGGATGTGGAACCCGACGGCCTGCGCTTCCTTCCCGACAGCGTCGCAGCCGAATCGATCCGCGACGAAGAAGCCTATCCCGGCACGCGCATCACGCTCGAAGCCCGCCTGGATAACGCACGCATTCCGGTTCAGGTAGATATCGGTTTTGGGGACGCAGTGACCCCCGCGGCAGAGGAAATCGAGTTTCCGACCCTGCTCGAATTTCCCGCCCCGCACCTGCGCGCATATCCTCATTACACCGTCGTTGCGGAGAAGCTGGAGGCGATGGTGCGGCTGGGGGCGGCCAATAGCCGCATGAAGGATTTTTTCGACCTGTGGTATTTGAGCCGGAGCTTTCCATTCGACGGCAGCCAGCTCGTGGCCGCGATTGAACGCACGTTTGCTCGACGGCAGATGTCACTGCCGGCGGAAACGCCAACCGGCCTGACCGTCGAGTTCGCCGCGCTCAAGGCCAGCCAATGGTCGGCCTTCATCCGGCGCAATGCCCTCACCCCGACAGAAATTGCGCCCGTGCTGGAAGCCATTCGTACCTTCGCCCTTCCACCCTTGCACGCTGCGGCGGCCGGAACCCCCTTCGTCGGAAAATGGACACCCGCAGAAGGTTGGCTTCGGCCGTAACGAGCAGTCGTGGGAGCACTGTGGTGCTGGCCATTGAACCGCCGAGTCGTACCGCGTTGCTCGTCAGCTGATCGAACTGGGAAGGCGTTGAGCATCGCGGTTTACCTTCCAGCTTCTTTCGCAACGACGGGGGATGTCATCCCAAGACGTGGGGACATCACGTATTTTGGAGATGCCGTGGAGTTGGTGTGAAGTGAGGAGATCCCGGTCATCGTCGTCCGGGACGTAGGTTTGCTTCTTCTCATTAAGGGTTTTCGGAGAGCGGAACCAGCCCCCTCCCCCACGAAACTTGGCGGTGAGGGGAACGCTGCCCTGACGATACCGGAAGATCAGGCGGTAGCCCGCCCGGGTCGCCCAGTGGTGAATGATGTCGCCGTGTGTGTATTCTGGCATTGAAAGAATACCACGAGCCTTGCCTTCGAGGAATCATTCCCTCGTCAGGTGCTTATGGTACCTAATGCCGGAGGTCGGTGTAGCGATTCATAGTCTGTTCGAAATTGGCCGGGCACTGTGTCCCACCGTCATCACGTCATCACGCTCGGCGGACAATTGGTGGAGTGATGACTGCGGACTGCGCCGTGGCGAATGACGGGACTCACGACAAAACCTTCACCGGCCATTCGCCTTGCCGCTCCGAAACCCACGTTACAAGGCCACTACCCAGGTCTATTTTGATGTGATTTGGGAAACTCGCTTCTCCGTCGTATCCTGGATTCAGCACCCAGCTTCGGCCGCACTGCCCCCGCCATGACTTTGGGTGATGTACGTGACCGGAAAGCACCAACAAGGGCGCACGCGGCGTATCCAGCAACTGACCACGCAAGTAGCAATTTCCAAGGTCGGCGCCTGAACCACCGGCAATTGCCGCTGCACACTCGGTCGGCGGTTCGTGGTGCAGGAGAATCCACTGCTCCGCGT
>JBIJCX010000648.1:0-2820 GCA_044344465.1 Opitutaceae bacterium
GGAATGCGATCTCGTAGCTCTCGAGGCGCGTCTCGAGCGCGGCGTCGCGCTGGAGGTTCTGGGCGTGGAGTTCGTTGAGCTCGTGGATGAAGTTGAGCTGGCGGCGCTGCTCGGCCTTGCCGACGTATTGGTTGCGGATGTTTTGAATCATCAGCGGGACCGAAGGGGCCTGGGTGTTGATGCTCGCGCCCTGGAACGAGCCGGGGAGGAAGGCCGCCTGATAGTTGGACGCACCGCCGGGTGGGAGCCGGCCGCCGCGCAGCGCGATGAAGCCCGGCAGGTTCTGGTTCTCGGTGCCGAGTCCGTAAACGAGCCAGGAGCCGAGGCTGGGTTTCGCGATCCGGAGCGAACCGGTGTTCATGAACACGGTGGCCACCTCGTGCGCGGGGATGTCGGTCCACATCGACCGCACGACTGCGAGGTCGTCCGCATGCACGGCGGTCTTGGCGAAGAGCTCGCTGACCTCGAGGCCGCTCTGGCCGTATTTGGCAAACGTGAACGGGGATGCCATCGCGACGCCGTCGCCGCCGATGGTCTTGCCATTCATCCGGGCGAGGACGGGCTTCGGATCCCACGTGTCGAGGTGGGATGGGGCGCCCTGGGCGAAAATGTGGATGATGGACTTCGCCTTGCCCGGAAAGTGCGACGGTCGCGGAGTCAGGGGGCCCGGGGCCGGCTTGGCGGTGTTGCGGGTCTGGGCGGCGGTGAGATCGTGGGGATCAAGCAGGCCGGCCAGCGAGAGGGCGCCGACGCCCATCCCCATGCGGCGCAGGAATTGCCGGCGGGTGAGGAAATAGTCCTCGAGGTTGGTCGAGAGGCCGCAGCACGGGCGTTCGGAGGCGTCGTGATCGTGGTGAAAAGACATGGACGGTGGGAATTCTGGTGCGCGAGGGGCGCGCGGGAAGTGGCGGCGACTGAGACGTTGGGCGTCGGGCTCGGTTTCAGCCAAACGTGCTCGCGTTTCGCACCGGCCTGCGCTTTCGGTAGCGGCATGCTGTCGTGGTGCAAACAACTTCGGTCAACCGTGCCGGGCCCGTTCCTGGCCGCGCTTGGTCTTGGGGCCGGATTTCTGGCGTTTGTCGCCTGGGATCAGTCGCATTGGTGGCGCGTAAAACAGGACTACAGCTTTGGCTGGCTGGTCCCATTGTTCGTGATTTTCGTGATTTACGATCGTTGGCCGAAGATCGCCGCCGCGCTGTCCGGGTGCGCCGCGGCCGGCAGTCCGCGTGCGATGGGATGGCAGAAATGGGTGTTGCGGTTGCTGGTCGGGGCGGCGCTCGCTTTCGGGGTGCTGATGTTCCTGCTGGGATCGTTCTATCGCGCCGGGGCCGGCACGTCGCAACCGGGCACCCTGGCGATCACGATGGGGGCGGCCGCGATTCTGTTGCCGTTGTTGTTCGTCAATGCGCCCGAGCCCGGCAGCGCCGGGCCGGTGATCAGCGGATCGGCGGCGGAGCCGGCCGCGCCGGAGTCGGGCGGGCAGAAGATGCGGCCCGGTATTTTCGACGATGCGCGCGTGCGGCTCGCGGCGCTGTTCCTGTTTCCCGCGCTCGTTTGGCTGGTGTCGGCGCCGATGGTCTCGGCGGTGGAAACGCAGCTCAACCTCATGCTGTTGCGCAAGGTCGTGACAGTGGTCGCGTTCGTGTTCGAGACGCTCGGATTGCCGATCGAGCAGCAGGGCAACGTGCTGGCGCTCCCGAATGGCAATGTGGGCGTCGAGGATGCGTGTTCCGGCATCCGGTCGCTGACGGGCTGTCTCTTTGCGGGTTCGTTTCTGGCCGCCGTTTTTTTGGAGAAGCTGTGGAAAAAAATTGCGCTGGTGGGTGCGGCGATGCTGCTCGCCTTCGTGACCAATCTCGGTCGCAGCCTTTTTCTCACGGCGTGGGCCTACAATTACGGCCCGAATGCCATCGAGGGCACCGTGCACGATATCGCGGGCTACGCGGTGCTCGGATTCACGGTGGTCGGGTTGCTCTGCCTGCTGCCGCTGTTGAATCTGAACTTCGATCACCGGATGCCGGATCCGGAATCCGGCGGGAGTTAGGGTGTTATGTCCTTCGAGAAAACGATGCCGTTGAGCGGCAGGGCCGTCGCTCGCGACGTGCTTCTCGCTTGGAAACAGCTTCGTGGTAGCCCGCCGCGTGAGCGGCGGGACGGCTGACGGTCCCTGCGTTCCCTGCGCTCACGCGCAGGGCCACAAAGCTCGGCGCGCCGTGATCGGAGTGGATCTCCGCTGTTACCTGCAGCGGCTAATTCCCGGGAACTACTCTTTGCCGAAGAGCGGCGTGAGGATTTCGCGCACGGCCTCGGCCGGGCCCTTCGTCTTGATCGACGGCTGGTAATAGCGGCCGTCGGCGACCTTTTTCTTCGGGTGCGTGGCGTGCAACTCGAGGTTGAGCTCGATGAGATAGGTTTTGAAATCCCACTCCCAGCGGGCCTCGTAGCTCATGATGGCCTGGGTGTTCTCCGGCATCATCGTGAGCGGACCGGACGACGCCTCCCGCCCGTGCCGCTTCAATTCGGCCACGATCAACTCGTCGAGACGGTGGTTGTCGTTGAACCGCTGCTCGACATAGATGCGCTGAAAGCGATCGAGTGCGATCACCTTGCGGGCGGTAACCGACGAACAGCCGGCGAGGCCGGCGAGCAAGAGGCCAAAGGCGAGCGCGGTGATGACTTTCACCGGGACACCCGCGCCGTATTGCCGTTCGTGCCGGTGAGGACCTCGCGCAAGGTGGTTCGCCAGGTGACACGGGTGGCAAATCCGTGATCGAGCTCCCGGCCTTTGCGGTCGGCGATTTCGTAATCGTACGCGATCTC
>JBIJCX010000310.1:0-10221 GCA_044344465.1 Opitutaceae bacterium
TTGGTGGGCGGCACGGCGCGGCTCATCTGGCGCTCCGCTTCGGGCTCGCGGCTGCGCCGCCACCCATCGCTCCGGCCAGACCACCGCGCTTCGGAAGTGGTGACGAGCTGAATACTCTCGCTATTTGCATATGCCGAACGCCGCCAAGGATCATGAGGAATCAGTAATCTGGTTTCACCCCAATGGACTACCGGTGAATGGCCACGCGAAGGCTGAAAACTTCACTTCTCCCGAATACCCCTCCTTGCAGACTAAACAGCATTCTTCGTTCCAGAAAACCCACGGTCACGTTCCACTCACGATGCCCTCGTAGGTCGCGACTCCCGGGTAGACTTCTCATTGAGCGGCGGGGGCCCGTGTCCCGGCCGGCTCCTGAAATTTGCCCAATCCACGCGTCTGCAGTCGCGTCAGGCGCGCGAAATGGCCCGCCTCATTTGCGAGCAATTCGCTCACTCGTCCGTCTTCGACGATCCGGCCTTGCTTGAACACCAATACGCGATCGACGCTGCGCAGCGTCGATAGACGGTGGGCCACGATGAAGGTGGTGATTCCCCGACAAAGCGTGTCCAGGTCATCCTGGAGTAGGGCTTCCGTTTCCAGATCAAGCGCACTGGTCGGCTCGTCCAGGATGACGATGCTCGGATTGCGCAAGAACACGCGGGCGAGCGCGACCCGCTGGCGTTGCCCGCCTGACAAGCGGCCGCCGCGTTCGCCGCACATGGTTTCGTATCCGCGCTCCAGCGCACGGATGAAGCGATCCGCCTGCGCTTTGCCGGCCGCCTGTTCCACTTCGGCATCGGTCGCAGTGGGACGCCCGAGCCTGATGTTCTCCCGCACCGTGGTGTTCCAGAGGAATGACTCCTGCCCCATGATGGCCACGTTGCGTCGCAGTTCCAGGAGGCCGATGTCTTCCAGCCGCCTTCCATCATAAAGTATCTGCCCGTGGTTCGGGATGTAGAAGCCGAGAATCAGGTCGATCAATGTGCTCTTGCCCGCCCCTGTTTCCCCCACCAAGCCGACGTGCTGTCCAGCAGGAATGTGCAAACTGATATCCGACAACGTGGGGGCTCCTTCGATGCCAGGGTAGCGAAAACTCACATCCCGCAGTTGCAGTTCTCCCTTGAGGCGAACGCGCGAGACTCCGTGCGCGTGGCGGAAGCTCTCAAGTTCTTCGGAATCCAGAATGGCCAGCATCGCGACGAGGCCCGGCTTGGCCTGCATCCAGGAGTCATAGGCTGCCACAAAGGCCTGGAAGCTGCCCCGCACAAATCCGAATGTTCCCGTAAAAACCAACAGTGAACCAAGCGGTAGCTTCCCTTGCAGATAGAGGACTCCGCCGAGGCACCATACGACAACACCGAAGTATTCTCCGATCATCTGAATGGCCATCGCGACCCTGCACATCGCGACACTCGCCTCCAGCCCTGCGCCGCGCACCCGCTCGATCACCTCGGCGAGTTCGCCGGCCACGCGTTCTTCGCTTCCCATGCTCTTGGTCACCCGCATTCCGCCGATGAATTCGACGACGCGCGCGGAAAAGCTCTCTCCGCTTTGCTGAACATTCTGATTCAATCGGTCCAAGCGCTTTCGCATTCGCCTGACCACCATGAACTGCAATGGAATCGCCATGGCCGTGACCGAGGCGAGCAGAGGATTCAGCCAGAACATATAAGCCAGGGCGCCCAGACCGAGCGTTACTTGAATCAGAAAACTCCCGACAACGTTGGCGAGAAACGCTTCCACCCGCCCCAGATCGGTGGTCACTTGGTTTGACAGCGCCCCCGCACCACGCCGCGTGAAGAAGCTCAGCGACATCCGTTGTAGCTTATCCACCAGCAACCGGCGCATTTGGGCTACGGCCGACCGCATCAACCGCTGGCTCCTCTTTACGCAGCCGACTGTGCACCACATGTGGATTGGCCAAAGGCCGAGATTGGCCAAAGCGTAGTAGAGCAGGAAGAGGTATCGCTCTTCAATGGTAGCCGCCTTGTTCTGGAGGATGCGATCCACCAGAATGCCGACACCGGCATAAAACGGTAGATACGACAAGGGCTGGAGCACTTGGAAGAGCGCTGCTCCTCCAAGGTCGCGCGCATCAAAACGAACAATATCCCACAAACGCAGTAGCGGATGGGTTGTCTGGTCAGGCCGACCACAACTAGGGGACGACCCCGAATCGGCGCTGACATCCACCGGCTGGTTCAGAATTTTGCCACTAATCTCACTCACAATGTTATTTCCTCATTTTTCCCGCCTGACCTGAACTGCGCGAGGAGCGCCCCGATGGATGATCACGCCCTCTTTTCCAGCGCTCCAGGGTCCCCTCCCCTCGAAACGGACGCCGAAGGCCTCGATGAGTTCGCCGTCGGGCACGCAGGCCGTGACGGCGCCGTCGGCGGCGCGACGGATCCAGCCGGCGCGGCCCACGAAGCGGACCCCGTCGATCGACTCGTCCACCATGTCGTTGTGCAGCCAGACATGGTCGGTGTATTCCGGGGTGACGACCTTCAGGCCGCTGGCGCCGAAGGACTCGACGCGGACCTCGCGCCCACGCTCGCGGGCGAAGAGCAGGGTGCGGTAGATGCCGTCGGTGTGGTTATGGAGCCGGAAATAATTCTGCGCGTGCTTCGCCCGGGCATCCTCGCCGCCGCAACCGGGATGGACATTCGGAATCAACTCCCCCGTCTCCATCTCGAACTCGGCCGGATGCTGGACATCGACGAGCAGGTCGAAGTCGAAGCGCCCCTTCGCCGTGATGAATGGGCCGTCGCGCCGGATGTCCGTGCCGGTGAAATGCAGGTTGTATCGGTGGGGCACCCGGCCATAGACTCGGTCGAAGAGCACCGTGTAGTCGGGTTTGACGAAAAGAAGCTGGCGCACTTTCCAGACCTTCGGGCCAACGGGGTTCTTGTCGCCGATGTAGAAGTAGGGCGTCTTGGTGCGGTCGATCTTGCCATCCTTGTTCTCGACCTCGGCGAAGGATCTCACCTTGCCCCAGAGGAGTTTCAGGGTTACCGGCACCTCGCAGCGCGTGTAATCACGCGCCGGGGTGAAGAGGTGGTCGCCGAGGTAGCCGCGGCGCAGATTGTCCTCGTCGGGAATCTCCACCAGGTTGTGGGCGCCGCCCACGGCGACATCGCCGGTGTAGGTGCCGTAGTCCATGCAGAGCGGCGTGCCCTTGGCATACCAGTTGAAGGCCGTCTCGTCGGCTTCGTAGTGATCCTTGGCGAAACCGATCTTCTGGAAGAGATAGCTCTCCTCCGGTTCCCCTTGGCGGTCGCGCAGGGCGACACCGACCTCGTCCATGCACTCGCTGGCGAGATTTGAAATTTGAAAGTTGAAATCTGAAATCTCCAGAGGCGCCATGGCGGCCATGACGACGGGGTAATGCTCGGCAGGGCGGGCATAGGTCTCGCCCATTTTCCAAAGCGCCAGGCAGGAGGCGCGCAAGGGGTCGTCCTTCGCAAGTTCCGCCGCGAAGCAGAGCATCGTGTCGGCACCCGTCTGCGGGAGCACCGCGTTGCCGATCCCCGGCATGGTGTGCACCCCGAAGCGCTTGTCCACCGGCCCGACGAAACGGCAGAGCCAGGAGACGAAGCGGCGCACCCGCTCGTCGTTGAAATAGTCGATCCCCCAGCGTTCCTTGACCGCCTTGAAGGTGATGACGAAGTAGGAAAGCGTGTAGAGCGCGTAGTTGATCGACTCCTGCCAGGCGCCGCTTTTCCCGCAGTAGGCGTCAAGCTGGCGGTCGATCTCGTCGAGCGCGAATCGCCGCCAGCAAGGAGCGTCCGGGTGGTCCTTGAAGACCGCCGACAGGTGCGCGAGGGCGCAGAGCGGATCGCTCTGGAAGTTGGGAAGGCTGTTGGTCCAGATGAGCCGGTCAGGCTTGTGCTCGCCGCCGTAGGTGTAGAAGTCGCGGCTCGATTCCGGGTGGTCCGGGTGCTTCCAGGTGCGGGAGTGCGGCCAGCGTCCCTCGTCGAGGATGCGCCCTGCGGCGAAGGCAAAGTAAGCGTTCAGCTTGCGGAACTGCTCGTCGCTCAGCACCGCGTCCCTCTTCAACTGCTCGTAGGCGAGCAGCATGCCGCGCAGGTAACGCGAGAACCCGATCACATTCTTCATGTAATCGGACCGGCCCACGCGGTAGCCCTGGAACTGGCGGACCCAACGCTCAAAGCGCTCGATGAGCAGTCCGTAAAGTGCGCCGGCGTTTCCCGGAGTAGGCTCGAGGAGATATCGGTAGCTGGCCAGATGCAGCGCGCCACTCGCGCCTCTCTGCTTTGAGCAGTCGTCGGGCTCGTCGAGCACGCGTTGCAGGCACACGTATTGCCCGAGGCGCTTGCGCGCCGCGGCGTGGAAGTCGCCCGCCGCGAATACGCCGGGAAGAGCGGCGCAAGAGGTGTCCCAGGAAGCATTGCCCGTCAGGTCGAGATGCTCGTCAAGCCGCAGCGCGTTGAACTCGGCTTGCAGGCGGTGGAAGACAAAGCGCGCTTCTGGCCTGTAGCCTTTCTCCACCGGCCCGGCGTAGAGCAGCCAGTGACGCACCCCGCTTTCAAGCGCGGCGTTCCACTCCACGGTGCCGCCTTTGTCGAGCAACTCGGGCATGTTGGCGACCGGTTCCTCCCATCTGGCCCCGTAAAGCCCGAGGATGCCGACCATGCCGCGCGCCTCGTCGCGCCCGTCGCAGAAGGCGAACCAACCGCGGTTGTTGGGAATGAAATACTCCGTCTGCACCGGCATCTGCAGGCGGCAGAGAAGATCGCGGGGATGCTCGGCGCCGAGCGGTTCGAGCGTTGGCTGGGATTCCCCCTCGAAGCTGTCTCGGCTGATGATGTGAGTGAAGGTCTTTTCCGGATTGATGGTCCAGACGAGCCTGGCACCCATGCGCAGGCTGAACCGCTCCTCGACCTCGATGTAGCGATCCTCCTTGTAGCAGCGGAAGCGCAGGGTGTAGGCGCGGTTTTCGCCGTAGTCGTAAACCAGACGGTAATCGGTGAACAGAGGCCCATCGCACACCCGGATGAGCGTGGAGCCGAGCAGCGGATGGTCGCAGCGGATCTGCGACTGCATCGGAAATCCCGCAAGGCCGAGGAACGGGGAGGCGGGCGAAACCAGAAGTTTCCTCCCCTCCAGGCCGACGGTGACCGGCGCATCAAACGGGATTACTTGCGGGGTCAGGTCGGTGCCGGAGCACTTCGCCTCCGAGAAGACCAGATGTCGCGTCTGTCCCCTGGCGAAGCCGAGTTTGAGGAGAATCCCGGCCCCCGCTTCAGACGAGTCTCCCGTGTATTGGAATGGCCAGGAAACGCCGTCCACCGCCAGCGCCAGCGGCGCTCCGGGTTCGACACCGGCAAGCCGGAGACGGACATACTGCGGGGCCCAGTCCGTGAAAAGCGGACTGGTGAGTTTCATGGTCGTGATCATGTGTTGAAGTCGTTCGGCTCCCAGACAAGGAGGGCGGGAGACCCGGGATTCGGCACGGCGAGAGGCCGGGAGGCGTCTGTCGAGAAGGGACGGCCCGAGAACATCTCCACGCCCTTCCGGGGCCTGTCGAGCGTGACCTCCGGCGCATCGCCCTGCACGAGCAGCATCGAGGCGTTTTCCCAGGCGCACACGCCATCGGAAGCGTAAAAGTAGACTCCGGCGGCCTCGGCGGATTTTCGCACCTCCCGCGTCACGGGATAAAAACCGGGTTTGGCATTCCAATGGAAGCGCACAGCCGGATGACTCTCCCGCCAGGCCGCGAGGCGCCCGATCGCCTTGGAATCGTGAACGCCGAAAGGCGCGACGATTTTCCAGGCGGGATCGCTTTCCTCGAGCAAATCCGCCAGGAGCAGAACTTCCACCGCGCAGCCCATCCGCATCAGCCGGGTCATGGCGCGATAAACTTTTTGCTCGAACGCCTTGTGGTCGAGGGTCTGGCAGGCCACGGAGTGTTCATCGAGGACAATGGCGATCTGCGCCCGGTTGGAGCGATCCCTTGTCACAAGTTTCTCGCC
Organism: Opitutaceae bacterium; assembly: GCA_044344465.1. Lineage (GTDB taxonomy): Bacteria > Verrucomicrobiota > Verrucomicrobiia > Opitutales > Opitutaceae > ER46. The sequence continues at coordinate 5,997 of JBIJCX010000310.1, forward strand.
GAGTTGCTGGAGACGATTGATTTCCTCCAGCACCGCCGGATGGTCGAAATTCGGGCGATAGGCATTGAGCCAGCCGGTGAGTTCGGTGAGCCAGAGGTGCTTTCCCCGGGCGAGCGCCAGGCCAAAGGCCCACCGGAGCATGGTGACCGTCTCCTCCAAGGTCTCCGCCGCGCCCACATCCAGCGCAACCAGGCGCGGATCGCCGTTGGTCGGATTGATAAACGTGTAGTTATCGTTCTCATCGAGCCACGCCTTGCCGTGGCGGTGGCAGGTTCCCAACGGGCCGTGCTCGAACAGCATTCCCGTTGCCGGACGCCTGTTGGAATACGCATACGGCGAGGCCAAGAAATCGAGATGCGGGGACCGCACGACACGTCCGAGCGCATGGTGCCCGCCGAGAAAGCCGCCGGCCCCGTAGAGGCCGGTGAAGGCCGTCTGCTCGCGTGCGGTGAGCGTGTAGCCGTAGAAGGCGCCTAGCGTGAGCTTGCCGCCGCTCTCCTCCTTCGCGGCTTCGGAGAGCGAGAGAAGCATGTCGGCCGTCATCTCGGAGAGCGTCTGCTGGTGGTCGATGACATCCTGCTCTTCGGGTATCCTGCGGAGCCCCGCCTCACCTCCCGCCCGCTCCCTGCGTTCGCAGCCTGGGATCTCCGCTTCGTCAATGCGAGCCGGCCTGCCCCAGGCTTCGGAAAGCGCATCGTCGTTCCCGTATTTCTTGCGGAGAAACTCCCGGAAATATCGCACCGTGTGGGGGCTGTAATCGGGCAGTCCATCGGTGCCGGGAATCGCCCATTCCCAGGTGATCCCGTAACTCACGAGGAACGCGCCGACGTGCCGGCTCCATCCGGAGCGGATCAGCCAGCGGACGAATTCCCGCATCGCCTGCACGCATTCCTCCCGCCAGAGCGGCGAGGCAAGGCTGGGCAGGCGCCGCATGCCGGCCCCCTGCAATTCGCGCGCGGTCGTGCCGTCGGCGTATACTTGGAGATGCCCGGGGTTGGCCTCCAACCACCATTCCGGCGCCCCGGCATAGACGCGCAGCAACAGCAAGGCGTCGGGACACTCACCAAGCACTAGTTTGAAATAGCGGTCCATCGCCGAGCCATCAAAGCGTCCGGGCCCGTGCCAGAAGCGGAGTTCCGGGTGGTAAATATCCTCCGAACAGGTCGCGTCACATTGGAAGAACCGCGCCCCGGCGCTTTCGAGCGTCCTAAACAAGGCCACATTGTCACCAATGAACGGCCGCTCGGCCCCAAGGCCGAACCATGGCATCCCGTCGCGGTGCAATGTCGGCACGCCATGGTGGTCGCGGATGCGGACATCCGGCCATTCGGCGGAAGGTGTTGGGCTTGGATTTGAAATCATAGCGTCGGGTGTCCGAGGCTCGATGCCCTTTCCAAATCTTTCACATCGACGCAGACCAGCGGCGGTCTGGCATCAGGTGTTTCCGTAGTGAGCTTTTCCACCGTGATGGGATCCGGGAAGTCGGCATAGGCGCGGGCCTGCGGACCAGAGAACGTCTGGAGCCCCGGATGGAAGAGTTCGGCCAGCATGCGCCATGCGGCGGCGCGGATCGTCTCGGCGTGGCGGAGTGTCGCCTCGTCCTTGAGAAGGAAAAGCACCCGCTCGCACTCGTGGATGGTGATGAGATTATAGGGAAGGCTGTTGTATTCGCAAAGCGTCCCGTTGCCTTCGATGCTCTGCACGACGGCCTCGAGGCGGCGGCGGCCGTATTCCAGCAGCAAGGGAACCCCAGTCAGCTCGCCCGCCATGGCCGCGACGCCCCCGCCCATCACGGAGATGTTGGTGTAGCCGGGCAGGATGTTGCTGCGGAAGGAGAACATCCCGCTGTTACGTAGGGCGGTTTTCATCCGCTCCATTAACGCCTCAGGGAGAATTTCCTTTCCGGCGACGAGCGCCTCGGCCACTCGGCCGCCGCAGAAGATCGCCCAGTTCCCGTCCGGCGGGTTCATTTGGGTAATCGGCTCCTCGGAGACATAGGGCCAGATTCCAAAGTAAGGGCTCACTGGATCGGCGTCCTGAAGCGGCAGGACGCGGTCCAGAATCGTCTCGGCGCGGCTGCGCAATTCGGGCGGGCCGTGGCGCAGCAGCAGGACGGCGTATTCCAGCGAATGGACCGTCGGGTGGACCCACCCCCCCGAGACGAGGCGGGTGTGGTATCCGGGACTAGTGAAGACCTGCCCGAGCATTCCCAAGGAGGCGTCGTAACGCCGGTCGCAGTCGGCGAAGTATTTGCTGACTTTGTTCATGGTTAGTGGATTCGTGGGCCCGGTGCTCTCGCTACGCGTTCTCGTCCCCGGACAAGACAGCGTCGTCCGTTCACTCCGAGAGAGCTATTTCGTCACGTGCTGCAGCCACGTTTGGGCCAGCAACCAGAAGCCTGCCGCCGTGGGATGGACGCCATCATAGGCCCAATACTCTGCCGGCGCGCGCGAGAGCGCCCGGTCAAAGGCTTCCTGAAAGGGAACGAAGATCGCCTTGTGCTTCTTCGCGAGGCGGTGCACGTAGCGGGCACGTAGCCGGATGTCCGAGACGAGTTCGGGAGTTGCGAGGCCACACGGCAGGAGAAAGGGTTCGCATAGCACCAGTCGCACTTGCGGTTTTCGGGTGATCAGCCCCGTGAGCAGGCGGTCGTAGATTGCGTAGAAAGTATCGAAATCAGCATCTGACGGGGGAGTCTTGTCGCAATACTTACCCAGGGTGGAGTTGACGCCGACGAGGAGGCTCACGACGTGGGGATTCAGTGCCATGCAATCACGTTCCCAACGTTCGACCAGATGGGTCACGCGGTGGCCGGAGATGCCCCGATTGATGAAGTTGAACTTCGCCTCGGGATGCTCGGCCGTGAGGCGAGCAGCGATGATCAGCACGTAGCCCGCCCCCATTTGATAGGCATTGTTGATCTCTTCTGGCTTGCGGAATGCATCGGTAATTGAGTCTCCAATGAAGAGGACGGAGTCATGCGGTTTTAGAAGCCCGTGCTGGCGGAGTTTGAGGATGTCCGGCCGCGCACCAGTCTTCAGCAGATGACCGGGCAAGGCAGACACCGCGCGAGAAGCAAGGGAAGGTGTGGTCGTTGCGGGCATGATCGTTGGGTTGGCCGCTCGGCGAGATGGGCTCTTCGCGTATGGCGCGGGCGTGGTTTGTGAGAGGTTGGCTTCCGGATTGTCCCGAATTAAGGCTTGCGTGATAGTCATCTTATGACCTTATGTAAGACCTGCAAGCTTATTTCACCGGTCTGACCCTCATTCTCCCTGTTTCTCGAACAAGCCCCGCGTGTTACTTAACGATTTGCCAGCTAGCTTCTTCCGTCGCTATGATATCCAAGCAATCATTGCAAAGCGCCGCCATCTTTGGTGGTGAAATCCAGTACTTCCGCCTCGAGGTTCGGTACTGGAGACCGATCCTGCTGAAATTCAAAGAGGCCGGACTGAAGAACGTCACAACCTACGTGCAATGGGCGACACATCTGGTGGGACCGCCGAGTGCGGAGCATCCTGCGGGCGTGCTGGATTTTGAGGGCAGCACCAAACCAAACCTCAACCTTATCCGTTTTCTCGATCTCGTTCAGGAACTGGGCTTGGAACTGAACTTCCGCTGTGGCCCGTTTTGCTGCAACGAAATGATTCACGGCGCCTATCCTGAGTGGCTCGTGATGGGGAATCCGGACATGATGGTGTGGGATTATCAGAACCGCACCACCCAGGGCTATTGGATCGGCAAGCGCGAAGGATCGCAGCCATCGTACCTGCATCCCGATTACTTGGCATGGTGCCGCAAGTGGATCGGCGAGGTGGACAAGATCATCAGACCGCGCCTGAAAACCAACGGCGGGTTCATCACGATGGTCAACCTCGACAATGAAGTGAGCTATATCGTGCAGGACGGCATGCTGACCTCGGACTACAACCCGGTAAACGTCAGTCGGGGCGGTTTCTATCACCAGTTCTTGGCGGCCAAATACGGCAGCGCCCGAGGGCTGCCGTATCCGCGCAAGTATGCGTCCATCGAGGATGTGCCTGCCCCGCGTCAGGTGCCGGAAGTGATCGGCGACGACTTCGCCTATTACGCAGACTGGTGTGAGTTCAAGACGTGGGTGATGTCCAAATACATTGGCATCCTCCGCGAGATGCATGAGGCCAATGGGGTCGTGGGCGTGACGTTCATGACGAATTTCAATCCGCACCGTCCGGAGGGCGTGCCGACG
>JBIJCX010000311.1:0-10205 GCA_044344465.1 Opitutaceae bacterium
GCCTTGGCGAGGGAGAATTGCGCGCCCACCTGCGAGCAGTTTTCCAGTTCAGCGAACGATCGGATCAGCGTCTCGGCCCCGAGATCGATCGAACGGATCACGATGTGGTGCTCGGGACAGATGCGGGCAAAAACCTGCACGGGAGGCTGGCCATTGAGATCCACGCCCATGTTGACCACCGCGCCGCCATGCTTGAGGCAGAAGGGCGGGGTGTCGCTCCACCCGCCAGCGAGATCCAAACGCACGGGCGACCGCGCCCAGAGGATCTGGTCGTCGATCAGATTGGCCCGCGGCGCGACGGGGGCGCAGAGTGCGATAATCCGTTCCGCCAGCGCCGAGAAAGCCGCGTTTTCGTCGGCGGAGCCATCCAGCCCGCGGGCCTGTTTCACCGCCCCGGCGAACGCGTGCTCATGCATCCGGCGCAGCGCGTCGCCCCGGTCGGCATCCGGCACGGGCACTGCACTGTCGCCCGCCGCATAGATGGCCGCGGCATTGTCCAGATCGATCCGGAAGAACGGATTGCTCGTCCGGTTCTCCCAGAGGCTTCCAGCCGCTTGGGCGGCGAGCGCCCGGCGTTGGGCGAAGAGGCGATCGAGATTCACGTGTTCGGCGAGTTCGCCGGCACTGAAGCGCCGGGCCGAAAGCCACTTTTCCCGTGCTCCCGGCAGGGGCGACGCGTGCAACAGCCAGTCGATCCATGCGGAATCCGGCGCCCGCACGGCCGCGAAAAGAGCGGCCTGCTGGATGTCAGTGCCGGGCGCGATCCCGGCGTCCTTCAGGGACATCCCGCGATCGCGGAACCACGCGAGGGCGGGGCGGCCCATCCACCGCGCGTTTTCCAGGCTCCCGGAAAAGGGGTCGTCGAGCCCGTAATGGCGGATCACGAAATCGGATTCGCCGACCGGCACGCAGTCGAGGCAGTCGCCGGGCGCGAGTGAAAATTTCCAGTTTCCGCCGGGCAGCCCGGTGAGGGCGTTTTCGCGCGCGGGGAGAAAGTCATCCGGCAGCGAGCAATTCTCGATCCAGAGCAACCGATGGTCCGGAGAGCGTTGCTTGAAGGCGAAACTCGAGTTGAGGACATACATGTCCGGATGCGGTTTGCGCCAGAAATCATAGTGGGTGCTCCCGGAGGAACGGTTTTGGAGTGCGGACAGCGACTCAATCATCTGCCGGGTGGTGCCGAAATGGTGAAACTCCGCGCCCGCCAGCGGGACAATCTTCACGCTCAGGGAGTTGATGTCCGGATCGGTTTCCACCGGATGGGATCCCAAGGCAGGACCAAGGCCCGCATAGAGCTCGTAGTTCGCCGCGCATCCGTCCGAAAATCCGTGACCGGTCCAGCCGCATCGGCCCATCAGCACCCCGATGGCCCGACGGCTCATCAACCAGAGCCCGGTGTCGACGAAATAGGCGTGTTCGGCGGCCAGCTCGCGGATCTTTTCCGGCGATGGTTTTTGCAGGAAGAACGCGACTTCGCCCCTCGATTCGCGGGGAGAAAAAAAGACCCCGAAATGCGCCGCCACCTCCGGGCTGACCATCATGCCGAAGCCGACGATGTCGGCCCGTGGGATGGCGGGCAGGACATCGGGGAATTTCAGAAAAACATCGCCGCTCGCGACCAGAATCCGGGCTTCGTCCGGAGCCAGGGCCAGGATGCGGGCGTAATCGTCCGCCTGCAGTTCAAGCAGGGTCTGATCGAGACGCTGTCCATACGACCAGCGCATCACGGGCACCGGCATAAGAACTTTCCCGGTGGCCGCATAGGCGGGAAGGCGCCGGCTCTGGCCGCCGGCCAGCAGGACCAGGCGCCGGGCGGACTCGATCCACCCGGCGAAGGGCCGGCCGTCGGCGCGCCACGCGTCGGCCAGCAATTGCGCCACTCCGCCGCCGGAGCCCAGCTTCCGCCCCGCGGGATCGCTCGAGGTAAACCACCGGCGGGTAGAATCCGGAGACAGGGATGGAAACGCCCGCGCCATGGCCGGCGGGAGCGACAGGAGAAATTCGGTGGAAGCCGACACGTCCGGCATTGTCTGGATTTGTCCCCGGGATGCCAGCCCAGTTGTTTTCGGGCGCCCGCCCTCCAGCGCGGCCTCGCGATCTCGGAAAATTATCTTCAACCAAATGCCGGCGACTATCATGACAATAAGTATCCGACTTGCCGCGGTCCGGTTCCCCAGATCGACCCTGTTGCTTGCCCTGTTCCTGGCCGGAGGCTGTCCGCCGATGGCCGCCGCGCCAACGATCCCGCTGGAGCATGTCGTTCTCCACCGGGACGACACCCAGTATTACCTCGGCCCGTCGCTCTGCCGGCTGCCGGGCGGTGAAATTCTGCTCGGAATTCGCGAAGCCCATGCGCGACCCGTGGGGGAGGGCTCCCATGTCGATCCGACCTCGCGCGGCATCCTCCTCCGATCGCGGGACGGCGGCCGCACGTTTGGCGAGAAACAGGTGATCGACGATCGGACACACCGGTTTTCCGGCACGCAGGACACGACCGTCACCGCGCTCTCCGATGGCAGCCTGCTGGCCAGCTTCTACAGCTGGGGTGTCGCGCCCGCCGCGGGCGGGAGCGATCTCAAGCCGACGCCGCCAGGTCAGCCCTCGGCGCGGGAGGAACGGCGTCCGGTCAGCACGTTTCAGGGACTCTGGACGGTTCGTTCGACCGATGGAGGACGTTCGTGGACTCCGCGGCGTCCGGTCGCCGTCGCCGACCTTCCGCCGCTCGCCGCCCGGGCGCCGGTGATCGAGTTGGAGGATCGGAGCCTGCTCATGATCGTGAACGACTACAACCGGGACGCCGCGGGGGCGAGAACGTGGGCGCGCGCCCTGTGTCTGCGCTCGACCGATCGCGGCGCCACGTGGGAGCGGCATGGCCTGGTGGGCGATGGGGCGGCGGATCAGCTGCATTTTCTCGAACCCGGCTGGGTGCGGCTGCGCAGCGGGCGGATCATCGCGGTCTTGCGCACGAGGGCCGAGGGTGCCTCCGAACGGCGGGAGAACCCACCGGCGGGCTTCCTCTTCCAAAGCGTTTCGGACAACGACGGTCGGAACTGGTCCCGGCCGCAGAAGACCCCGCTTTGGGGTTTCCCGGCGCATCTGCTGGAACTGCGGGACGGGCGGATTTTGTGCGCCTATGGCTACCGGCAGAAGCCCTACGGCGTGCGTGCCACGCTCAGCCGCGACGGTGGCAGAACGTGGGACGTGGCCGACGAAATCATCGTGCGCGATGACGGCGGCACATCGGATCTCGGGTATCCGTTCTCAATCGAACTGGCGGACGGCACCGTGCTGATCGCGTACTATTTCAACCAGGAGAAAGCGGGAGACGCCGCCTCCACCGCGCGGTACATTGCGGGGACCTTCTTTCGCCCCTGAAGGATCCGGAGCCTGATCACGTTTCGCCCATGACAACCTATACCATACTGACCACTTATCCCGGCCAGCGCAGTTCCGCGAATGTCGGGGATCAATTGATCGAAGTGGCCGCCAAGCGTCTGGTGGAAAAAGAAAAGGGCCCGGTCCGCTTCATCACGATTTTTCGCGAGGACTCGTTGGACTCGCGCCTCCCGGAGATCAATGCCTCGGCGGCGGTGCTGATGCCCGGGTTTCCCATCCGGGATGTGCCCATGTATCCCGGGTGCTACCGGTTGGTGGAGGATCTCAGCCAGATCCGGGTGCCGCTGATTCCGATTGGGGCGAACTGGAACGTCTATCCGGGAGACAGCGAGAGCCGGCGGAACACCCGCTTTTCGGCGGCGACGCGCGCGTTTCTGCAACGGGTCGCCGCCGGCGTGGCGCACGTTTCCTGCCGCGAGTACCACGTGTGCGAGGTGCTGCACCGTCACAGCATTCACAATACGCTGATGACCGGTGACCCCGCCTGGTACGATCCGGAGTTCATCGGGCGTCCTTTCCACCGGCCGGAGCGGGTCGGGCGGGTGGTCTTCAGTCCGCCCTTGAGCGCGCACTATCGCGACCAGGCGGCGGCGGTGCTCCAGCTGCTGCGGGAGCTGTTTCCGGATGCCCGCCGGTATTGCGCGATGCACCTGACCGACGCCAAGGCGTCGCGCTTCGCCGACACGACGGCGACGAATGATGCGTCGATGCGGTCCGACGTGGCGGAAAAGAACGCGTTCATCCGGGCGGAGGCGGCCCGGTTGGGGTTTGAGGTCATCGAACTCGCCGGCGACATCGGCAAACTGGATTTCTATCGGGACTGCGATCTCCACGTCGGCTACGAATGCCATTCCCATCTGAGCCTGTTCCGCTTTCGCCGGCCCTCGGTGCTGATTGCAGAGGACGCGCGGGGCGTGGGTTTCAACTACACGCTCGGCGCGGGCGGCTTGCCGGGATTTGTGCGCCGCCGCGCCGGTCTCCCGGCCGGAGCGAACGTGGGCGGCACGTCGGGCTATTGCGTCTCGGCCGAGGAATTCTCGTTGGCTCCGGCGCGCGATGACTTGACCGAGGAGCTGCGCCAGTTTCTGCGCGAGGAGCTCGAGACGGGATTCCGGCGGTTCCTCGGCGTCGGGCCGTTCCTGGATGACACCTATCGTCAAGCGATGGCGCCGTTTTTGCGCTCCTTGCCGGGATGAGGCGTAATGATGCCGCCCCGGTTGCAAAACGCGTTTTCCTCCGGAAGGGAAGAAGCGAGGCTCCTTGTAGCCCTGCGCGTGAGCGCAGGGACGTCCGTCATCCCGCCGCTCACGCGGCGGGCTACTGCGCGGGAAATTTCCTCGCCGTTGGTCGTAGGCCAGCGAGGCCAACTGCATGGATTGGCTCCGAGTGGAGTCCGGTGGCCAGGACACGGCTTGCTCCGCCGCCATCCGGCATGCCGCGACCCACGCCCAGACCCGCCCGATCAGTATTTACCACCTATTTGCATCCGCTGGCTGGACTTCAACGTCTCGGTCGCAAGATTGTCGGAAATTCCCCGCGCCCATTGAGATTTCCCACGGTTCCCATTCCCACCCGATGAAAACGATCCTCCGCTTCGCTCTGGCCGCCGCCTGCACGTTGACCTGCCTCGATCCGGTTCGCGCCGCGCAGTACGACCAGCGGCTGGGCAACCTCTCGACGCGCGCCCAGGTCGGCACCGGGTCAAACATCATGATCACCGGTTTCTTCGTGCAGGACGGTGCGCCGAAGAAAATCCTGATTCGCGCCGTCGGCGCGCGTTTGGCCACCACCCCCTTCGGGCTCACCGGCACGCTCGCCGACCCTCAGCTGCAGTTGTTTAACAGCAACGGGGACCTCGTGCTGGCCAACGACAACTGGTCAGGCGACGACGCGGCCACGATGGCCTCGGTGGGCGCTTTTCCGCTCACGAACGGCAGTCGGGACGCCGCACTCGTCGCAACGCTCTCCCCGGGACTTTACACCGCGCAGGTCAGCGGCGTGAACAACGCCTCCGGCATCGCCATCCTCGAGTTCTACGACGTCACCGGCTCGGCCCGCCTCATGAACATGTCCACCCGCGCGCTCGTCGGCACGGGGGCCAACATGTTTTTCTCGGGCTTGTCCGTCGCCCCCGGGGGCGGAGCGCGCCGGGTCCTCATCCGGGTTGCCGGGCCCGGCCTGGGCGCATTTGGCGTGGGCGGCACGGTGGTGGATCCCTCGGTGGCCGTGCTCGACAACGCCGGCCGCCAAATCGCCAATGGCGCGAACGACAACTGGGGCGACACGGCCGCGGCCGCCTTGGCGACCGCGTTCGCGCAGGCGGGGGCCTTCCCTTTTGCGGCCGGCAGCAAGGACGCCGCTCTCCTGGTCGATCTGACCCCCGGCAACTATACGATTCTGGCCAGCGGCGTCGCTGGCACCACCGGCGTCGCGCTCGTTGAAGTTTACGATCTTTCGCCCGAGACGCTCTCGACCGTGAGTGTGATGGCGAGCGTCCCCTCGGCTGAGGCCATGGGCAGCGCCGCCGGCGTTTTCACGTTTTCTCGCGTCGGCCTGGTGACGAACCCGATTTCGGTCAACTATGCGATCGCCGGCACCGCCGTCGCCGGCACCGACTTCGTTCCGGTCGCGGGGGCGGTGACGATTCCCGCCGGCGCGACTTCGGCCACGGTCAATCTGGTGCCCCGGGCCAACCCGGCCAACACCAACAACCGCATCGCCACGCTCACGATCACGCCGCACAACAGCTACGGCGTCGGCGTCAACGACCGCGCGAGCGTGACGATCTTCTCCAGCTCCGGTTCGCTCTACGTCTCCAATCTCCGCGCCCTGCCGAACGCGACCGCCTCGACGGCCTACGGCACCGCCACCCTCCAGCTCAACCCCGACGAATCGTTTGCGTTCGTCAATGTCAGCTTCTCCAACCTGAGTTCGCCCGAGGTCGTCGGGCACCTGGCCATCGATGGCGACTATGTGTTCAGCCTGCCGCCGGGCCAGGTCACGAACGCGATGTGGGATTTCGCGCCGGTTGGCACCTACAGCCGTGCGGCCCTGATCGCCGCGCTCAAGGCCGGCCGGGTCAGCGTCAGCATCGACACCGCCCTGTATCCGGCGGGTGAACTCGCCGGGGGCTTTGTCCGGAACAGCGGTTCGGCCGCATTCAATCCGCCCGCGGCGCCTCCGGCCCTCGACCTGGCGCGGATTTCGACGCAGGACTCGGCCCGCTTTCTCACCCAGGCGACGTTCGGTCCGACCAACGATGGCGTCTATGCGCTGATCCAAAAGGGCTACGTCGCGTGGCTCAACGAGCAGATGGCGCTGCCACCGTCGCTCCACCGTGCCGCGACGATGGCCGACTTTGCGGCCAACGCGACCGCCGGCGGCCAGGGCACCCGCGATCCCGTCACGCTCGTTTACGAACGCCCCGGCGGCTCGCACCGCCAGGCGGCATGGTGGAAGATCGCCGTCACCGGTCCGGATCAACTCCGTCAGCGGGTCGCGTTCGCGCTCAGCCAGATCCTGGTCACGTCCGACGTCAACGGCACGATCAGCGCCTGGCAGGAAGGAGCGGCCAATTACTACGACATCTTCGTTCGCGGCGCTTTTGGCAATTTTCGCAACGTGCTCGAGCAGGTCACGCTCAGCCCAATGATGGGCATCTATCTGAGCTCGCTCCGAAGCGCCAAGGCCGCCGGTGGCACAACGCCCGATGAAAACTACGCGCGCGAGATCATGCAGTTGTTCACGATCGGGCTGAACGAACTCAATCCCGACGGCACGCTGCGGCTCGATTCCTACGGCCAGCCGATCCCCACCTACACCCAGGAAACCATCGTGCAGCTGGCGAAGGTGTTCACGGGCTGGGGCTACAACAACCCCGCGGCGAACGCCACGGCCAACAGCAATCTCTTCCGGGGCAGTCCCGCCGACTACCTCAACCCGATGATGCTCTGGCCGGCGTTTCACGACGACACCCAGAAAACGATCGTGGGCGGCAAGATCGTGCCCGCGGGCCAGGGCGGCATCGAGGATCTGAAGACCACGCTCGACACGCTGTTCCACCATCCGAGCACCGCGCCGTTCATTGCCCGCCAGCTGATCCAGCGCCTCGTCACGAGCAACCCGAGTCCGGGCTACATCTACCGGGTGGCGCAGGCGTTCGCCAACAACGGCGCCGGCGTGCGGGGTGATCTCGGTGCCGTGGTCCGCGCCATTCTGACCGACTACGAGGCGCGTTCCCCCGCGGTCGCGATGACGGCGACGTTTGGCAAGTTGAAGGAACCGCTGCTGCGCGCGACGGCGATCTTCCGCGCCTTCGAGGCCGCGTCCAATGCCGGGCGCTACAACATCGCCAACCCGGAGGGCCTGCTCGGCCAGGCCGCCCTGCGGGCGCCGACGGTGTTCAATTTCTTCGAGCCGAATTTCGTGCTGCCGGGCGCGGTCGCCGCCGCCGGGCTGTACGCGCCGGAGTATCAGATTCTCACGGACACGACGGCGCTGACGCAGCCGAATTTCTACTACGGCTACCTCTACGCCAACCGGTCGACCACCGACCAGGCGCAGCAGACCATCGGCCTGGTGCTCGATCCGTGGGTGGGTTTCGCGCGCACGCCGCAGACGCTGGTCGACTCGCTCAATCTCCTGCTCACCGCCGGCACGATGCCCAAGGCCACGAGCGACCGGATCGTGGCCGCGATTGTCGCCATGCCGACGAACACGGCCGCCGCCGATCTCGAGCGGGTGCGCTCGGCGATCTACCTCACGGTCACGTCTGCCCAGGGCGCCATCCAGAAATAACCCACGCCAAGACCCGAAAAATTCCTCACCGCGATGAATCCCAAGAACCCGACCTTTGATCCCAACCGCCGGAAGTTTATCGGCGCGTGCTGCGCCGCGGTGGGCGCCACCGGCATGCTCTCGACCCTGGCCCAGCTCCGCCTCATGGGGGCGGTGGCGAGTCCGGACAGCGGTCCGACGGTGCCGCCGCGCGCCGGGGCGCTGCCCGCCGACTACAAGGCGCTCGTGTGCCTCTTTCTTGCGGGCGGCAACGATGCCAACAACTTGATCGTGCCGTTCGATACCGCGGGCTACAACGCCTACGCGTCCGCCGCCGGTCGCGGCGCGCTGGCCCTGGCGCGGACCCAGCTGCTCGGGCTCAGCCCCAAGACCGACGATGGCCGCGCATGGGCGCTTCATTCCAGTCTCAACGCCGATGTCGCCGGCACCAACAGCACGGGCCTTAAGTCGCTGTTCGATGCCGGCAAGCTCGCGATTCTCGGCAACGTGGGCACGCTCGTCGTGCCGACGACCAAGGCGCAGTACAACGCCCGCTCCGTGCCCCTCCCGCCGCAGCTTTTTTCGCACAGCGATCAGCAGGTCGAGTGGCAGAGCAGTGTGCCCGACAAGCCGTTTGCGACGGGGTGGGGCGGCCGGCTCGCCGATCTCACGAATGCGTTCAACACGGACAACCGCATCTCGATGTCGATCAGCTTGAATGGGCAGAACTCATTCCAGGTCGGCCGGAACGTGGTGCAGTTCGCCGTCAACGCCGGCGGGGCGGTCTCGCTCACCGGTTCATCTACCAGCGCCACGGCGGCCGCCGGGCTCCGCACGCGGGCGCAGAACGATCTGCTCGCGGCGCAGAATGCGAACCTGTTCGAGACGGCTTTTTCCGGGATCACGTCGAATGCCATCTCGAGCAGCGCCCTGCTCTCCGGCATCCTTAGCGGCACCGCGCCGTTCACGACCGCGTTCTCCGGCACCGCGCTCGGCCAGCAGCTGCGCACCATCGCGCGGCTGATCGCGGCCGCCCCGCAGCTCGGCCTCAAGCGGCAGATCTTCTTCGCCCGCATCGGGGGTTGGGATTTGCACGACCAGCAACTCGGCGCCCACGCGAATCTTTTCGCTGACGTCAGCCGCAACGTGGCCGCCCTGTATCAGGCCACGGTCGAGCTCGGCTGCGCCGATCAGGTCACGACGTTCACCGCCTCGGACTTCGGCCGCACCTACAACACCAACGGCGACGGCTCCGATCACGGCTGGGGTTCGAATCACCTCGTGGTGGGCGGCGCGGTGAAGGGCGGCGACATCTACGGCCGGATGGCCGATCTCACGATCCGCGGCCCGGACGATGCGAGCACGCGCGGCTCCTGGATTCCCACCACCAGTGTGGACGAGTACTCGGCGACGCTGGCCTCGTGGTTTGGCGTGAGCCCGACGAATCTTCCGGTCGTGCTGCCCAACATCGGCCGTTTCGCGAAACCGGCGATGGGCTTTTTGTGAGCGGGCGTTCCAAAAGGGACTTTTGTTTGTCATTCTGAGGCGCATATCAACGCAACGTTGCGTGGATTCTTACCAATGAACTTTCCGCAGCGCGGGGGTAGGAGCCTGCTTGCAGGCGATTCTAAACCCAGCGACACAATTTTTCGCGGGTGTCCCTTCGGTCCCGCCGCTCACGCGGCGGGCTACGCCATGATTGTAGCCCTGCGCGTGAGCGCAGGGATGCCTTGATCCGTAAACAATTCTGGCGCCAAGTATAAACTAGGGCCATCCCCGCCCATCGAGCATCGCCTGCAAGCAGGCTCCTACAACTGGCAACCGTGAGTTCATTGGCAGCGCAGCGAAGCATCCATCGGCAGGTTCGACCCGGGGGGAGTGCAGCGCACGCCCAACTGGATTCTTCGCTGCGCTGCCAATGAACTCGGTTTGTTGTAGGTCGGGGTTTATCCCCGACACCAGCATGTCGGGCGTAAAGCCCGACCTACAGGAAACGGCATCGCGCACCCAAAGTTCATTGGCACGTTCCACGC